>CAZWAT010000007.1:21626-33334 GCA_964632015.1 uncultured Planctomycetaceae bacterium
ACCATGACCGCAGGCGCTAAAAAGCTTCCGAACCAGCAGGTCATCGGCGCATAGGTCGCTGACTTTGGCGTTCACCATGCCCGCTGGCGCTAAAAAGCTTCCGAACCAGCAGGTCATCGGCACCTAGGTCGCTGACTTTGGCGTTCACCATGCCCGCTGGCGCTAAAAAGCTTCCGAACCAGCAGGCTCCTGGGTGGGTTCGTCGCTGACCGGGGGGGCACCCATGCCCATGCTCGCGTGGAACATGTCCTTGACGAGATCGTTGGGTATTGCCAAGGCCCCGTGCATAAGGGACTCATCAATGTCGAGGGTAAAAGCCAATGGCGTATGTGTAGTAATGGGCATTTGATCGGATGTATCGGTGCCATTCATCGCTTGTTCCATGCGGTTCACAAGCTTCGAAAGGTTCGCTCCGTCCAGAAGGAGCACGCCGAAGGGGTTCTCGGACAGCCGATCAAGAGCCTTGCGAATATCGGGGTTATCGACGAGGCTTCCACCTTCCCTCGCCGCGACCAGCGCCTCGCGGGCATAAGCTTGGGAACCTCCAAGCGTAAGCACCAGCCGATCCTGCTGGGCGGGCAACACCAGTATGCGCATCTGCTCCTCGCCGAAAACCGTTTGCATACGGGCGCGAGCCTCCGGGGTGTCCATCTGGGGTCCGGTGACAATTACCGCGTCGCCCGATACGTCCTCGATGGTCTGGGCCTGGGTTTGATAGGTGATGGAAATGTTCCGCAGGTCCTCAGGGCCTGCTTCGCTAAGGGCCTGCTGAAGCGTCGCGGATATCTCTTCGAGAAGGCGCCTCGCTGCCTGTGCCTCGCGCACGTCCAGCACCAGTGACATTCCCAGAACTCCTGAGCCCTCGGGCGCTTGTCCGATCACGAACTGCCAGGCGCTTACCTCCTTGCCGAGAGCTATGATATGGTCGCGCATCCGCACGCGGGTCTGCTCGCTCACTTCGGGAATGCCCGACAACGCCCCGTCAATCCACTCTGAAGAAACCTCCGGGCTGCCTTCAGACGACGCCACTCCCATCGCCATCGCATATGAATTGTCGGTAAGCCTGTCCAGTGGCGGCCCCTCTGGCTTGCGGGCACTCGCAATCGCCCGCCCCATCTCGCTCGAGGGATCGAGCTTTATGAACTCGTCAAACCGCAGCGCATCATCGGTAAAGTTGGTGGCGAACTCGACCGACTCGATTTGCGGAAGCAGCCGCTGGTAGATGGGGATGATTCGTAGCGTTGCCTTCTGTTCCTCATCAAGCTCTGCCGCGTCGCGGGCCTCAAGCCGACTTTTCGTTCGCTCGATCATCTGCATAATTACAGGCCCAGCGACATGCATATTGACGAACCCGCCCATGTCCGCTTGCCGGAGCCTGTCGCGCTGCTCATCGGTTATGCTGTCCCACGCAGTCCCTTCGCCATTCATCGCTGCCGACAGGGCAGAAGATAGTGGACTCAGAATCACGTGCTTCCCTTTGTGGGCGGCGTACATAGGCCCAGCGGGAAACTGTATCAACTCGTATTCGCCGGACGGTTCAATCGGATAAGCCCCGAAGACCTCTCGCACGCCCGAACCGGGAACATATAATACGAAGGGCATGCGTTCAGATTCGCCTGTGTCAACAGCAGTGTCTACCAAGCGTTCGATATCCATGCCCAATGCCAACGGATCCAACATCGCCGCACCGAAACTGCCTTGTGGGTCAAACCCATCGCCAAGCTGAAGACTCTGCCTGACAGATTGCACCAGATCGGTGTCAGGCGACATGAACATCTGGGCCAAACCGATGTTCTGTAGATACTGATGAGCATTGTTGAGGGTTCTGGAGATGTTGTCGACAATGAGGAATCCCATCGTGTCGGCGGGCATCGCCTGTATTGCCGTGTCGGTGTCCTGGGCAGTCGCCGCTGAGGAAACCAGCAGAGTGGCCGACAACACCACAACCCACAGTCTTTGAGATGAGCGCATGGCATTCTCCGTTTGCTAGATGTACCGTCGGGTACTCCACCCGCACCCCTATTATAGCTGCCTGGAATTCCACGGGCCAGCGGGTTGGAAAAACATTCGCCAAACTTCTCGGTCAACATGAACACATCGACACGCCATTTCGCATACAAGCACGTGCGCGATCTGCTGGATGCGCCCCAAGTTGGAGACTCCTATCAGCCTGCGTCGGTCCAGAGGGGAAATTGCCTTAGCACGGCGGCGAGCAGGCCGAAATCCGGGTCGCGAACGGTATATCGAAACAAAAACACGACAATAAACCGAGGAACACGGACACAAATCTATGTAATTGGGTGGATATGACCACACTTCCCCCGGCCACCTGGTGTGGATTGTTTGTTTTCGACGTGTTGTGATAGTTCAGTTGGTGGTCAACTCGAATCTGGTGGAGCGGTTCTATATGATGGCGCTTCAGTGGCGGTGCCGTAGGGAACCAGCATGGGTGGGTAAATGTTGGCTATCACCGCCGCGTCCGCCTCCTCATCGAGGCGTCTTTTATGCTTCACGTAGCTCATCAGCGCCCGCGCTATATCCGCCAGCATGTCGAGATTCATGTGCTTCACCATCGCGTTGACCGTGCGCGAGACGTGCTTCACGGATATTGAAATCGTCTCCGGAAAGCGCTTGCGACGCCAGCGTTCCTCGGCATCCGAGTTCGGCCCCATCACGGTGGCGGCGGCCAACTCGACGCGCTTGGCTGTAATGATCGGAATTGAATACGTGTCCTTGGGTGAATACTGGGCTTCGATCCAGATCCGAAAAATGTTGTCATAGTCAAGATCGCCACCATTTTTGCGGATGTACGTCAATGGTCTGACCTGGGCCTCGTTAACCGGCAGGGCAAGACATGTCTGGCCGCATTGCTGATAGAGAAAATCTACGACTTTTGCCGCGAGTATCAGTCGGTACGCGTGGGCCTTGCTGATTTTCCACGCCTTCTTGCAGTACTCCTTGAACGACTTGTACATCACCTGCCACAACGCTCTTTGATGTACGTGTCGAAGAGCCCTGCCAGCTTCGACGAACCCCAGCAGGCCGCGGTAGATGCATGTCTCGGCGATCTGCACCTCGCGGATCAGGTCGCCGATGTCATTGCCCGGCGGCGGCATGATCATCGAGCGGCGGTCGATGGGCAACTCTGCCCAGAGTTCAGGAGGGACGTCTTCGAGCTCCTCGCGACGGGGCGGAATAATCTCTTGGAAGATTCTCCAGTCTGACTTGATGCGCGGATTTTCCCGCCCCGGAGGAATGTAGTAGTTGCGGTCTATCACTCCGGGATATTTGAGAATCGTCAGCCGTCTGTAGGCTTCTCTCTTCATGCCATCGAGTTCAGCCTGAAACTCCATCCGCCGCGACATCTCACGCTTGTCACGTAAACGCTGCGCCCTGCGACCTTTAGCGGCCAACCTCTTTTGCGTACGCCTACCAGCCATTTTGCACCTCCCCTCAAAAGGAACTGTTTTTCAATGAGATTGTATGCCCTACATTTCGCAATCAGTACACACGTGAATTAAAATTACATCAAATATAGAACAAGGAGTGGTCAGTACTGCCCAGTTGACAAGAAGATAGTCTGACATCCCCGGGTGTGCCGATCCCAGAAACAGGAGATTGCAATGAAAGTAATAAATATTCACAGACGAGAATATGATGCAAAGTACGAGAAGGTGGCGAAGCTCATTGATTCTCTTTCTTCAGAAGATGATCTTTTATGGCCAAAACAATGTTGGCCCCCCATGAGATTTGATCGTCAGCTATGTGTCGGAGCTAAGGGAGGACATGGCCCGATTCGTTATATCGTTGAAATATACAAGCCCGGACAGTTGATAAAGTTCCGTTTCACAAGCCCCAAAGGGTTTAACGGGTTTCATGAATTCGTTATTGTCAGAAGTGAACACGGGGCCGTCGTGATGCAACATAGGATAGAGATGGAGGTGCAGGGTCGGGCACTACTAACCTGGCCTCTGTTTATTCGACCTCTCCATGATGCCTTGCTCGAAGATGCTCTGGCTACTGCCCAGGCTTCCCTTGGGATTGCAGCTCAAATGAGGCCGTGGTCTGCCTGGGTAAAGATGATCCGATGGATAATGTCTGGCGGTAAGTCGCAAAAACAAATTGCGCCCAATAATGCTAATGCAACCTGCTGATCAGCATCGTTAACTGATATCTCTAGAAGAAGAGGGTAGAACGGGGCAGCAGCCTTTAATTTCCGCTGTGTCATCGCGTTTATAGTCCCTTAGACTCGCTTCGCTTGCTCAGGATAGTATGCTTGTTCTGGGTTATGGGGTAACGTAGAATGCCGCGGAGATTGTGGATGGCAGGTGTGGGATGAATAATATCAAGACCGGGACAAGAGGTATGTATACGGCGCGGATATTGAGCAACCGCCGGGTATGCGATGAGCATTGGCGGATAGTGCTGGGCATGGGGAGTCTTCCCACCAGTGAGCCTGGCCAGTTCATCCAGCTTCAGTGCAGGCGTCTTAGCAAACCGGAGGATCTTGACCAGGTGGACTGGTCGTCGCAGTCCTTGCCCAAACTCCACCAGGCAGAGTTGCTCGACACAGAGCCGCTGCTTCGCAGGCCCATCAGCATTGCGGGCAGACGTGATGTCGATGGGGGGGTAGAGCTTGACCTTATTTATCGTGTCATCGGCGCGGGTACACGATGGTTGTCGGCAGCGCCTGTCGGAACCGAAGTAAGCCTGATGGGTCCGTTGGGCAACGGTTTCAATGTCACCGAGTCGAAACCCACATGTGCCCTCATCGGCGGGGGAGTGGGCATACCTCCGATGATCTACCTTGCCCAGCGCCTTGTCGCCTTGGGCAGAAAGAGCGTGGCGTTTTGCGGGATTCGCTCCAGGCGATTCCTGCCTCTCAAGACTTCCTCTGTCGAGCCATGCCCTCGCGGCACGCCGGGGCGATGCACCGAAGAATTCGCCACCCTCGGCGTAGACTCGGTCATAGCGACTGATGATGGGTCGTTCGGGTTCCATGGCCTGGTCGGCGAGGCTTTCGAAATATGGACAGACAGCCTGCGCCCGTCAAGCGATCAGCTTTCGGTCTACTGCTGTGGCCCGGAGGCGATGATGCGTAGCATCGCGGACTTCTGCGCAAATCGGGGGTACGAGTGCTACGCGGCGCTCGAACGACACATGGCCTGCGGTGTGGGCACCTGCCAGTCATGCATCTGCAAGATTCGCTCGCAGTCGCCGCAGGGTTGGGATTACAAACTTTGCTGCACCGACGGCCCGGTGTTCAACGCCAGAGATATTGTCTGGTAATCGGCTTAGAACTCAACGGCTGCCCTTATTCCCGCAACCACTGCCGATGGTGTCGCTATCTGTTCCCCTGGCGTCGAATCTGTTCATCGGTTGGTGGTTGCAGTTGGTGGTGAACCTGTAGTTGCCCTTGAGGCCGGTAAATGGTGGGGGTCAGGCCAAACTCAACCAGCGAAGGGCAGCGTAGGCTGTTCCGCACACAAGACAGGCTAACACCGACAACGAAACCACGACACAACTCATCGACAATCTCCTTGAATCAAAAGTTAGACCCATCCAACACTTGGTGCATTTTATTGTTCAATTGAAAAAACCGGTATACTTACGGATATTAGTAATGGGGGTAACAAGCGGTTGCCCAAACCCATTGGGGAGCGTAGGATAAAGGCAACACCAAGCAGGAGTTGTTCAATGAAGGTCTGGTTGAATGGAAAACTTGTAAACAAGTCACAGGCGAACGTCAACGTCATGGATCACGGGTTGTTGTATGGCGATGGTGTTTTCGAGGGGATACGGGTTTATAACGGAAGGATCTTCCGCGCAGAGGCCCATCTTGATCGCCTGTATGAGTCGGCGAAGTTCATAAGGCTGGCGATTCCCTACAGCAAGCAGGAGCTGCACGAGGCACTGAAAGAGACCATCGCCGCCAACAACAATGCCTACGCTTACATTCGACTGGTTGTCAGCAGGGGAGAGGGAACACTGGGTCTGAGCCCGTTCCAGTGCGGTAATCCCAACGTGTTTGTTATATATGACAATATTCAGCTATATCCCAAAGAGATGTACGAGGAGGGAATGGCTGTGATAATCGCCAAAACGGTGCGCATCTCAAGGCGCATGCTAAACCCGAAGGTCAAGAGCCTTAACTATCTCAATAACATTCTTGCCAAGATCGAGGCGATAGACGCCGGCGTCAGCGAAGCGTTGATGCTTAACGAGTGTGGCGAGCTTTCCGAGGCGACCGGTGACAACGTGTTCATCGTCAAGAACTCGCATGCTGTCACTCCGCCCCTCGACGCGGGCATTCTTGGGGGGATTACCAGGGGCGTCGTTTGCGATTTGTGCAGGAAGATGGGAATTGAGCTATCTGAGCGGGCTATCAAACCCAAAGAGATCAAGCAGGCGGATGAGTGCTTCCTTACAGGCACGGCTGCGGAGGTCATCCCCGTTACCAAGGTGGATGACATCACTATTGGCGATGGCAAGGTCGGGCCGGTAACCGCGAAGCTGATCGCGGCGTACAGGGAAATGGTCGACACTGACATTGCCGAGTAGCGTCCGCTAGAGGCTGTCCTTGAGCCTGCGCAGAATCTCCATTGCCTTCAGCGGGGTGATGTTGTCGAGGTCGAGGTTCTTTATCTCGCCTGCGATTCGTTGTGATGGATCGGCAAACAGCGACATCTGCGCGGCGGCCGCCTGTGCTCGCTTGGCCATTTCGGGCATGTCGAGCCCCTCGGCGATATGTGCCTGCAGGCCCGGGCCAATTGCCCTGGCACGCTGAATGACCTCTTTGGGAACTCCCGCGAGTCTTGCAACGTGCACGCCGTAAGACTGGTCGGTCCCGCCGGGCACGATCTTGTGCAGGAAGACCACTTCGTCTGCCCATTCCCTGACCGCGACGTTGAGATTGGCGGTTCCGTCAAGCAGGTTTTCCAGTTCGGTCAGTTCGTGGTAGTGCGTGGCGAACAGCGTCCTGCACTTGATCTTCAAAGCGATGTATTCGCATATTGCCCACGCCAACGCCAGGCCATCGCAGGTGCTGGTTCCTCTGCCGACCTCGTCGAGAATGACAAGCGATCTGCTGGTGGCGTTGTTCAAGATGTTTGCAGTCTCGACCATTTCGAGCATGAACGTGGACAGCCCCTTCGACAGTTCGTCGGCAGCCCCGACCCGCGTGAAGATTCTATCCACAAGCCCGATTGTTGCCTGTTGTGCGGGTATGAAGCTGCCCGTCTGGGCAAGCATTACCAGAAGTGCCGTTTGGCGTATATAGGTGGACTTTCCGGCCATGTTTGGCCCGGTGATTATCAGCAGGCGGTTGTTGGCAGAGTCCATGCTGACATCATTGGGGACGAACTCCTGTTGAAGCTGTTCGTCAAGCACCGGGTGTCTGCCATCGGTGATATCGAGGACGTTGTCCTGGGTGATAGTGGGTCTGCGGTAGTTTCTATCGATCGCCAGTTGTGCCAGTCCCGCAAGCACGTCCAGAGTCGCCAGCGCCCCGGCTGCCTTCTGCAAGGGCTCGATATGCCTTGCAATCTCGGCGCGAAGCTGGTCGAACAGAAGTTGCTCAAGCGACTTCGCTCGTTCGTTGGCGGTAAGAACCTCGCTTTCGTACCGCTTCAATTCGTCGGTGATGTATCGTTCGGCGTTCTTGAGAGTCTGCTTTCGGATGAAGTCGCCGGGCACCTTTGGCGCGTGCACGTTCGTCACCTCGACGTAGTACCCGAAGACCTTGTTGTATCCCACCTTGAGGGTAGGTATGCCCGTGGAGGCGACGAGACGCTTCTGGTACTCCGCCAGCCAGGTCTGTCCGTCAGCGCCGATTCGTCTTAGCCGATCAAGTTCCTCATTGTACCCATCGGCAAAGACCCCGCCGTCGCGAAGAACGTTGGGGCAGTTTTCATCTATTGCGCTTTCGATCAGCAGGGCTTGTTCGTCAAGTCCTACCAGCGAGTGGGGGATATCCACAAGCAGTTCACTGGTGGTTCCTTCAAGCAGGTTCGCCAGTGAGGGCAACTTCTTGAGCGTCTGGCCCAGTGCGAGCAGTTCCCGTGGGCGCACTCTGCCCAGCATGATGGCTGCGGATATGCGATCAACCTGGGTAAGCCCAGCGAGAATCGCTCGAATGCTTTCGAGCCGTTGACGGTTGCCGATAAGCTCCTCGATGGCGTCCTGCCTCTGCACGATCGCGCTGTACCCCTTGAGCGGAAACGCCATCCAGCGTTCAAGCAGTCTCGCCCCCATGCCGGTGCATGTTTGGTCGATGCATTCGAGCAGGCTTCCGGTACGCTGGTTGCTTCTGAGCGTGCGATGAATTTCGAGGCATCGCATGGTGGTTCCGTCGATCACCATGTGATCGCGCCGGTCGAACCTGCGCATGGTCAGTATGTGCGCCAGCGATGTCTTCTGGGTTTCGCCAAGGTATTCGATTACCGCTCCTGCCGCCGAGAGGCTCTCGTCGTACCCGTCATATCCAAAGCCCGCAAGCGTGGTGGTGGAGAAGTGTTTTTTCAACGTTTCCTGCGCCCCGTGCGCGTCGAAAACCCACGGCGGGCGGGATACGCAAACACCTTGGCAGGCACTGGTGAGGTTCGTTTTCCACTCGGGCGTGTCGTATGGCGAACCCTCGGGAAGCAATACTTCGGCGGGCGATATGCGGGACAGTTCGTCGAGAACGTGCCTGTTTGCCACCAGCATTGTCCAGAACGCGCCGCTTGAAAGCTCCACCCAAGCCAGGCCGGCGTTGGCGTTATCCACATCTCCAGAGCCGGGTCGTACGGTGAAAACGGCGGCGAGGTAGTTCCCTTCTTTCTGGTCGAGCAGTTCCTGTTCGGTAAGGGTTCCGGGCGTGACCAGTCGTGTCACATCCCGCTTGACGATTCCCTTCGCCTGTTTGGGGTCTTCAACTTGTTCGCAGATGGCGACGCGACAACCCGCCTTCACCAGTCTTGCCAGGTAGCTGTCGAGCGCGTGGTAGGGTATTCCCGCCAGCGGCACAGCCGAGGCGCCTTTGGAGCGGGCGGTGAGTGTCAGACCCAGGAGGCGCGAGGCGGTTTTGGCGTCCTCGTGGAACATCTCGTAAAAATCGCCCATGCGGAAAAGCAGCAGATAATCGCTGTACTGCTGCTTGAACATACGGTATTGCCGCATGGCGGGGGTGTCAAGTTGTGCGGGGGATTCTTCGCTCACAGCGACGATAATAGAAGCCCCAGGGGGAAAAGGTCAATCCATTAGCGCCATGACGGTTTGGAACGACCTTATTCGCCTGATAGAATCCGCATGGGGTTGTCGAAAGTCAGTTGCCTCGCCTGGGGCTCGGTGAAGCCTGCCTTGATGAGATTCTCCGAGCACCTTGACATCGTCACTGCCGAGCCCACCAGATGCGACCCGTCAGGTGCCATGCAGACAAGGTCTTCGCCCACGAGGACTTCCCAGTCGCCCAGGGTATATGTTCCCGGCCCCATTCCTGACGCCGCTGTACCGTCGGTAACGACAAAGCAATTCTCGATACCGGAGAATTTGATATAGTTTGCAAGCGCGGGCATGGGCACGTGAACGCAATCTCCGACAAGCCCGAGTTTCAACCTTCCCGCAAGGCTGATTCCTCGCTGAATGATGTTGTCGTGCCGGTGCATGTTCATGGGGCATCCGTTGCCCAAGTGGGTGAAGAGGGTTAGACCCGCGTCACACGCCTCTTCGAGGTCGCGCATCGGTGCGTTGGTATGCCCGGCGGCGACCTTGATACCCTTCTCGGCAAGGAACCGGGTGACCTTCTTGCCCTCGTCTCGCTCTGGTGCGAGGGTGAAGATTTTGACCATTCCGTTGCCCGCTTCCACGAGCTTCGCCGCGTCGGATACGTTCGCGGGCTTGATCTGATCGGCGGGGTGGGCTCCGCGGTAACCGGCGTTTTCGTTAATGAACGGGCCTTCGACGTGCAGACCCGCGATGATTCTCTTGACCAGCGGGTCGGCGTCGGCAATTTCGACAATTTGCCTCAGTCGGCCGCACATGCGATCGACATCATCGGTAATAACAGTGGCAAGAATCGCCTTTACGCCGTGGGTATCGAGCAGTTCGCATGCGGCGTGAAGCTCATCAGCGTTGATGCTTTTGCCGTTGAAATCAACACCACCGTAACCATTAAGTTGCAGATCAACAAATGACTTATTCATGCCTTTGAGATTATAAAGATCTGTGACACAATGCAACTGGTTATAGGATTGCCCGCCGTAAGATACGCAAGTAGCATGGTGAGCGGTGCTTGAGATGATGGAGTTTTGACATGCCAAACCAGGTTCGGGTGACATTTCAGCCTAGCGGCCGATCGGTACGGGTTGTTAGGGGAACGACGGTTGTCGAGGCGGTGGCGCAGGCGGGGTTGACGCTTGACGCTCCCTGCGGCGGGGCGGGTGTGTGCGGAAAGTGTGGAATACAGATAACCTCCGGTGCTCCCGATCCCGGACATGGCGACCTTAAGGTGTTTGATCGGCATCACCTGGACACAGGATGGCGGCTGGCGTGTCAGACCGCTCTTCAGCGGGACGCCGTCATCAGTATCCCCAAGACCAGCCTGTTCGACACTCAGGCCCAGATTCTCACCCAACCAAACACACACGCCACCGAGGTCGAGCCCTCAGTTCGCAAGATGTATGTTGAGCTTGACCCCCCGTCGCTGGATGACGGAATGGGCGACCTGGAGCGACTCAGGCAGGCGGTTGGGCCGGTCGATGTCAGGCCCGAGCTGCTAAGAAAGCTTCCTGCTGAGATGAGGTCGGGATGTTACAAGGGAACCGCCGTGATTGTCGATGGCGTGATGATCGCCTTTGAACCGGGCGATACCGTTGACAAATGCTATGGTGTAGCTTTCGATATCGGAACCACCACTCTGGCGGGTTCGTTGCTTGATCTTCGGACAGGCGCGGAGCTGGCGCTGGACAGCGCGATCAACCCTCAGATTCAGCTTGGGGATGACGTGCTGGCCAGAATTCAGTACGCCTCGAAAGGCCCGGAGGCGCTGAATCGGCTTGGAAAATTAGTCGCCGATGCCCTGCGGGATCTGACGAATCGGCTGTGCGAGCAAGCGGGCGTTGATGTCAGGCACGTCTATGAAATGACGTTTGCCGGAAACACCACCATGCAGCATCTACTGGTGGGAGTGGATGTGTCCGGGCTGGGGCAATCGCCATTCGTGCCTGCATGGAAGGACGCCCTGACATGCTGGGCCGGCGAGCTGGGCTCGCTTGAGCCACGCGGGGCGATGGCGTATTTCGCTCCGATGATCGGCGGTTTCGTGGGAGGCGACACGTCGTCGGCTGTTCTTGCGACCGGACTTGGCGACATGGACGGACCGGTGCTGATGATTGATATCGGCACCAACGGAGAGATTGTGCTTTCTCACGCCGGCAAGATGTGGGCTTCATCCACGGCTGCGGGACCCGCCTTTGAGGGGGCGAGGATTTCCTGTGGAATGCGCGGAGTCAACGGCGCCATTGAAAAGGTGAAGATCGATCAGGACGTGAAGCTTGGGGTCATCGGCGATGTGGAACCCGCAGGCTTGTGCGGTAGCGGATTGATCGACTTGGTCGCCGAGCTTCTGCGCCTGGGTGTTATAACTCCCGAAGGCAGGCTTTTGCCCCCAGAAGAGATGCCCGAATCGCTACCCGCGCCAATCAGAAGTCGAGCCAGTATTGATGATGCCC
>CAZWAT010000008.1:0-29857 GCA_964632015.1 uncultured Planctomycetaceae bacterium
CTGTCGATTTTGCGTTTTCGCGTTGACTTGGCCTAAACTTAAGTCGCCCGTTTTTTGATTATCCGGCCACAAATGGACGTGAAATCGTCCCCGGATTCCCACCCGGGGCTTACTTTTATTCACGATTTGGCCCAGGTCTACGATTTGTCACAATCGCATCTACTGTTCAACTGCTCTACCGTGTCTACTTTCTCGCGTGCGAACACGCGCGGGGTTGTGAATGTGGTGGGGGTGGCTTAGAATGCTCGGCCTGCATGAATGCGTTTATCTGATGACGAGAATCTTCGCAAGGATGACGTGATGAGGCCGATACGGCGTTGGATGGAGTTTGAGGATTGGGCGGAATTCTATCACCCGAGTCAGTTCTTTCAAATTGCTGAGCATAAATACCGTGTGTTACTGAACTTCGGCGGACCCGGCGCCGCTACCGACTATTACCTTTACGCGCGGGTTCATTCCGGCAGTGTGGGCGTGATAACGAATGTGTCTGTCGAGGGTAAGGAGTGTGCTGGCGAGTTTCGTCAGGTGGATGTTCCCGGTACGCCGTCTGGTTTCACGTGGGTTTGCCTTGGGAGGGTGAAAACGCGCAGAGACTACGCCGACGGGGTATTCACAGCACCTGGGGGGCTTGCGGGGCTGGATCGTTTGTGCGTGGTGGAGGTGCTGGAGCGCATCGAGTCGGGCGAAATCGAGCGGCGAATCGCGAGGGAGGCACTGGGGCCAGAGCCGGTGAGCGGCGTTCCCCTTGGTGGAATCGGCACGGGCAAGCTTGAATTCTGTAGAGACGGAATCTTCCGCAACATCACGATCAACGGAAACATTGACACACCTCTTCGTCGGTCGGAGGCATCGTTTTTCGCAGTGCATGCCCGATCTGCTCTTGGTCAGGCGGGCAGGGTTCTTGCAGTGGAGCCCATGGGTGGAATGGTTCCGTTCGATCGGCTGACATATGAAGGCAGATATCCACAGGCAAGCCTGTGCGGGTCGGATCAACACTTTCCGCTTCGAATGGAGGTCATTGCGAGCGGGTCGATCATTCCTCGCAATATCGAGGATTCCTGTCTTCCGCTGGCGTTGTTTCGGGTTAACGTCAGCGCTGACAAGGGCGTTGCGGTGAAGGCCCGAGTGGCGTTGTGCATCGAGAACATTCTGGGCTTTGGTGGAAGCGTATCGTCGGACATGAACCGTAAGGTTTTTGACGAGGGGTATTATTTTCTTTGGGACGAGCGGGCGGGCAACTGCGAAAGCGCCGATGGTGAATCGGCAGTGCGTTTCACCTGTGCGCCAAAGGCTGAGAAGCGTTCTGAGGGCGAGTACATTCTCACGGTTGACGGTATCGCCAGTGAGCGTCTTGTTGGTTGGCGATTTGAAAGCCAGGCCAACCCCTGGAGCGAATTCGCCCGGAGTGGTCAGTTCGCGTATGAAAACCCCGGTACATCTGAAGGCGAAAAGACCGCATCCGCCATTGCTGCCGACATCGAGTTAGACGCAGGCGAGACGCGGGAGCTGCGGTTCGTTTTTGCGTGGCATGTTCCGGCGTTCTGGCAGTCGGGAGACAGCGATTACGGGCATTACCACTCGAACCGTTTTTCTTCGGCGCGTGAGATTGCGGATTATGGCCTGGCGGGTTTTGACAGGTTGATGCGTGATTCTAATGAAATACCTCGCCTGTTGCGGCGTTCGAGTCTTCCGGCGTGGTTTGCGCGTACTCTTGCGAATGACGCATATGTCCTTTCGACTTGCACGTGGTTCACGAAGGATGGTCGGTTCAGCGTCAATGAAGGCCCAAGCCACATGTTCGGATGTATGGGAACGCTCGACCAGAAACTTTACGCAAACCATTATCTGACATTGTTCTTCCCCGAGCTCGACCGCTCGGAGCTGCTACAGTTCGTTCGTTCACAGGCGCCCGATGGGGGCATTCAGCACGACCTGGGCTATGGTCACCTTGAGCAGAAGAAAAAGGCCCACGGTTGGCCGGATCTTACGTCTTCGTTGGCGATATTGTCGTTAAAGCATTATCAGCTTACCGGAGACGAAGAATACATCGACGAGGCCTACCCGGCGGTGGTGAAGGGGCTGCTTGAATATCAGCTTGCACTCGACAGCGATGGCGACGGAATCGCCAACATCAGCGGTGTGGGTAACACGTTCGATGCGGAGCAATTCGAGGGGACAAGCTCGTATATCGCAACGGTCTTCCTGGCTGCATTGAAGTCGCTTGAAGAGCTCGCCCGACGGCGAGGAGATGAACCAACCGCGATAAAGGCGAGGGAATGTTTCGACAAGGCACGCGCCAGCGCCATCGAACAACTGTGGAACGGGCATTTCTTCGTGAACTACTATGACACGAGCCGGCGCCTGCAATGCCCCAACTCGCATATATCCCAGATCGCGGGAGAGTTCTTCGCCCACTTCTGCGACCTGGGCGAGTTGTATGGAGACTCCTACGTCCGCGAGGCGATGACGTCCATGCTCAGGTTGAACTATGGGTCGGATCTTGTCTTTCCAACCAACGAGGCTACGCCCGAGGGAAAGATGCCATACCGCAAGCTCTGGGGCTGGTTGCCGCACGCCCGGATATACCTGGGCGGAATTCCGCTGTACCTGGGCAAGGCCCAGGAGGGGCTCGACGCGCTGAAACGAATGGACGACGTATTGGGGCAAGTCAACGACGACAACCGCTGGGACCTGCGATTGTTCTATGAACCCGACACCGGACGAGAGCACTGGGGCAGGTTCTACATGACCGCCCCGGTGACGTGGTACATCTACCAGGCGTTGTTGGGCTGGTTCTGGGACGCCCCGGCGGGGGTGCTTGGGCTCAGGCCTAACCTTCCCGATAAGCTGATGCCGTTTGAAGGCCCCATGTTCACGCCGGCGTTCTGGGCGTGGGTATCTGTTGACCCTGGGCGCAGGCAAATGACAATCAGCATAATTCGCCGGTTTGAAACTGGTATTGCCATTCGCGAGCTTCGCCTGCCCCCATCGCGAGGCGTGACTGTGCTGGCTGATGGAGTAACCATACCCGCGCGGCGAGTTGATAAATCCTGCATGGGCAAAGACACCAGATGGAGCTGCTCACTGAACCTCGACGACGTTGAGGAAATCTGCATCGACATGAATTGACCTGAAGTGTTGGCGCGGAGGCGCACAAATCAACCATTGAGCCCGATTGCTGGTTTTTGCGCCAAGCGAGCGTTCTTGACACACATCTTCTGAAACGATAATGTGATTTCTGATGTTGGATCATTGGCCTGTAATGCCAGTCGGCAAGGAGCATATCATGAGAACGGCTTCGATTATCCTCTTATGCATTGCGCTTTCGGTCAGTTGGGCCGGTGCTCAGAGCGAGAACCGGGCTGGCATATCCGAGGAATATCTGTTTGTAGGCGAGGTGACAGGCAACAATGTGAACGTGCGAAGCGCCCCAAACCTCAACGCTTACAGGTGTACGAAGGTTCACCGCAACACTCGTGTTAACGTGCTTGACCGTCAGCAGGGGTGGCTGAAGATCTACCCGACCGAGGGCTGCTATTGCATGGTCTCGAAGCAGTGGGTGGACGTTGACGCCGACGGATCGACAGGGACTATCACCGGAAACAACGTGCTTGTGCGCGCGGGAGGAGAACTCAGAACCGCCAATTTCCATGAGCATCTCAAGGGACTAAACCAAGGCGACAAGGTTCGCATTACCGGACAGATTGGCGATTTCTACAGAATCGATCCTCCCAGGGGCGTGGGGTTCTGGATCTCGGCGGATTATGTGCGACCTGTCGGTGGGGTTGGGCTTATCGCCGACGCGCAGACATCAAGTGATCAGGCTGACACGGCCGAAGACGACGAGGACGCCACAACATCGCAGGTAGCTGTGACCCAAGAGGTTACGACGCAACCTGCCGCTGTGTCCAGTGCCGCACAGCAGGCGTGGGAACAGGCCGAAGCAGCACTCATGCAGGAATACGCCAAGGAAATCAATCAGCAGAATCTTGAGGGAATGCTGTCGATGTACAACGCGATTCCATCCGATGAGGCGATTGATCCATATGTCCAGTACAGGATTCGTTTTCTTCAACAGGTGATTGAGCGGCGCAAGGAGCAACGCTCACTGGATCGCATCGTTCGCAACGCCCAGGAGTATCAGCAGCAGATGAAGTCGCAACGGCTGAAGCTGGAGATGGACCCCGCGGCGACGCCTTCACCCGATACCACCTATGTTGCGACCGGCATTCTGTCGCCCAGCGAGATGTTCCCGGGCGGTGGGGGCAAGCCACGACGCTTCCTGCTTCGCAGGCCCGACACGACGGGGATAGTCGCCTACGTTCAGTCGGCGGACAACACCGTGAACCTTGCGGAGTTTGTAGGCAAACTGGTCGGCGTGCATGGAACCAAGAGTTTTGACACCGGCATCAGGTTCCATCTTGTTGAGGCGCAAGAAGTTGTGATTCTGGATGACGCGGACGATTCTTCCGCCGGCGCCGGCCCGCGGGTGAAATTCACTCCTCCAGCCAGCGATGTGGTCGTGCGCGAGCCCGCCCCCCAACCGTCCCCGCCGGTGGTTCCCCCCGTTGCCGAGGAAGAAGCGACAGAGGGCGACACTCCGGCCGTGGACGATGAGCCTGGGGATGTTCAGGACGTTGAATCGCAGGACGACCAGGCCCGGCCGGAAGAACCCGCAGTGGTTGAAGCGATGGTGATAGTGCCCATTGTGCCCGTCAACGACGAACAAGACGACCAGGACGGAATCGAGGCTCCCCGTGGTGCGAAAATTGCGGAGATGCCTGTAATTGTACGGAATTCGCCCACCACCGCTCCCGCGCAAGACGATCAGGGTCAGCGGGTTGATGAAGATTCGGCGGTTGATGTCGCGCCGATTAAAGGGTCTTCAATCGGGGCGGTTGACGCAAGAGAGTACGAATGATCTGGGGGTAGCTGTCTTGTCAGCCCACCTCCAGGGCCTGGGGGACGAGTCTTTGGGTGGGTATGCTGGGGATTCTCGCAATGCCTGCGTTTCCGCGGGGAAGGTGTATGGTGAACGTGGTCGATTCGTTCAGTGTGGACTCCACGTCTATTTTCCCGCCAAGGCCTCTGACTATCTGCCTGCAAATTGCCAAACCCAACCCTGATCCACCCTCGGTGGCGTCTTTTTTTGTGCTGAAGAATGGCTCGAAGATTTTTCGAAGGTTCGCCTTGGGTATGCCGTTGCCGTTATCTTCGACCTGTATGACTGTTTCGTCGCCCTGTTGGCGCGCGCGAATGCTGATGGATCTAGTCCCATGTGTCTGCATCACGGCGTGGCGGGCGTTCATGATCAGGTTCAGAATCACCTGCTGAAGCTCGACGCGCCTGGTGATAATTTCCAGGTTGTCGGGAATGTCGACGATGAGGTTGATGGCGTCCTTGGCAGGTTCGCGTGCCATCGCCGAAATTGTCTGTGCAACGATCTCGCGGAGGTCTTCGCTGGTAGGCTCATCTGGCGTGTTGCTGGTGAGCCCCAGAATCGCCTGGCAGATCTGTGCTGCCCGTTTGCCACCGTCCGCTGCTTTTGCGACCGCCTTCGGGGCAAATGAGGGATTAACACTCGCCAGTTGCGCATAATTGATGATGGGCGTGAGGATGTTGTTGAACTCGTGGGCGACCATTGCGGTCATTGTTCCCATCGTCGCCAATTGCTGAGCTCTTCTCAACTGGTCGCGAAGCACGTCCACCTGCCGCTTGAGATCGGATAGTTGCCGCTGGTGAACGTCTTTGCGTTTGGGCGAAGGTTTCAAAACTGATTCCTCTTGTATTTCTCTTGCGGTGAGATTATGCACACAGTATCCGCTTATCTAATCTTCGGCGAAAACGCGTAGGAACTTGAGAATATGGAACCTGCACAACAACTCGCTGCCCTTATCGACCTGGCGGAATCCCTTGAAATCGAGGTTCGTCGGTCTCCGGCGAGAGAACAATTCGGTGGGCGTCCGGGTGGCGCCCTGGTCGCTCTTCGAGGAAGGAGCATATTGTTTCTCGACCCATCCGCGACATGGAACGACCAGGTTGCGGCGGCTGCACTGGGGCTTAAGGGCAGGAAAGAGCTTGACGACATCTTCATTCCGCCCGAAATCCGCGAGCTTATCGACGCGGCGCAATAACGGTACTTTTCCCGGATGCGTGGGGAATGTATGATCTGTTGTATGAACGTGATTTCCCATGGCGTCGACATGGTTGACTGCAAGCGTCTCGAAACGATGATAGAACGGCACGGGCAGCGGTTTCTCACCCGCGTCTTCACTCAACGCGAGCGCGATTACTGTGTTGGTCGCAAAAGGCAGATCGAGCATCTTGCCGGAAGGTTCGCCGCCAAAGAAGCAATCTTGAAGGTGCTTGGTACGGGATGGAGGAACGGCATCTGCTGGACTGATATCGAGGTCATCAACGAGCCCTCAGGTCAGCCTGTTGTTCATCTTGCCGGCCAATGCGAATGCATTGCCTCGGAGCTTGGTCTTGCCCGGGTGCTGATCTCCATTAGTCACATCGAAACGCATGCCATAGCATCGGCGATTGGAATAAGCTCATGACCGCGCCTGACGCCTCACGGGCCAAAACAATCTTCATTTCCGCTGCCGAGGCGAGCGGAGATTCCCACGCGGCGAAGCTGATAGTCGCCTTGCGAAAACGCATCGACGGTGTGCGGATTGTTGGTGTCGCGGGCGAGCGCATGTCGGAGGAGGGTTGTGAAGTCATCGAAGATTTCACCTCCGACGCGAGCATGCTTACCGGGCCTCTGTTCAAGTTGGGGCACTATTACAGGAAGATCCGGCGCCTCCAGCGGGCGATCATGGACATAAAACCCGACATTCATGTGCCTGTTGACAGCCCCGCTCTGAACTGGCACCTGGCGAAGGCGGCCAGACGTTCTGGTGCGTCGGTGGTATATTACATTGCCCCGCAGGTCTGGGCGTGGGCTCCGTGGCGGGTCAAGAAGCTCGCCCGCCTCAGCGACAAGGTAGCGTGCATTCTTCCCTTCGAGGAGGAATACCTTAACGCTCGCGGCGTAAACGCGACATACGTGGGTCATCCCATCTGTGAAGACGCGCCCGCCGGGGGCCAGATGCCCGACATTACCGACGCGTGGTACGATGGGTCTTGGCGGGTGGCGTTGCTTCCGGGTAGTCGTCCCGCCGAGATAAGAAACCACACAGGCCCGCTGATCGAGGTGTCGAAGGCGATCTGGCGAAAGTGGCACAAGGCCCGTTGCTCGTTCGCAGCCGTCAACCAGTCGGTTGCCGATGAGATCCAAAGGCAATGCGATCGACGCCACGCCCATAATATCGATATTGTCACCGGACCCATGGCGGCGCTTGAGGTGTTGTCGCAATCCAATTTCGCCATCGCCGGTAGCGGAACCGTGACGCTTCAGGCAGCCTGGTATGGCGTTCCGATGGTGATCTTCTATCGGACGGGTCCGGTGGTTAGGATGCTGTACCGAACGGCGGGGCGGTCTCGCAGGTTGCTGGCGACGCCGCACCTGTCGCTGGTGAATATCCTGGCTCAAAGGCGCATCGTGCCCGAACTGATTCCATGGAACGGCGACACCCGACATCTAGTCCACTCGGTCATGGATGTCATGAGCGACCTGGGATATCTCCACCAGGTGCGGGCGGAACTGAAGGATATCGCTCACAGCCTGCGCACACCCCTTTCGGCCAGTGATAATACCGCCAGGGTCATCGCCGAGGTGCTTGCCGACAAGGGTAGCTAGTTGGCCTTCACCGATTCACCGGCGGGCTCGAGGGCTGGCAGACCTTCTTTCACGTGCCTTCGCTCGGCGAGAACGCTCATGATCGACACGTAGAAGAACCCGAACGCGAATATCATAATGAACGGCATGCTGAATACGCCCATTCCCGTGGTAATGCTCCAGACCACGCAGCCTACCATATACATGCCCATCAGGAACTCCACGAACGGCAGCCAGTTGCGACGTTTTTTCCGATTGAGATCACACGGACCCTGGTCGGCGCCGCTTCCGTACTTGGGTGTGCGAACGAACTCGCTCTTTTTACCGAAGAACGCTTCGAGCACGCCCTTTGCGTTGGAGACGCTCATCCCCACGCCCAGTGCCATGAGCATGGGCATGAACTTCAGCGCGGTTCGCCAGTCACCCATGACTTCAACCTGGCTGGCCATGTAGAATACCGTCGCCGACATCGTCGCCAGCGTGAATACGCTGATATCGAAGATGGTTCGCCAGGCGGTTCCGGTTTCGAGGGGGATGCTCTGAATGCACATCGCCGGAAACAGCATCAGCACCAGCATGAGCATGTAAAGATGAACAGTGAAGCAAGTCAGATGGAAAAACGCCTCAAGCTTGACCTTCAGCGGGGCCTTTGAAAGCATGACCTTTGGTAGCATCTTGATTGCGGTCTGCGCGCCGCCTTTGGTCCACCTGAACTGCTGTGCCTTGAAAGCGTTCATCTCTGGAGGAAGCTCCGCGGGAGATTTCAGCTCGGGTAGAAAGACGAACTTCCAGCCTTTGAGTTGGGCGCGATAGGAAAGATCAAGGTCTTCGGTAAGCGTATCATGCTGCCAGCCTCCTGCGTCCTCGATAGCCGACCTGCGCCACGTACCCGCCGTGCCGTTGAACGCCATGAACCGATTGCTTCGATTGCGCGCCACGTGCTCGATACCAAAATGCCCATCGAGAAACAGCGCCTGCGACCGGGTCAACAGACTGTCGTTGCGATTGATGTGGTCCCACCGCGTCTGCACGACGCATACCTTGGGGTTGGCGAAATAATGGATCGAACGGTTGAGAAAATCCTTATCGGGCACGAAGTCGGCGTCGAATATCGTAATGAACTCGCCCCGGGCGCTGGACATGCCGTTTGTCAGCGCGCCTGCCTTAAAACCTTCCCTGTTGGTTCGATGGATGTATTCGATATCGAAGCCCTGGGCCTTGGCGTCTTCGACGGCTTGGGAGGCGATTTCCACGGTGTCGTCAGTGCTGTCGTCTAGCACCTGGATCTGCAACTTTTCGCGGGGGTAATCCAGTTGGCAGGTCTTCGCGATGATCCGTTTGGCAACCAGGCGTTCATTAAACATCGGTAGCTGAATGGTGACGGTTGGCAGCTCTTCGAACTTGCCCGCCTGCGGGACGTTCTTCCTGTGCTTGAAGTAGAGGTACACCAAGACATATCTGTGCAGGCCGAACAAAGACACCATCACCAGCATAAACGTGTAAACCCACATGAACGCTGTGTGTGCAATCGACGAAAAATCCATATTCTGCCAACCTTTATGAACAGTGGAATGCCGCTTTGGGCTTGTGCCCTTTATCAAGTATCCAATTGTATAGTGCCACCGTCACACGTCAACACCCTGTGAGGGGTGAGAAACCACACCAGACTTGCTTTCGAACGCGCACTTTGGGCAGATGATGTTGGCGGCCCGAGGCGATAACGCGTCAAAACCCACGCCTGATTGTCGATTACATGTATTCGTTGATGATGTTTTCGAACAGCTCGACCCTGCCCGAGGAGTTAGGCTCGCAGTTGCCTTTCTTGATTATGTATTCAGACAGGTCGCTCATGCTCATCTTGCCGGTTTCGATCTTCCTGCCCAGCCCGTTGTCCCAAGATACGTAGCGGGACTTGATCATTTCCTTGAGCACCCCGTCCTTGCGAATCGCGGCGGCGATTTTCAGGCCTCGGGCGAAGGCGTCCATTCCACCGATGTGGGCATAGAACAGGTCGATGGGCTCGAAGCTTTCACGTGCGACGTGGGCGTCGAAGTTCAGGCCTCCGGTCTTGAACCCGCCGTTGTTAAGCAGTGTCAACATGCACAGCGTGTTGTCGTAGATGTCGGTGGGGAACTGGTCGGTGTCCCATCCCAGCAGCAGATCGCCGCGGTTGGCGTCGATCGAGCCAAGAATCCCTGACGCGGCGGCGTATTCCAGCTCATGAATGAAGGTATGTCCGGCGAGCGTGGCGTGGTTGGCTTCGATGTTGAGCCTGAAATCTTTGTCGAGCCCGTACTTCTGAAGAAACGCATAGCACGCCGCGGCGTCGCTGTCATATTGGTGCTTGGTGGGCTCTTTGGGTTTGGGCTCGATGTAGAACTGGCCCTTGAAGCCGATCTGGCGCTTGTATTCCACGGCGAGTTGCAGAAACCTTGCCAGGTGATCCATCTCGCGCTTCATGTTGGTGTTGAGCAGACTTTTGTAACCTTCTCTGCCGCCCCAGAACGTGTACCCGCTTCCGCCGAGTTTTTTGGTGACTTCCATCGCCTTGGCGACTTGCCCGGCGGCGTATGCGAACACCTCGGCGTTTGGGCTGGTCGCGGCCCCGTGCATGTAACGCGGATGACCGAACAGGTTGGCGGTTCCCCAAAGAAGCTTCACGCCCGTGCGCGCCTGCTCGTCCTTAAGCGCCTTGGCGACCTCGTCGAGATTCCTGTTCGATTTGGCCAGTGTCTCGCCCTCCGGTGCGACGTCGCGATCGTGAAAACAGTAAAAATCGAAGCCAAGTTTCTCGAAGAATTCAAACGCGACTTTCACCCGCTTGATGGCGTTGGCGATGCTGGTTGTACCGTCGTCCCAAGGCAACAGGCGGGTGGGCGAACCGAACTGATCCAGGCCGTTGGCGCGAAAACAGTGCCAGTAGGCGGCGCTGAAACGAAGATGGTCTCTCATCTTTTTGCCTTCGACGACCTCATCGGCGTTGTAGTGCTTGAACGCCAGAGGGTTTTTGGACTTCGGGCCTTCGTACTGGATCCTGCCTATGCCTTTGAAAGCTTCGGACATCTTCACATCTCCTTTAGATGCTGAACGAAATCGAATGGACGAACAAATGTAGCAGATACCAGCAGGGGTATCAACTTGCCGCACATGAATCGTTTGCGAATGAAGCGACAGCGCCAGGCAGCATGCGTTCTGGCGTCGAAAGGGCTTGGGGTTTACTCTTCGTGTGCGTCCTGAATGCCATCGCCCTGGGGTGTGGCGGTCTGTTGAGGCGTGGGCAAAGTGGTCTGCTCTGTCGCCTCAGGCGGCGTCTGTGAAGGAGATTGCGGCACGGGTGCGGGAGGTGGTTGCACGGCCTGTGAAGGTTGTTCCTGTTGGTCGGGTTCGAAAAGCCCCAAAAATTCTTCAGCGAGCATCGCGTAATCCCTCGCGCCGTTGCTGGCGGGTTCATAATCGAAAATGCTCGCGCCGTGTGATGGGCATTCGGCAAGCTTCACGTTGCGACGAATGACCGTCTGGAGGATCGATGCTTGGGACCAGGGCTGGTTGGTTCCTCGGGACTGCGTCAGAAAAGTCTCGAGATCGGCAACAACCTCGCTTGCCAGCCGGGTGCCCGTTTCGTACATGCACAGGACGATGCCGCAGACTTTAAGGGCCGGGTTGATTCGCTTGTGCACGAGAGAGATCGTTTCGAGCAGCTTGCCTAGCCCCTGAAGCGCCAGAAAATGCGGTTGCAGGGGGATGATTACTTCCTGGGCGGCACACAGTGCGTTAAGCGTAAGCAAGCCCAGACTGGGAGGACAATCGATCATCACGAAGTCGTAATTGTTCTGTTGATTTGCGAGCAGGTCGCGAAGAATCTGTTCCCTGCCGACCGTCGAAACAAGTTCTACCTCCGCGGCGGCCAAGTCTATGCTGGAGGGTATGAGCGCGAGTCCAGGCTTCACCTCCACTACAGTGTCAGCAAGTGTTGTCGAGCCCGTCAGAAGCTCATATGCGCCAGGTCCCGCGCCGGGTTCAACGCCCAGAGTGAGTGTAAGATGCGCCTGGGGATCGAGATCCATCAGGCAGACGCGTTTGTTGTTCTGGACAAGAGCTGCCCCGAGATTCGCGGTCGTGGTCGTCTTGCCGACTCCACCCTTCTGATTTATGACGGCTATTGTAGTCACGAGGGCATTATAAACTTTGGTGTACGGGTTTGTCGATTTATTGTGTCCCAAGCCCGCAAATCGCCAGAACTAATACCTTTATTCATTGATCGTAAGTCCAAAATGAGAATCATTACTAGTATGAAGAAGAAAGCCCCTAAAACAACCAAGAAGATCAGGAAAGTTTCCCGCCAGCGAAAGGCGACGCTTGAGCAGCTCAAGAATGTCACGACTCATCCGACCGCGGAGGAGTTGCACGAGCTGGTTCAGAAGTGCGTGCCGCGGATAAGTCTGGCGACGGTTTATCGGAATCTTCAGCTTCTGGTGCGTGATGGTTTGGCGATGAAGCTGGCTGGCCCCGGTACGGAAGCGCGATATGACGGAAATGTCGAGCCTCACTACCATATACGCTGTCGATCATGCGGCCGCGTCGAGGATGTCGACATGAAGACCATCAGCAATCTGGAGTCAAGATTGCAGGAAGAGTCATCGTGGCTGGTTGAGTCGCACAGGGTCGAGTTTGATGGTATCTGCCCCATGTGCCTGAGCATGGGTGGCAAGTGTTGATGATGTTAGCACTATGGTCAAGGAGTTGAAGAGATGCAGGATATGACTGCTGCGAATTTGCGCAGCGCTTTCGGTGGCGAATCAATGGCGCACTTGCGGTATCTCGTTTGGGCGAAGAAGGCCCAGGACGAAGGCTTCGTGAATGTCGCGAGGCTTTTCAGGGCTATTTCGCGAGCGGAAGAGGCCCACGCAAGCGGCCATTTCAGGGCGATGAAGGACGTGGCGGGCGAGTTCTCGGTGACAGCCGGTGCGGGGTTCGGACTCGGAACCACCAGCGAAAACCTGGCCGGGGCGATTGCGGGCGAATTGTTCGAAGTCAACCAGATGTACCCTGCGTACATGGCGGTGGCGGAGGCGCAGAGTGAAACCGCGGCGCTCAAGAGCATGAGCTATGCGCTTGAGGCCGAGAAGACTCACGCCGGAATGTTTGAGCAGGCCAAGTCGTCCGTGGACGCGGGCAAGGACTATCAGGTAGGGACGATCCGGGTGTGTTCCCTCTGTGGCCACACGCTTGAGGGCGACCCCCCGCAAAGGTGTCCGGTGTGTGGCGTTGCCGCGAAGATGTTTGTCGCGTTCGAGTAGAATTTTTGTGCATTGCGGGTTGGACTCGGGCTTCTTGTCGCCTGTAAGAGCCCGAATCCGCCTGGGGGGGAATGGAGATATACGGACCAACCGCTCGGGCGTCGGAGGCGTATAAAAGTCGAATGCAATTGCAACTGCATGCTTCGGTGTTCGAGGAGGTTTATCGTCGTTTCGGCAGGCGTGAGCAGGCTCTATGCGACCCCGTCCACTTTCTTTATGAATATCCCGACGTGGAGCGGAGGGAAGTTGTCGGGCTTATTTCATCATGCCTCGCCTACGGAAGGGTAGCGCAGATCTGCAAGAGCGTCTCAAACGTTTTGGACCGGCTCGAATTGTCGACCAGGGCGATCGATGATATTTCTGACGCGTCTATTCGCAGGCGTCTTGGCGGCTTTAAGCATCGCTTCACGACCGGAGGTCAGCTTGCGGATATGCTCATCGGGGTCAAACGTGTTAGACGCGAGTTCGGAAGTCTTGAGAACGTGGTCTGCGATGGAATAGGCGACAGCCACGGCGCCGGTTCGATTGTTCCGGGCATGGCCAGAGTGGTGGATGAGATTTCGCGTTTATCGCGGGCTCGACTGGGGCATCTTCTGCCTCATCCGGCCGGACATAGTGCCTGCAAGAGATTGAACCTGTTCATGCGATGGATGGTGCGTCATGACGAGGTTGACCCCGGTGGATGGGGTCGAATTTCCACGCGTCTGCTGCTGGTGCCAATGGACGTGCACATGCATCGCCTGGGCGTGTTGCTCGGGTTGACGAAGTGCAGGTCGACGAATTTGTCATGCTCAGCCGAGGTGACCGCCGGGTTTGCCGCGGTGAATCCCGCCGATCCGGTCAAATACGATTTTGCCCTCACAAGAATGTCAATAGTTGATCCCCAGGGCATACAGGCCCTGGTAAATATGGAATAAGTTATGGTTGAAGTTTTAAGTGACATCCTGATAGGCGTCTGGGATGTGCTGATGCACATGTCGCCTTACCTGCTGTTTGGTTTCATATTCGCAGGGTTTCTCTCTGTGTTCGTTCCGCCCTCGTGGATCGAGCGCCATCTCGGAGGTGCGGGAATCTGGCCTATCGTGAAGGCCTCGGCGATAGGTGTGCCGTTGCCGCTGTGTTCGTGCAGCGTGATTCCCGTTTCGGCTGCGTTGCGAAGACGTGGCGCCAGCAAGGGTGCGACGGTGAGCTTTCTGGTTTCCACTCCGCAGGTGGGCGCCGTGAGCGTTGTGGTTATGTGGGGCATGCTGGGAATGGTGTTCGCGGTCTATCGCGCAGTTGTGACTTTTATCAGCGGTGTGCTTGGTGGGCTTGTTGTATCTGCAACCACCCGTAACGCCGCCGCGGGGGCCGATGAAATTAACAACGACGCCGACGAGCAGTTCAACAACGAGAAAAAGAACGGCAGGATTTTTCAACGCGCATTGGGTTATGGCCTGGTTAGCTTGCCTCGCGACATCGGTAGAAGCATGATCGTAGGTCTGCTGCTGGCTGCATTGATATCTGTGCTCATGCCGGGCGACTATTTTGCGAAGCTGGTTCCTCCTGGTCCGGCGCAGATAGTGGTGATGATGCTGGTGGGTATTCCGATTTATGTTTGTGCGACCAGTTCGATTCCCATTGCCGCAGCCCTTGTGCTTGGCGGGGCGGTATCGCCCGGAGCGGCGTTCGCGTTTCTTGTTACAGGTCCGGCCACCAACGCTGCCACCATTGCCATGTTGTGGAAGGTTCTGGGGCGTAAGGTTGCCATCGTGTACCTTGTGACGATAGCGGCAACCGCGTTTGGCGGTGGTGTTGTGCTGGATCTATTCCTCGATTCGACCGGAATGACCATCATGCCGTCGAGCATGTGGATGCCCTACAGCCTGCAGTTGATATCGACAATCGCTCTGATAGGCGTACTTGGTTACGCCGTCGCGGGCCCGAAGCTGCGCAGGCTCATGTCTGCCAGGCGTCAGGGAGGCAGCGAACTTGTGCTTCACGTAAACGGTATGAGATGCAATAGCTGCCGGGACAAGGTTACCTCGCTTCTGCTGGCGAGCGACGGAGTGAGAACGGCGGACGTGGATATCGAGAAGTCGCGGGCTGTTATCACCGGCGATGGGTTTGATGTGCCGGATATTCTGGCCCGGCTGAGCGGTGAGGGCTACGACGCATCACGTGAAGGCGGTTGCTGTGCGGGTTCACAGGTCGGCAAGTGTGGCATTTAGCATGGAGAATAACAATGGGTCATGCCTGGATTGGTTTGTTGGTCGGTACGCTTGGCGGGTTCATTATCGGCCATTTTACACGTATTCGAAGCAAGGTTCGTCCCGCCAGGGTTCTTGCCATTGTGGTCATGTGTTCGATGATCGGCATGGTCGTGTCCACAGCTATCGGCTCGATGATGTTATCGGGAAGTTCGTCCAATCTGACTTACATTGAATCGGCGCGACAGTTTCAGGACGAAGTGGTGAAATCCAAGGGTGTTTCGCTTGCGTATTTCTCGTCCATGACCTGTCCTCCGTGCAGGCGTACCGAGCCTGTGATCAATGAGATAGCAGGTGAATATTCCGACAAGGCGGTATTCGTCAAGGTTGACAGCTCACAGGTCGGTTCGCTGTTCAAGGACTTTGACGTCCGTGCGGTGCCTACAGTGATATTATTCTCTGATGGAAAAGAGAAGAGTCGGCTTGTGGGCGCTAGAAAGAAACAGGAATATCGCGACGCACTGGACGCCCAGCTTGAGCAATCCACGAAGAAACGATCTCGTCGCGAGTGGTGAAAGGAGCCACAATGGCAGCGGTGACGATGAAAGGCAATCGTGTTGAGTTGGTTTCCGAGCCTCTTGGACCGGGCGACATGGCGCCTGATTTCCAGGTGTTGGGAACGGATCTGAACCCGGTGAGGCTGTCGGACTTGCGAGGCAAGGTTGTGCTGCTTTCCACCGTGCCATCTCTGGACACCTCCGTCTGCAGCCTGGAAACCCGCAAGCTCAACGAACGTGCTGGTGATTTAGGTCCCGACGCGGTCATTCTTACGGTGAGCATGGACCTGCCCTTTGCCCAGGATCGCTGGTGCAAAGCCGAAAGTGTAACCGCACTGACGGTGGCGAGCGATCACGTCGCCGCCGAGGTGGGCACACGCTACGGCGTGCTGATGAAAGATCTCAGGCTGCTGGCGAGATGCCTCTTCGTGATCGACAGGGACGGGGCGATCACCTACCGCGAGATTGTCCAAGAAGTCTCAAACGAGCCCGATTACGACGCCGCACTTGATGAAATAAAAAAACTACTTCAGAAATAGCGTCCATTTGTTCCAAGGACGGATAGAAAAGACTGGGAGGTCTGATAATGGCAACTGGACGTCTTGAGATTTACAAGTGCAGTGTGTGTGGAATCGTAGCTGAGGTTCTTGATGGTGGCGCGGGCGAAATGTCCTGCTGCGGCCAGCCCATGAAACGATTCCAGGAAAACACGGTTGACGCCGCCAAAGAGAAGCACGTGCCCGTAATCGAGCGCACGGAGAGTGGCTATGCCGTGACCGTTGGAAGCGTCGAGCATCCAATGGAAGAGAAACACTATATCCAGTGGATCGAACTCGTAGCCGACGGCACGATCCACAGGCAGTTCCTCGAACCCGGTCAGGCGCCTCGCGCGGTATTCAACGTGCCGCAGGCATCTACCGTGTACGCGCGGGAATTCTGCAACATCCACGGCCTGTGGCGGTCATAGCGCTGTCTCGCGATGAGGCTCGTTACGCCCTGAGAATTCCGCTGCCTCCGACGGGTCTGCAGACGTGTACGTCGAAATCCAGCTTGAGCGGGTTGTAGTAACCCGCTTTGAGCGTCGTCAGCAGATCGTCAAGGGCAGAGCTTCGAACAAGCATCATGGTGCAGCCGCCCAGCCCCGCGCCGGCGATCTGAGCGCCGATTACACCTGGAATCGAACATGCAAGATCGACCATGAAGTCTATCTCGCTGGTTGAGCACGAGTATCTTCCGGATTGCAGGTGTGGCATTGCCGATGTGCGACGCCAGGAGTCCTGGCCGTCAACCATCCGTATGAGCTTGTCCATTGCAGAGTCAGAGTATGACGGGGCGAAGGGCACGCTTTTGCGACGGTCGAACCTTGGTTTGTGACCAATGGCGAACCTCGCCACCCTGTCGCCGTCGTGGCTGATGCGCATCAGCTCGCCGATACCGTCAAGATCGCCATTCTTGAGCAGTAATGCGAACCTGTCGCTTCGCAGGCATTCCGAGATGCCATACATCGCCACATCCCTCGGGCGATAAGGTCCGATGTCTCGGTGCGACGAGAATAATTCTTCGAGCCTGTCCTTGCGGTCAGGCAACAGGTTCATCACGGCCCGTCGCGTGAGGCTGGTTGGCAGACGTTTGAGGGCCCTGTAAATTTCGGAGGGTGAAACCTTAAGCGCCTCGGGGTTCACGTCGCGAAGGTGTTGCATCGACGCGAGTATCGGGCTGTGGAGTTTGAGCAGCATCTCGGCGATGTTGAAGGCCCCGACGCGGTGATTGAACGTGTCTCGTGCTCCCGCGCTCTTGGCTGCGCGAATGTGGCTGTTGGCGACAACCACGTTGAGATCACTGGGGAAGGCTATCATCTCCTCGATTCTGAAGGGGAAGAAGCCCACTCTCGCCACCGACGAGCGTTTTCCGCTGCGTATCGCTGCGTGATCGGCGCTGCCCCCGCGCGACCCGACGAACCACTCGCCCTCGCCGCACAGGTCAACGAATTGCTGAGGGGTAACGTCAAGTGAATTGAGCGCGACGGTCGCTTCGGCAACGGCCACCACTACTGCCGAGGAGCTTGACAATCCGGCGCCCATGGGAATGTTGCCGCTCACTACGCAATCCATGCCCTTGAGCAGGTAATCGGGACAGGCGTGTTGAAGCCTCAGTACCGCTGCCTTGGCGTAGTTGCTCCAGTCGCCCCGTTGATGCGCATCGAGAACCTGGCGAACGGTGGATGAGTTGATGAAGTCCATCCAGTCCAGCCAATCGGCGGTTCTAAGCAGCTCGCCAATGTGGAATTCTCTTCGTGGAAACTCATCGGGTGAAAGGTTGCGAAGCGTCACCACGTCGTCGTCTCGATGGGCAGCCACCATCACGACCTCGCGGTTGATGGCCATGGGGTTCACGAAACCGCCACGATGGTCAACGTGTCTGCCCATGAGATTGATTCTGCCAGGCGCGCGCGCGATAATCACCTTTCGACGGGGGCCGAATTCCTTGATGAACTCCTTCAGCACCGACGCGAACGCTTGACGCCGCTCGGCGAGCATCGAGGTGTCGGGGCCGTAAATCTCCGTCATCTTACGCTTCAATGCCGGGGGATTGGTCGACAGGAGCTGCAGCCACTGGCGGGCCTCTTTGCACGCGCCGCGGGGAATTCTGGGTCCTCCAGGCGATATCCTGCGTCGCTGGGTGAGTCGCTGGGCGAACACTTCTTCTATCGCCAGCAGCTCGGCAGGGGTGTTGAACGCCATCAGGTCTTCGGGATTTGGAACCTCAAGCGTTACAACGTTTTTGCCCTGCGACACCAGCCCTTCAACGGTGTCGGTGAGGTAAAGCTCGCCTTGGGCATTGTCTGCCCGCAGGCTCTCGATGCTGGTATAGAGGTCTGGGGCATTGAACATGTACAGCGACGCGTTGACGCTGGTACTTTGCTGTTCAATTCGCCCTGCCGAGATCCGGCGGTTGTGTATCCTGATGCTTCTTCGGGTCTTGATTCCATGGGCGATATCGGCGACCTCGACAATGGCGACGGGCTTTTGGGCCGAGTCCACAACGACCCTTCCCGCGGTGGATTCTTCGCCTTTGGGCAGGGCGGCGACGGTCATTGCGGCGTCGGATTGTGTGTGACGCTCGATCAACGCTGAAACCACGTGAGGCTGAACCATCTTGTCGCCCATGGTGACTATGATTCCACCCTCGTGTCCCGACGCCTTCAAAACATTGGCTGCACATGCTGCCGCGTCACCGGTTCCGCGAGGCTGGGGCTGGTGAACAAACGCAACGTCCGGATGCTCGGCGGTTATAGTTGATATCACCGACTCGGCCTTCTGGCCTATGACTATCAGGAACCGCGTAACTCCAACGTCCTTGAACATCTTGATGGTTCTGCAAATCGCCGGTTTGCCGGCAATGGGAAAGCACACCTTGTGCAGGTCGCTCGATCCCATTCTCTTGCCCTTGCCGCCGCACAGAATTACACAGACAATATCGCCCAAATTCATTATCGCTCCTTGAGAGGCATCTACGCATTGTTGCCCGAGAGATGGGGCCTTGTCAAACAAACCACACTGATTACCATCGGCGACGACGCAGGAAGAAGGCCCCACCAAGACCCAACAGGCTCAATGTGGACGCCTCGGGTACCGAGACGAGCACGTCCTGCATGCAGGACGAGTGAAGCACAAGCAGGTCGGTCGTGGGGGCGTACATGATCGGCATTGAGTCAAGCATCGCCTGTGCCTCTTCGAGCACATTACCGGATGCATAGATGCTGAAGTTACCGCGGGTAATGTTGAAGATCGGACGATAAAACCAGTCTAGCTGGGTTTCGTTGATGACTTCCCAAAGGGCGAGGTTCAACGCGGCGGCGGATGTGTTGCTGTCAACCGAAGCGGCGAAGGTCTCACACAGGTACGCCACCAGGTGGCCGTTGCGCAGCGAAGTCACATCGCGCTCCAATACTTCCCCAGAGCCAACCCAGTGATTGATGTCCACACACCATGCACTGTAGTCTTGGCCGTGGTAACTGATGAGTTGCTCTCCAGCCATGACCCTTGTGTTGTGAATGGCTGTAAACGGTGCATAGATGGTGACTTCGCAATTGTAGCCCATCCCCTCGTAGGTCATGAAGTCGGCGGATGCAACAAGAGAAACTGCCAGCAGAGTGCACAGAAAGGCGAGTACTGTTGTAGTCTTGCGGTTCATGTTCAGTCTCCTTTGGACCGTGTTGAATCCCGTCTGGGCCTGATGGCCTTGGGTTACAGGGGAAAGGTAGGATTCTTTTCCAACGCGGGCAAAGCGAGACAAAGACAATATAACTATTACAGATGCAGCCGATTACTGCTTGCCGATTAGTGGTGGGCTTCAGAAGGGTGTGACTATATCAAAGGTTCCCGTGCGCATGGAGGCGCTGCGGGAACCTTCGTCTGTGATGCTTGATCTATCTGGTGCTCTGCTGGTCTTGCGTCTGCGCGGGTGCGGTGGGGATTCTGCGGCCCATTCGGGGTCGCGGTCGACGGTGCATCATGGGGCAACGCATCATCATCCGACGCCCCTGGCCTTCCTGAACGCACATCGACATGTGCCGGCACAGATGTTGCGTCATCGAATCCATCATGGCTTGGCGATACTCGTTCATCTGCCGCCGTTGCGACGCCATCATCGCCACAGCCTCTGCAAGGGCTTCGACCCTGGCTTCACCTTCAAGTTCTTCAATCCCACGAACCTTGCGGTCGAGTTCTTCATCCATCTCCTGCATCTGCCCCTGCATCCGCTCTATCATTTCGCACACCAGCTCACATTGCTTTGTCATCTCATCGGCGGTGGGGGGCTGATCCTCCTGCTCATCATTCGTCTGTGCCAACGCCGACATGACGAAGATAAGCCCAAAAGATACCGCAACCATCAACGACGTTTTGTAGATCTTCATTTCCATCTCCTTGCTGTGTGACCGTGAACCGGCCGATGCGCAATCATAGGCAGGCGCAAGGGAGAATGGCATGCATTGTGGGTGATCCCAAATGCACCGGCCGACCGAATTCAAGCATGGCTTCTAGTCCCGATGGAGGACTATCATCTGGTGGAGTTCCAACCTGTCGAGCGTCATGTGCAGGGTGTTGCCTTTGACGGTGAAGTCAAGGTTGCGCCCCTGAGGTTCAAGCGTGACGGAGGTTATACCATCCAATCTCAGGGTGATTTGCACATCATGCAGAGGTTGGCAATCCTCGATTACTCCGAGGCTGACGTTGTGAGGAGGCAGCCCGCCTCGGCTGATCGGGTTGGCGTTAAGCAGGTGCAGCACAAATCTGTCATGCTCCGGCTGGTGCATCAATGTTGCACGCGCGGTTGTGGGAAGATCCACCAGGAGGGTCGGTTCTTCAAGCGCGTGTCGAATTACCCGGCAGATGTATTCTCTGCAGGCGGTTGCGCCGAATGCGCCATAGGTCCTGAACACAGGATGCGCCAGGTAAAGCAGATTGCCCTTCCGCACGCCGCAATCATAACCAGACGCCTCGGGGCGCGGCGGGGCGTGTTGATGAGAACAGAAATGCTCGGCTGTTCTGTTAAAGTACGGATCATACACGTCGCCAAGCGTTAAACCGTCAGTGACCTTTATCCTTTGGCTGGGGAGGTACATCACCAGCGGATTGCTGACATAAGGAGCACGCAGGTCGTCTCGCGGCATCACATAATCGGGTTGAAATTCGCTTTGACCGAACCACTCCGTGCCGAAGTCGAAGGCAAATCCCTTTTCGCCCTCGCCCAGCCCGCTTGTTCCTGTACACAGCAGCTTTCCGCCCTGGGCAAGATAGGCGCTGAGTTTTTCGCCCAGTTGAGTGGAGATCCTGATGTCATCGGGAAGAATCATCAGCTTGTACCTGTTGAAGTCCATCTCCATGTCAAGCACATCGAACAGGAAATGCCCCTCCAGTAATGCCCGCACGGCGCCGCTGTCGGGCGAGGTGTCTTCTTTTCCGCTGTCCTCATTGACCGCGGAGGATGAAAGCATCCCGATGTCGGCGACGCTTCGCACGTTCTGACACCACTGTTCCTTTGCCTGCACTTCTTTGTAGGAGGCTCCGATCAACCCGTAAGTGCTTTGATCCATCTTTCCCGAAGGGTGAAGCTGATCGCCTATGCTGCATTTCGCCCCGAATGCCAGCATCGCAGCACATTCGTACCGAAGCGCATTGGGGTGCTTGTATCCTCCAAATTCGCCCCAGGTCGTGTGGAATTTCCCTGTCATTCCGAGGTAGTCATGATTGAGATTGATGACATACCTGGCAGACAATGGAAAGTGGTCGTAGCCCCAACCACCGGTCGGCAAAGATTCCAGCTCGAGATGGCTGTAGTATTTCAGAGTATCTCGATCGCCCCTTGTGACGTGACCGGCATTGTGAAATACGGGCATGTCCGCCCGAAGAGATACGCACGCTTCGGTGCTCGCCTTCATGTATCGTTCCATGGCGAGGACGGCGCAGGCTTTCACATCCGATTCGCTGTCGGGATCCAGATTGTGCTGTCGCATGACCTCTCGACAGGCATGGCACCAGCAGGGGCGTTGAGATGTGATATCCAGAAAGATTCCATCGGCGTAAGGAAACAGTGCAACCACTTCACGTATCTGATCACACAGATAGTCAAGGTAGGGGCTGTTGAAACACAATGTGTGGAACCCCACCTTGTCGGAGCCCAGAAACCTGCCATCTTTATCGGTTTCACGCCATTCGGGATGTTCTGCCGAGGCGACATTGTCAAATCCCGCAGAGAGGTAGACAGGAACCCGAACGCCAATCTTCTTGGCGGAGTCGAACTGCGCTCTTAATAAATCGAACGCCAGGTGCGGATGCTGCTTGCCCACTTTTGTCGGATGGTAGCTCCAACCATGATGACACTTGGCGAAACATGTGATCGAATCAACCCGTGCCTCTTTGAGCGTTTCCTGCCAATGATGGGGATCAAAATCCGCGCCTATGCCCTCGATTGCCTCTGATGTGTGGAAGTCGAGGTGAATTTGTCGGAAAGTCAGCTTATGAAGTGGTAAATCTGTTACGGCGGACATCAAAAAACTCCTGTGGCGGAACATGCCATAGAACAAAACGGCTGGCGTGAGACACCTTGCATCACGCCCGCACGTTTACTTGCTATCTGGATACTTCTGTTTGCGATAGAAATCTGCGAACTCTCTGCCATTATAACCGGCAGTGTCTTCACCAATTTCGGCAATCATGATTTCGCGGCTGTTATGGTTCCATGATTCCTGCGCGGCGATTGCGGCGAGTTCGGGCTCGATCAACTCGTCGAAGGGTAAGGGCGGGTTATCAGTTTTGCCGGAGAGATAATCCATGGTCGACGCAAGCAGTGCCCGATAGAGCATTTTGGGGTTGGGCTGATACTGTGCGCATTCCATCTCGGTTGAGATGTTCGCATAGAACGGCTGCCATTGAGCGGCTTCACCGACCACTACTATGCCCATCCTGCCATCTGCCCAGTTTACCTGGATACGTCGCTGAACGTGCTTTCCAAGCGATCTGATGCTGACGATCCCCGGACCAAGAATACCGCTAAGCATCGAATAGGCGTGGATTCCATAGTTGAACTCATCAACAGCGCATCCGCACAGGACGGTATGAGGGGTTCCCCGCTGGGCAACGTCTCTCGCAAGCCATTGCTGGGTCTCATAGCAGAACCTCAACGAAGAGCCGCCCGTGATGCGGGCGCCTTGATTAACCCATTGACGCACCTGGTCAATATCACGCATGTTTCCTGCAATGGGCTTGTCTATGAGCACCGCCTTGCCCGCTTCAATGAACGGCTTGGCCTTGGGTATATGCGTATCCCAGTCGCAACTGTGGATAATCGCGCAGTCCACGTCGTGCGCCAATTCATTCAGGTCTGTGTAAACTCTTGGAACTTCCAACCTGGCGGCGAGGTTATCTGCTTAACCTTGAGGAGGAACGTCCCCGGAATCAAGCACGCCAACGACCTCATGCCCCATCTCACGCTCAACGGGTATCCATCCCTGGGGATGCGACGTGTCGAGATCAACAATTCCGATTTTCATTGGTTGTCCTTCCTGGCCATGCACATCAAATGGACAGAGTAACCGGTTCTATTTGCGAATCAACTGCTTTCCCCAAGGGCCGCGATGCGGTTATCCTACTGCCTGAGCCTTATCGGACCTGAAATATGCTTAAACCTGAACTCAATCGTGAACCTAGCCTGGACATTTACCGAGGCGGCGTGATCTTCCTTATGATCATCGCGAACGCCACCTCGAAGATGGCGAACTTGCCATGGTGGATGGATCATTCGTTCAATAACGCCTCGCGCATCAACCAGATCGCGTGGCTTGACCTTATTTCCCCCATGTTCATGTTCATCATGGGCGCGGCCATTCCCCTGGCGATTGCGTCCAGGATGCGCAGAGGACAATCAAGGATAAGAATTGTCGCCCACATGATCATACGGGGCGGCCTGCTGATCTGGCTGGGGACGGCAATTTATCCGTACTGGTTCAGCGCGTCAGGCGTGCTCAGCGAGGCCAACCGTCATATTCTCGGTGGGTGGTGGTATGCGTTCGGATGGTTGATGCCCTCTGAACCTCGAATACTGGTAGGGGCGTGGTACCTTTATGGTTTGTTGTTTCCGGTGGCGCTGCTGGGAACCGGGCGGCTGGTGCGCAGCGAGGCGGGGTGGCATAAGATGACGGGTTGGGCGCTGAGAGTGGTGGCACTGGCGTATCTTGTGTGGGCGACATTGGTAGTGCGGACAGGGCCGGCGGCAGCGGGATTCTTCACAGGCGGATACATCCCAAAGACAGGAGTGTTCGCATCCTATGGTGACAATTCCGGTGTGTTTCCAGCATCTATTCTGGGGTATCTTGGGTTCGCGTACGTTCTGGTCGGGCTGATCTGGGCGATAGTGAAAGATGCGTCAACCCTTGTGAAGTGGTCGATCCCCGTGCTGCTACTGGCGTTGATGGTTCATTTTCAGCACGAAGATGCCTGGCTGGCGAGGTTGATGGGTCCGACAAGCTGGTATCTGGATGTGGGTACCAGATTCGGGTACTACGGCGCCATGGTCGCCGCAGGAGCCTTAGTTGGAGATCTTTTCACGCGTGGAATTTCAGGTTCAGATATCAGAAGAAACCTTGCGGGCATGATGCTTCTGGCGCTGTCAGTATCGTTGTTGGCAGGAGGTTCACTTGGCGAGTTTCCGCCGGCGTCAATCGCCAGGACGCTTGTATTTGTTGCTCTGTCATTGATGTTCTTCTGGATGATCTGGGAAATCTCACCCCTGATGGCCGAGGGCAAATGTTTTGGGCTGCTATCCCGGCCTGCGACGGCGTTGGGCGTCAATCCATTGTTGGCGTATATGCTGGGCTTTGGGCTTGCGGGTGCAATTGACATTTTCCTGAATGCCGGGCTCGCAAGAATCATGACGATCGGGCATAACCTTCTGCGCACAACATCTGGATATGTCATCATCGGCCCGGGTGCCTGGTGGTGCGAAGGGTGGTGGGGCGTGGCGCTGGTGGCGTTACCCTATGCTGTCATCTGTACCGCTATCACCATGCTTGCCAATAAGTGCAAGATCATCGTCAAGCTCTGATCGGGGGGGGGCTGGCGGTAACCTCATCCTGTGGAGCTTGTCCATTTCTTGTCCATTGGGAGGCCTTGCATTTGTGCTTCAAGACGTATAGTCTTGCCTCCTGACCCAGCCGAGCGACGAACTGGACATCAACCACTGGCCATGCGCCAAGCTCCAGAATCGCCATTTGTATAACTTTAGTGTAAGCAAGGACATAAGATGCAGAATTTTGAGGAAACAGACGTATCGCAGGCCATTTTGGATGGTTATTACAAGAAATTCTCACAGGCGCTGCGAAGCGATGTGGTGATTGTTGGTGCGGGACCTTCGGGAATGGTGGCCGGTTGGCAGCTTGCGAAGGCGGGACGCAAGGTCGTAATTCTGGAAAAGCGCCTGAGCCCCGGAGGAGGAATCTGGGGTGGGGCGCTGGGCATGAACGAAGTGGTTGTGCAGGAATCGGCCCTGGCAATTCTGACCGAGGCGCAGGTGCGGTATCAACCCGCAGGTGATCTGTTCACGGCAGACGCGATGGAATTGGCGTCGGCGTTGTGCCTCAAGGCGGTGCAGGCTGGTGTGATTATTTTGAACCTCGTCGGCGCAGAGGACATCTGCGTGCGTGCTGGGAAGGTCAACGGCGTGGTTGCGAATCGTGCCATGCTTGGCGACAGCCTGCCTATAGATCCGCTTGTTCTTTCGGCTCGTGCGGTGATAGATGCTACCGGACATGAGGCGGTTCTGGCACAGTGCCTGTATCGTCGGGGCCTGATTGATGATCGTTCAGTTGTGGGCGAGGGTCCGATGGACGCCCCCGCGGGAGAACAGTTCGTTGTTGAAAACGTACAGGAGCTGTTCCCCGGCCTGTGGACGACGGGAATGAGCGTCTGCGCCACGAATGGAGGCCCGAGGATGGGTCCCATCTTTGGCGGAATGCTTCAGTCCGGCATGAAGGTCGCCCGGATGATCGAGGCCGAGTTGGGTAAGGCATAGAATCAGCAGACAGCTTCAACAGGATACTGGCCCGGCATCAAGTTGGTGATGTAGCGAGTCAATCTTCTTTGTGTTCTTTGTAACACAGCCACCAGTCAAGGCTTTCGAAGTCGCCTGCCTCGGCTTCGCTGAGACGTTTCTTGGCGGCTTCAACATCCTTGGGCGGCGGGATGATGACTTTGTTCTTGCCCACCACCTCGCTATCGGGCCATTGGGCGGGCATGGCAACGTTATGCCTGTCGGATACCTGCAATGCCTTTACTGCCCGAAGTATTTCGTCGATATTCCGCCCAAGCTCCTGAGGATAGTAAAGGATGATCCTTATCGCGCCTTGCGGGTCTACAACAAACACTGCCCGCACGGTATTGCTGCCCTTGCCAGGATGAATAATGCCCAACGCCGACGCGACCTTACCGTCATCCGCGATGATAGGAAACTCGATCTCCACACCGATCTTTTCTTTGATCCACTCTTCCCACTTGATGTGAGAGAAGACCTGGTCAACGCTCATGCCGATCAACTCGCAGCGCAGCGCCTTGAACTTGTCATAGCGCCTCTGGAACGCCACGAACTCTGTCGTGCAAACAGGTGTGAAATCAGCAGGGTGGCTGAATAAAACGAACCACTGCCCCTGATAATCATCGGGCAACCGCTTCTCGCCACGGGTGGTTACGACCTGCATTTCGGGGAACTTATCGCCCAATAGGGGCATTCTGGTTTCATCGCTCATGCGCATGCTCCTTTTTGTTCTAGAAGGTGGTTCATCCATCCACTTCCTTGAGTCATGTCTGTTTGTGGCATTTATTCCGGGGCCTTGACTAAGAAAAAAGCAATAACCCGAAACCATAACGGACAATTGTAGCATGGTACAGGCAAGCCGGTTGGTAATGCGAACCACGGGTGCGGACTGGTCTTGATCGAATTTGCATAAGACGAAATCTCCAAAGAGTGAATTGGCGCTAGGGCTCAAAAAGGGGGGATGCTAAAATCATGAGGCAGAATAGTCGATTTGTCCCAGGCGAGGGTTGCATCTTTCTGGAAGGTGCAAAAACCGTGGCTTTCTATTCGTTATACTGATATGAAGTGCGATTAAAGATGAAGATTGTCTGGTTTCTGCAAGGTGGCTTTGGGTTTATTACCCCTAATTTGCGCTTGATGGTTGATCTCTACCTTAGCAATGAAGGTGAGCGGATGAAGGGATTGACCAGATTGTCGCCAACTCCATGCACGGTCGGTCAGCTTCGGCCGGACGCATGGGTTTGTACTCACGATCATCTCGATCATTTCGACGAACCTACGGTACTTGAGGTATTGAACACCTGGCCCGACTGTACCCACGTAGGCCCCCGGAGCGTCTATGAACACCTGGAGCGGTTGAATGCTCCTTCGTCGAAAATTCGTTTGTTGAATGAGGGCGATCAGGTGACGTTGGGGGATGTTCGAGTTCTTGGTGCTCCCGCTTCACACAGCGATCCGGCTGCCATTGGTCTTGTCTTGGCGTCGCAGGGGCTGCGCGTTTACATTACTGGTGATTCACTGCTGACCGAACCGCTAAAAGAGTGGGCACGCGAGGTGAAAGACATCGACCTTATGTGCGTTTGTATCAACGGCCGACTTGGAAACATGAACTCGAAGGAAGCGGTGGAACTGGTTTCACTGGTCAGACCTAGACTGGTCGTGCCGATGCATTATGGGCTTTTTGCCGAAAACACCGCCGACCCTGTGTCATTTGTCGAAGCGTCCCGCAGAGCTGGTCATCCGGCCAAGGTGTTGGAACTTGCCAAGGAATATGACGTGAAGGAGCTTGTTGAGACATGAAGATCACGAAAGTAGACCCGCTGATCTGCCATTGCTATCGGACGAACTGGGTGTTCGTCAAGGTCATTACCGATGAAGGCGTTAGTGGCGTTGGTGAGGCGACTCTGGAGTATCGTGAACAGACCGTTGCCCAAGCCATTCGGGATCTTGGCGATACGCTGGTTGGGAAGGATCCCAACAACATCGAGGCGATATGGCATGAGAGCTACCGTGACGTTTATTTCCGCGGCGGTCCGGTGAACATGTCCGCGTTGTCAGGCGTCGAGATGGCGCTATGGGACATCAAAGCGAAATCGCTGGGTGTTCCGGTATATCAACTTATCGGCGGGAAGGTTCGCGCCGCCATACCATGCTACGCCAACGGTTGGTTCGCGCCTGCGAAAACGCCCGAGGAATTTGCCGAGAAGGCTCGCATCGCCGTGGGCGAGTTCGGCTTCCGCGGCCTGAAGTGGGATCCGTTCGGAAAGGCCTACCTCACCATATCCAAGGCGGAGCTTCGTCAGGCAATAGATTGCGTGGACAAAGTGGTGCAGGCCGTCGGTGATGAGGTAGAGATTCTTATCGAGGGGCATGGACGCTTCAACGTGCCCACGGCCGTGAGAATCGGGCAGATGCTTGAGGATTTTGACATCACGTGGTTTGAGGAACCCGTTCCACCGGATAATCTTGAAGCGCTGGCGGAGGTCAAAAACCGGCTGAGCGTTCCAGTTGCAGCGGGGGAGCGAATCTACAGCCGATGGGATTACCAACCCTTCTTCCAGTTGCGATGCGCGGATTTCATCCAACCAGACCTGAGCCACGCGGGCGGGATTGGCGAAGTCAAAAAGATTGCCGCCCAGGCCGAGGCCAACCATATCGCCGTATGCCCGCACAATCCCAGCGGCCCGGTCGCCAACGCTGCGACGGTCCACATCGCGATGAGCACGCCAAACTTTCACTTGTTGGAAGTCATGGCCACTGATGTTCCATGGCGCTCGTCGATTTGCGACGAGGATATGCGGCTTGAGGATGGAATGATTGTTTGTTCAGACCGGCCTGGGCTTGGTATCGAGCTGGACGAGAATCGCATTGCCGAGCACCCATTCAAGCCCGTGAGCCTGCGGCATTACCGAAACGACCTTACTGACATCCGTCCCCCGGACGCTGTCAATTGGTACAGGACAAGGTGACTGATGAGTTGTCATGATTTCAGGAACAAGACAGTATTGGTGACCGGTGCCGTGAGAAACACCGGCCTTGCCATAGCCGAAGCTTTTGCGCGCCAGGGAGCGGTTGTTGTGCTTAACGGCCGAAACCCCCAGGACGTGCAGCGAGAAGCAAAGCGGCTTTCTGACGTTCACGGGGTTCGTGTTGTCGAGGGATGCGCAGACATCACTGTTTCCGAGGCCGTCGACGACATGTTTGATATGATCGATTCTGAGTTCGGCCGGCTTGATGTGCTTGTCAACAACGCGATTGTACAGGGACTGGGTTATTCGTTTGTAGATACACCGCTGGAGTTCCTGGAGGGCATCTTGCGAACGAACGTTGTGGGGACATTTCATTGTTCTCAGCGTGCAGCGAGCATGATGATTCGCGCGGGTCATGGTTCGATAGTGAACATTGGATCAAATACTTTCATGCGTGTTATCCGCAACCGATCCGCCTATGTCGCCAGCAAGGGGGCGATTGATTCGTTGACACGCGCTATGGCGATAGAGCTAG
>CAZWAT010000009.1:0-29730 GCA_964632015.1 uncultured Planctomycetaceae bacterium
GACACTGTTGAACAGCTTGAAGACATCATGACCACGCCATCGGCGGCGCTGGTCGAGTTTGTAAAGACCATTTCCGGCGACCTTATGATTCTGGGCGCTGGCGGAAAGATTGGCCCGACCCTGTGCATGTCCGCGAAGCGCGCGTTCGAGGCTGCCGGGCTTGACAAGCAGGTGATTGCCGTCGATGTCGCACCGCTCGATTACCTCGCGTCAAAGGGCATCAAGACCATCAAGTGCGACTTGCTCGACCCCGCCGATGTGGCGAAGCTTCCAGAAGTCCAGGACATCATCTTTATGGTCGGACGTAAGTTCGGATCGACCGGTGGAGAGCACCTCACCTGGGCGATCAACGTAATGGTGCCCCACAACGTCGCACGCCGGTTCACCAAGTCACGAATCGTGTCGGTGTCAACCGGATGCGTCTATCCCGTCGCGGACATGCTTGAAGGCGCATCCACCGAGCAAATGCCTGCAAACCCGGTTGGCGAGTACGCGATGTCTTGCCTGGGCAGGGAGAGAATGTTCGATTTCTTCAGCTCGACCCAGGGCCAGCGGGTCACGCACTTCAGGCTGAACTATTCCATCGATCTGCGTTATGGAGTGCTTGTCGACATCGCCCAGAAGGTGTGGTCGGGCGAGCCCGTGGACCTGACGACCGGTTACTTCAACGCGATCTGGCAGGGCGATACCGCCGAGAGGATGATCCTTTCGCTGGGACTCGCCAGCGCCCCGGCGACAATCGTAAACGTTACCGGCCCCGAAACCGTGTCCGTGCGCGCGGTCGCGACGAAGTTCGGCGAGTTGCTTGGCAAGAAGCCTGTCTTCACAGGGGTCGAGAACGGAAAAGGCTACCTCAGCGATGCGATGTTCGCGAACAGCCGATTCGGCAACCCTCGCGTTCCGATGGGAACGATGATAAACTGGGTGGCCGGGTGGATCAAATCGGGCAATGAGCTGCTCGGAAAACCCACCCACTTCGAAACACAGGACGGCAATTACTAGCAAGGTATGTACGCATGAAAATATCACGCATCAAAACACAGGCCGGGATTTCATATGCCCACGTCGAAGGCAATGAGTTTCATTTGATCGCCGGCGACCCGTTCAATGAAATCGTCACAACCGGCGAGAAGATCGCCTTTGACAAGTCGCTGCTTTGCGCCCCTGTCGAACCCAGGCAAATAATCGCCATTGGCGCGAACTACCGCAAGCACTGCGAGGAGTGCAATGTCCCGATCCCGCCGCGACCAGTGGTGTTTCAGAAGGCGGTGAATTCGCTTGTGGGCCCGGGCGAGTCGGTTGTCATTCCACGCGTCGCCCCCGACGAGGTCGATTACGAAGCCGAACTGGCGATCGTCATCAAAAAGCCCACAAAGCATGTTGCCGAGAAAGACGTGAACGATTACATCTTCGGCGTCACGTGCGCCAACGATATATCGGCAAGGGACGTGCAGGTTCGACTCGATACCCAGTGGGATCGCGGCAAGAGTTTTGACACGTTCTGCCCGCTCGGCCCATGGGTCGAAACCGAGGCAGACTATTCCAACCTTGGAATCAAGCTGATTCTCAACGGGCAGGTCATGCAGTGCGCCAGAACCGATGACATGATCTTCTCCGTGCCGTTCCTTGTGAGTTATCTCTCCGATTGCATGACGTTGTATCCCGGAAGTGTCATCCTGACGGGCACGCCATGGGGCGTGGGCATGGGCAGAGATCCGCAGGTGTACCTCAAGAGCGGCGATTCGATGACGGTTGAAATCGAGTCCGTCGGCAAACTGGTGAACCCAGTGGAGGCCGAGACGTAATCCCCACGGGCGAAACTGCCCCGATCATCATTGTTGACATGAAATCCCGCCTGGCGGGGCGCGGCCGATATGCCGATGGCGCCCGGCTGGGCGGGATTTGCAATTCTAACCCGCTGTCATGGACAAAGTTGATTGTCGCCGGGCATATATCAGGGTAATATTGAAGATCGGCATTGATTACTGAATGAGCACCGATCAGCAAAGGTTCCGTAATGATTGACAATTCGAAGAAGAAAGAGATTTTCCGGCCTGCGGACAACCTTGACCCCGAGCTTCAGCGTGAGCTGGACGAGGCATTGGGGGACATGAGTATCGAGGACATTCTCGGCGGCGAGGAAGACAAGTCACGCACGGCCGACACCTCCAAGGGTGTCAAACGCGGAACCGTGGTAAGCATCGAGGGTGACAACATCTTTGTTGACCTGGGGCAGAAGAGCCAGGGCCTGCTGCCTTCGTCCCAATTCAGCACCGAAGAGCCCCTTCCCGAAGAAGGCGACACCATCGAAGTCACCATTCAGGGTTACAACGCCAGGGAGGGGCTGTTGATGCTCTCCCGTAAGGGTGCGGTGCTGGCGGCGACCTGGGAAAACCTTTCCGAAGGACAGGTCGTCGAGGCAAGGGTGGCGGACCACAACAAGGGCGGGCTGGAGCTGTCCATTCAGGGCATTCGCGCTTTCATGCCCATCAGCCAGATAGAAATGTTCCGCGTGGACGATCTCGCCCCCTACGTCGGAAGAACGCTCAAGTGCCAGGTTACCGAGATGTCTGAGGATGATGACCGGGTGATCGTCTCGCGCAGGGCGATTCTTGAGTACGAGGCCCAGCAGGCGCGGGAAAAAGCCTGGGAGGAAATCGCCGAGGGCCAGGTCGTCACCGGCGTCGTCCGCAACATCATGCCTTACGGTGCGTTTGTCGATATCGGCGGCGTTGACGGGCTGCTGCACGTGGCGGACATGAGCTTTGCCCGGGTTGAAGATCCCTCCACTATCGTCAGCGAGGGTCAGAAGATACAGGTAAAGGTGCTCAAAGTCGACCGCGAGGCGAGACGCATTTCGCTGGGCCTCAAGCAGACAATGCCTGACCCGTGGGAGTCGGTCGAAAGCAAGTATACGCTGGAGGAAGTAATAACCTGCAAAGTCATCAAGCTTGTCGACTTCGGGGCGTTTGTCGAACTGGAACCCGGTGTGGAGGGGCTTGTACCTATCAGCGAAATGACATATGAACGCAGGGTCAAGCACCCCAGCGAGCTGATTAACGTTGGCGACGTGATTCGCGCCAAGATTATGAGCGTAACGCCCGAAAGCAAACGGATAAGCCTTTCGCTCAAGCAGGTCGGAGCAGATCCATGGACGGGGGCGTCGGTGCGCTGGCCCGCCGGAAGCGTCGTTGACGGCGTGGTCAAAAGGCTGGCCGATTTCGGGGCGTTTGTCGAGCTCACCGGAGGGGTCGAGGGTCTGGTGCACATCAGCGAACTGTCTACCGAACGGGTTCGAACGGTCAGCGATGTGGCTCGCGAAGGCCAGCTTGTGAGGGTGAAGGTGCTTGAAGTCGATGAATCCAAACATCGGATCTCCCTGTCGATCAAGCAGGCGCAGGAGTCGCCCGATTACACCGGCTCGACCCAGGCCGAAGAACCATCGCACAATGCCAGCCCGAAGCGCAAAAGACCCCTTAAAGGTGGGCTCGATTAGGGGGGCCTTGGCACTGCGCGACCTTTGCGGCCTGGCGTGCGTAGATACATTTCGTGCAAGTAGAACAGGATATGCAGGCCCCTGAAGCTCAGGTTCTGACCGAGAAGCAGAAGGCTCGGGGGCGGATGAAACTGCTCACGACATCGTCGTTATCGATGTTCGCGAACTTCGTGTGCGCGGATCGTGTTCTCGACTCGCTGCTTCTGTTTCTTGCCTGGCCAGCTGAACGCATCGGCTTCCTGTACGTGTTCATTACCCTGACGAGTTTCATCCCGTTGTTGATTAGCCCGGTGGTGTCGCGTCTGGGAAAGCTGCGGATACTCCAAGGTACCTTCGCTCTGACGGTCGTACCTGTGGCGGTCATGGCCGTGGCGTCGCTGTTAGGCCCAGAAACACTCAGTGCGTGGGTCTTCCCGATGGTGCTGCTGTTCTGGGTGTCGTCATTCGCAATGAACGCGTCATGGTGGTCGGTCAGCCAAGACGTCACCGACGAAGACAACCGGGGCAACTTCCTTGGCTGGTTGCGGATGAGCTGGTCGACGGTTCACCTGGTGCTTTCTATCTTCGGAGCCATCTGGTTGAACGTCAGCGAGGACGCTCGCCTTGAGCGCTTCACGTGGCTGTTCGTTATCGCCACCGTCGGCTCGATCGCCAGGGCGGTGATAATTTGGAATATCCCCACAGTCGAGAACTCCACCGAGATGATTGGCCCAAAGCGGATGATCCACGGATCGTTGAGGCTGTTGTCCCAAGACAAGTCGCTTCGCAGGCTCGTGCTGTTGAGCATCCTGCTTGGTTTTGCGGGAGGGGCGACCACCCCGTTTTATGGCGTTTTCTTCAAGTTCTCGCTTGGAATGGCGACTACCACCGTGGCATTTTCTCAGGTATTCTTCGCGCTTGGCGGGCCTGTTTCGCATCTGTTCTGGGGGTTCGCCGCCGACCGCTTCGGAAACCGCCCCCTGTTTCGCCTTTCCGCAACCGGTGGGGCAGTGGTGAGCATCGCAATGGCGATACTGGGCTCGGCGTCCGGAATCCAGGCGGCGATACTGTTTGTCACTTGCATGCTCATGGCGAGCATCCTCGCCGCGCACAACATGGCGTACACGCGGGCAGTGCTCAACGCGTCCGAAGCAAAGTACACCCCGTTCGTCATGCCATTTACCGGGGTGATAAGCAGCATGGCCGTGCTGGCAGCAACAACCATATGCTCAACGCTGCTGGGAATCCAGGCGGTGAAAGAATGGCACGTGCCTATATGGTTTACGCATATGGATATCTACAAGGTCTTTTTGCTTGCGGCAGCGGCGTGTTACCTTGCGGTGCTCGTCGCAAGCAGGGGCCTTCCAGAAAAGCACTCTTACAGCGCTGCCGATGTGCTGGGGCCACTGTGGGCCAGGCCCCTACGGGTACTGTGGCATATGTACCAGGCACGTATGCCTCTGACCGAGGATGAACGCACCCGTCTTACGCGAAGACTCGGTCACAGCGAGTCGCCCCTTGCAGAGAATACGCTGATCAAGGCATTGTTTGACCCGTCGCTTGAGGTCAGAATGACGGCGGTCTCGGCGTTGGCGACAATGGAACCCACTCACAAGGTTGTGGCTGCGCTCATCTCCGCCGCGAGAACCCGCGGATTGGGCATCAGTCCCGAGGCGATTCACACCCTTGGGCTAATTCGTGCCCATGACTCTGCTGCGTTTCTGGCCGAGGAGTCTCTCAAGATTCACAGCTACATGGTTCGTGGACACGCCGTACGGGCACTCGCCAGGCTCAACGACCTCAGGGCCCTCGATCGTATGTACGAAATGCTATGCGCCCCCGACGAACACATCTTTGTGCGGATGAGCTGCGCATGGGCGCTGTCGAGGCTGAACTTCGTAGAGGCCGCCGATGACATGTACGCGTTCTATCTTCAGTCGTCTCCAGGCCCGCTGCGACGCGAATTGCTCATTGATATGGGCAACCTGATAGGAAAACCCCAACTGTATTACACGCTCAGGCTCAGCGTTGAGCAGGGGGCAGGCGAATTCTGCCGATGGCTTAAACACTTGCACCAGAAAAAGTCAATCGATCGCCAGCAGTACAGACGCCTGCTTTCACTACTCCGACTTATAGAAGAAGGCGAATATGTGCAAGCCCACGAGGGACTACGCCTTGACCGATCACAGGTTGTGCTTCCCGCCGGAGACAGCGTGGCGAATCGGCTTCTGGAGACGCTGCTCAATGTCGATGCGCCGAATATTGATGACACCTGCTTGGCGCTGTACTTGTTCGCGTGGAGGCTTTCAAATATGAGCAAGTGACTATTGGAGGTCACTCCGGTAGAATGTTGACCCTTCGGCCGTGCAGCTCAAGCCTACCCGCGGCAAATAACCTTATCGCCTCGGGAAGGGCGATGCATTCCTGCTCGAACACCCTCGCCCCCAGGTCGTCGGGGGTGTCGTCGAAACGAACCTCGACGCATTTCTGGATGATGATAGGCCCCTCGTCGTACCTGTTGTTGACAAAGTGAACCGTACACCCGCTCACCTTGCAGCCGTGAGCGATCACCGCCTCATGAACATGGCATCCGAACATGCCCCTTCCCCCGAAACTTGGCAGCAGGGAGGGGTGAATGTTAATGACCCTACCATCGTAGTGGGGCGGAATATGCCACATCGAAAGAAAACCCGCCATCACCACTAGCTCGCATCCAGCCTCCTCCAGCAGGGCGGTTATCCTGGTTGAGTATTCCGGATCTAGCGTCTCCTTGCGAGGGACGACGTGCGTTGGAATGCCCGCCGACGTCGCTATGTCAACCCCCCGACATTGACGCGACGCGATGACCACCGACACGCGTGCTGAAAGCTCACCCGCGTCGATCAGCTTGAGGAGGTTCCCCAGCGTCCGTCCACCACCGCTGAGAAGCACCCCCAGCCGCAGGGGGCCTGACGTCTTGTCGTGTCTACTGATCATGAGAACCGTTCGCCTTGGGTCCACGCCCGATGAAGCCGACCTACCCGCGCCGACCCAAAGGACTCATTACCGAAACAAGGTATAGACTGCCCCCGCCACAGTCAATCAATTTGCGCCCCCGATACCTTGTCTTCATTCGGATTGACGCCAGCAAAAACGTCTCATTGCTCCTTGACATGGCCAAAAGTGTCGTCACTTACGAATCTATATGCAGGAGTCACCCACGGCGGGCAATTGCAAGCAGTGTGTGCTGGTCGTCTGGTTGAGATGCTTCGATCATCTCCGACGTGAGCACCATGAATCCAGCATCTGCGACTTCCTTCAATATGTCATCGGGCCGGCCGAGATATCTCGCCGCGATGTTGTCATAGACAATACACCGTGTTGTCCGGTCAAAATGTCGCTTTGCCTCGTCCATCCATGGATCACCACACATGGTGTCAACGAGCAGATATCCACCCTTCTTGACGTGCATTCCAGCGAAGGCAAAAAATGCTGCGCGATCATAGCCGATAATGCAGTGAAGGCAATGCCCGTCAATTATGGCGTCTACGGGCTCGATCGGCAATTTGTATCCGCGGACGATATCTGCCAGGTGGAATTCTGCATCGAGTTCCAGGGACTGTGCATTCTCCTTGGCCCACGCAATTGCGGCAGGTGATATATCCACCCCATGCATCCGCCACCCGGCTTGCGAGAATCGAAGAGTCATATTGCCGTTTCCACAGCCCAGTTCCAGTCCACTCGGAGACGAGGGAATATCTATCCCGTGCAGAAGTCTTAGTATATGTTCGAAATTAACGTCATCCTGTTGGGGCGTGTCCCACCCCGAATACCCCCGCTGACGTTTGAGCCTGTAAACCCGATCATGGGCAAAATAGTCGATCTTCATGGAATTACCACAATCATCCATGCGGCAATCTGCTGACCATCTACAAGCATGGCCGGATCAAGGCTACCGTCCATGCCCGCAGTGGCCGTGACAGCGGTGGCCTCAAAGTGCAATCGCACGATGTATCCACTAGTGGTCATGAGTCAGTATTGTATGAAGCGCCTATTACATCGTCAAGGCGTCAAAAAGGCGTTGGCAGCAGCTTGCATCGTCTGGCGATTGTGGGATAATGGGCCGGTCGAGACGACATTAGATGGAGAATCATGGATGAGAACCACCGCAGCCGTACTTGGATTTGCCACTTTGGCGTTGGTCATGATGGGTTGCCCCAAAGCCCCGGTTGTCGAACCCATCGGCGAAAAGGATTATGCCCGCCCGCTTGCGGACGATGGATACGCTCTTCGCAAGCTCAGTGACGACGCGATACCCGACTTCACCATGGCTCTGACCGATCGCAAAAGCCTTCGTGAAGCGGCGGTGCGAAGTCTCAACTATCTGTCCAAACCATCGAGCCGAAACTATTTTCCTTATCCACTTGGCCCTCGCGACAGCATCACTCATTCGATGATGGTCGCCACGCTGACGGAATTCCTCGCGTTGCTCGACAGCCATGAACCCGCCAGAAGCCTCAACGAGACACTTCGTCGCAAGTTCGATGTGTACATGTCCGTCGGTTGCGACGACCGGGGAACGGTTTTGTTCACCGGGTACTACACACCGATCTTCGACGCGTCGCCGGTGCGTACGGAAAGGTTCGCCTATCCCATCTATCGCCAGCCTGACGACCTTGTTAAAGCCCCTGACGGCGAGGTTATTGGGCGAAGGGGGTCGGATGGGGCAATCAGACGCTATCCCGAAAGGGAGTACATCGAGCGGTCGAACATGCTCAAGGGGCTCGAGCTTTACTGGCTTGGCGACCCCTTCGAGGTGTATATCGCGCATGTTCAGGGCTCGGCGATTCTGCGGATGCCGGACGGCTCTTATCGAACAGCCGGGTACGCCGCGAACAATGGTCACGAATACCGAAGCGTCGCGATGGCGCTTATCGAAGATGGCAAGATGGAGCGGGACCAACTGAGCCTGCAGGTGATGATAGATTACTTCAAGGCGAATCCAGCCGAAGTGCAAACATACACATGCAAGAATCCTCGGTTCGTTTTCTTCACCAGTCAACCCGGCAATGAGTCGCCTCGCGGCAGCCTGAACGAGCCTGTCACGCCGATGCGAACCATCGCCACTGACAAGACGATATTTCCCCGCGGGGGCTTGACGTTCATAGAGACCCGCCTGCCGCGGATACGCGACGACGAGATCGAGGTTTCCACCTATGCCAACTTTGCGTTCGACCAGGATACCGGCGGGGCGATTCGCGCCCCGGGCAGGTGCGATGTGTACATGGGTGTCGGCAACGAGGCGGCAGAACTGGCGGGTAGAACCTACGAAGAGGGTCAGCTGTACTATTTGTTCCTCAAGCCCAACGTCCGCGTTGAAGGCACGGTTACGCAAACCCGCTGAGGGTTGGCGCCCGGCGAAATTAGCTAAAAAACAAACCCTGCCCCATAGGCGAATAACCTCATCGGGCAGGGTTGTTGTTTTTCTCGCCCCGGTCATCACGATGACGGCCGGCCGTGGCAGCTAAGGCTCAAAGAGCCTACTTTACCACCTTCTCGATCTGTCCGCTCTTGACTGATCTTTCGAGAGTTTCCAGCACCTGCACGGGCATGAGCATGTGTTCGTGCGGAATGGGTTCGACGCCGGTTCGGAACATCTTCACGAATGTGCGAATGCCCGTAAGATATGGAGCCTTGTCCATCTTGACCTGCACGCTCTCGATACCTTTTTCGCCAATCGCACGTATGCCGAATCCCGGGCCCCCAGCCGTGATCAGGTCGAGGGTGACAATCTTGCCGTCGTCATAGATCAATTGGCCGCAATTGCCCTTACCGTTCTTGACGATTCCCGCAGCCTTGACGTTATATCCAAACGCCACCAGTGCCATATCGACCTGGTGAATGCCATAGAAGAACACCCCGCCGTACTTGCTTTTGAGGTCGCTTGCGCCGCTGGTGCCCGCCGCCACGATCTTGCCGAGATCCTGTATCTTGCGAACGAACCGCATGAACGTACGCTGGTGGGGCAGCACGCTGAACGATGTGATGGGCGCACCGGCCTTCTTCGCCTCGGCGATGAAGGCTTTGCCCTGCTCACTTCGATAGCAGAAGGGCTTGTCGATGAACGTCGGAATGCCCCTGCGAACGAATGGAAGCGCCGCGGGCAGATGGTACTTCGGATGACGATGGTCGACGATCAGCGCATCGATCTTTCCCATCATCTCGCGGGGCTTCTTGACGATGTTGGGGATGCCGCCTTTCGTCGCGGCGTCCCTGGCGAACACCGGTGTTTCACCCCAGACGTAATCCACCGAGACGCCCGAGACCAATTTGTCCACGTTGATGGTCTTGGCAATGGCTGCGGTGTGTGAGTTTTCAGCTCCAATAATTCCGATTCGCATTTCCGTTCTCCAGTTTGCTGTTAAGCACGTTGACGCATCCTTATCGCTCCCCCAACGAGGGGGCCGCGACGATACTCAGTTGGTGAAACTCCCTGTTGCTTCTTGAAGTGGCGGGAGAAAAAGTGCACATCGTGATATCCCAGTTCCGAGGCGATCTGTCCAACCGACATTACCGTATCTCGAAGCATGTAACAGGCGGCGTCGATGCGCACCTGGGTGATGAACTGTCTTGGCGGCATTCCAAAGTGGCTTCTGAAAAGCCGACAGAAATAGCTTGGGTCGAGCCCGAGTCTGCTCGCGAAGGTGTCCACGTGATGATCGCCACCGGGATTGGTCAGAACAGCCTGTCTTATCTCGTCCATCTCGCGGCGGTAGGGAATGCTCCTTGGGCTTTGGCGTTCAGGCATATCGCGCGAAGCGACTTCCATCAGAATTGCCTCCAACCAGCGGTTGGAGGCATGGGCGTGTCCGGGTCTTCGTGAAGAAAACGCCTCTTTCATACGGTCAAACATGTCTGTCACCAGCCTGAGAGATCCTCCCAACCTTCGAAACACCGGCGGAAGCGTGAGAGTACGATGATCTATCGGCAAGGCGTCGGAGCCCACATAAGTGAAATGGGCATAATAATGATCGAGCGGGTGTTCAATGACATGCAGGTCGTAGTCGTCCCCGCCGCGCATCAGCAGGCAAGCGCCCGGTTCAAGCGTGTGTTCCGTCCTGGAAGTGCGAACGACGGCCTTGCCCGAAACAAGAACCCACAGGTCAAGATCGTCCCATCGTCGCGTCTGGGCACATGTAATTCGCCATCCCGCGCCAGCTCGATGAAAATTAGTCGAATTCACATTGACTGGTAACGAGTCTGCTCTCATGTCAGAAATATACACGCCGAACACATGCATGTCCATCAATAATCGTCTATTCGTCCAGTCCGAACTTTTTATGGCAGGTGCTTAACACTTCGATCTGCCTGCGAACACTATTAAGGGTCACGACGAGCGGGGCGTTTCCAAGAATCGCGTCATGAAGTCCGGCGTAGAACGGCACAGCCATCGGCGTCTGGGCCTGATCTTCGGGAACTTCCCATGACTCTTCCTGCCAGGTGAGCTGTTCCCTGTTATATTTCCTATCCGATGGTTCGGTTTCGACGGGTCTGGGTTCAAGCTTGTCGAAATCGACCCACTTCCATTCGATGGATTTAAACGTCCCTCGCAGACCTCCGCGGGTTCCCATGACCAGCCAGTTGTCTTGCGGGTAAGCGCAGCAGGATGTTATCTCGACCTCAACGAGCGGGTTATTCGGACCATGCAGGACGACCTTCGCATGATCTTCGGCATCGCCTGAAGTCAGCGCGCGATCAAGCTTGCAGAAGACTTCGGGCTTGTCCGGGCCGAAAATCTCAAGCGCCTGATCGAGAAGGTGCGGGCCGGTATTATTGAGAGATCCACCGTTGAATTTCTTGAGCGTCTGCCAATCCCACCGTCGAGAGAATCCGTGGATGCCCATTCGCACCTGGACGATCCGTCCGAGCACGCCGGAGTCTATCACTTCCTTGACCTTCAGGTATATCGGATCATATCTACGGTTCTGGAAGGGGGCGGCGATGCGATCCGCCGACGCCGCCTGGCGGGCTATGGCGTCAACCTCGTCGACATCAGCAGCAATAGGTTTTTCGATGAGCACGTGATGTCCAGCCTTTAACGCTGCGATGGCGTGCTGAACATGCATGTGGCTGGGCGTGGCGACGACCACAAGATCAAGATCCGCGTCGGCGAACAGGGTGTCGACTGACTCGTAGGTACGGCAACCGAACCGTTCGGCGGCCTCGGCGAGACGCTCCGCCCTCGGGTCGCTCACCGCCGAGACAGTGTAAAGGGACGAAAGCCTACCAAACGCATCGGCGTGGATGTCCCACCCGCTCTTGCCAAGGCCCGCGATACCAACTTGCAACTTAGTGGCGTTCTTGCTCATATCTGATATTCCTTATTTACCAAACAACGTGGTAAGACATCTACTACGTCCTTTAATATGCTTAAATAGGGCCTGATTTTCAATGGATTTACCTGAACTTGCTGTGTAGTTTTGTGACATGCCGGGCATTCAGGCTCGCAAGGTCTTTTTTGCAGCGACAGGGGGTTGAGCGGACTACGATCGCCCAGTGTTCATTTTGTCTATTGCATGAGGGGAACTTGAGGTATCATCTATCAACGCCACCGCGCAACCGTATGTATGATATGAGGCGGCGATATTTAACAGACAAGGCCACCGGCTGAGACTATGAGCAAAACACATCATTCCATTTTCGGCAGAATCAAAAGGAACATGCGTTCCCGTATTCTTCAGGGGCTTCTGGTGGTGGTGCCAATCGGCATAACGCTGCTGATCATGAAAATACTGTTCAAGTTTGTGGCAGGTTTTCTGCTGCCCGCGGTCCAGCACATGATAAAGACCCTTCGCGCCGACTATACCTTCTTCGCCGATCTTGACCCGATGTGGGCGAACGTGGTGGTTTCGACGCTGTCGATCCTGCTGCTGGTGGCGCTGGTCTATTGTGTGGGAGTAGTCAGCGCGTTCGTGGTAGGCAGGCGCGTGATCGGGGTGGGCGAAAGCCTGGTGATGCGCATACCGCTTGTCAAGAGCGTCTATTCCGCAAGCAAGCAGGTGGTGCAGTCGTTGTCACTGCCTGATCGTGGGGCGTTCAAGGCGGCTGTGGCCATCGAGTTCCCCGCACAGGGGATGAAGACAATAGGGTTTGTCACCGGCGGTGTGAAGGACGCCGACGGCGAATGGCTGTACAAGGTGTTCATCCCGACCACGCCCAACGTGACCACCGGTTTCTATGAAATCGCGAAAGCCGAAATGCTGCAATTGACCAACCTCACCGTGGAGGACGCCTTCAAGATGGTTATCTCCGCGGGCATGATATCACCAGAAATACTGGACCTCAGACCATTCACGCGGGAAGCTTACACCGAGCTGATCGAATCGGGCAGGCATTCCGATTCGATCCAAAAGCAGTAGTATGGGCATCAGGTTTGAAGATATGTCGGGTGAGCTTGGCCCGGTTTAATATGGTGGTGATTGGGTGTTGCCTTCGACGGTGAACGTGTCTTGCGAGGGGTATTTGAAACATAAATGCCCGTATGGTCGTCCGTGAACTTGTTCACTATCGGAGCAACCAGCGTAAACTTGCTGCCTTTACCCGGCGCGGTGCGGATCTGCATGCTTCCTCCCATCACAGCCAGTCGCTCACTGATGCCGAACAGCCCCATGCCCTTTACCTTGCGTGCCCTGTTAATACGGCGTACGTCAAAACCCTGTCCCTTGTCGGCAACTATTATCTTGAGCGATTTCTTGAGCCTCGTCACATGCACATCGGCAACCAACACATGGGCATGCTTCACAACGTTAAATAGCAGTTCTCGAACCGACTGAAACAATAGAATTGTGATCTCGTCAGGCTGAGATAGGTCATAAGCCTTTGTAGTCACAAGATTTACGATCAGGCCAAACTTGTCATGCATCCATCGTGCCAGCCAGTTCAGCCCTCCTATGAGTCCCCGTTCGGCCAGCACAGACGGGCATAACTCGCACGTGAGCGACCTGGACACCTTAAGGGCCGAGGCGAGCAGATCGTTGATTTCGTTCGCCATTTTGTGAACCTGCGGATGGTTCGATCTGGCCAGAATTGCGGATCTATAGCTTGCACCCACCAGCAACTGCTGTAACTGATCGTGGAGGATGCTGGCAATTTTGGTGCGTTCGCGATGTTCAGCAAGCGTCAGTTGCGATGCAAGCGAGCGAAGCTGGTTGCTTTTTCTGCGAAGCGATGTCTCCGCCGATTTGCGTTTAGTAATTTCCTGCCGCATCCGTTCGACGGTTCTCGCCAACGCGGCGGTGCGTTGCAGAACACGTGTTTCAAGCTGGTCATGAACCTTTTGAAGCTCCTGCTCAGCCTTCTTCTGTCTGCTCATGTCAAACAGAAAACATGTCAGTCCGTCAACACCATCGCGCTTGTTCAACGACAGAGCAAAGAATACCGGAAGACGGATTGAATCGTGACGAAGCAATTCCATTTCGAACGGAGGGCATGAACCATCGGCGCGAAGGATGTTCATCGACCGCAGGAATATCAGGTCGTATTCAGGCGGAATGAGCGACTTCATGCTCACCTTGCCCTCGCAGACGTCACGTCGAGACCTGCCAATCATCTTCAGAAAACGATCGTTGGCGCAGACGACCTTATCGTTCCTGATAGATGCGGCTCCCAGCAGATTGGACACCGAATCCCAATTTGCCTGGGGTTGGTTCAGCCCATTCCGGTAAGCATTATCGTTTACCTGGCACATGGTCTTCTCCCAGCTCATAAGAAGGTTACGGATATGAATTAAAGGATTTTATCCCATCGGCATATCAAGCCAAAGAAACTTCCACATATTTTTGGAAAAGAAATGAATGTGTATGCACGCCCTGTTCAATTCGGTGCTCAGCAGGTGGCCGGCAGCGAACGCGGGAATGTTTCTTTGTTCATGTGGGGCCAAGACCGTAAAATCGTTTCCAGTATTGCGAGTCGTAATCATTGAGCACAGGGCATTCAATGACAGTGGGTCGATCATCAATTGCCATAATCGCCAGACGCCACAAGGCCCGGCGCCGCGGGACGAATCATCTCATCATCGCGGTGGCGCTTGCGGCTGTGGCATCGTGTGGTAAGGCGCAGCAGCATGAAGGTCTCGACTCCGGCCGAAATCCCACCGACGTGCCGCTCGTGCACGCTGATATGGAATTGGCCGATCATCTCGCCAGGGTCGGCGCCATGATCTCATCCGACGATTATTCCGAAGCGATAGTCTACCTGCACAGGCTCAGCGAGCAGGCGTCCGGCGCGCTTGTTGACACCGGCGACGGCAGACGGTGGGTATCGCTCGACACGAAGATCAACGAACTGATCGCGCAACTCGCCCCCGAAGGACAGGTCGTCTACAGAAGGATGTTCGATCCCGTCGCCAAGGTCATGTACGACCAGGCGATTGAGTCGAACGACATGTCCGCAATGGCCCGGGTGGCGTGGCGGTATCCTCATACGCGATCGGGCCTGCTGGCGTCAGACATGATGGGGGCATGGTGTTTCGCCAGGGGTTGGTTCGAACAGGCCACCGGTCACTGGCAAAAGGCGTTGAACAACAATTACCAGGACACGCTGGACGAGGCGATGCTGCTGGCGAAGCTTGCCTGCTCGCTGCACCTGACGGGTAACGACGCAGCCGCTGCCGAGATGATCGATGAGCTTGAATCACGATTTGCCTCGCGCAAAGCTATTCTGGCGGGGCATAACCAGAACATAGTCGAATTCGCCAGGCGCATCATGACGCTTGAACCAACGCCCTTGCGGATATCTTCCTGCCCGGGAGTCATGCAAGATTGCGAGTTTTCGAACGCGAGCCTGTGGTCATTCGTCGCGGACGAAGGCAAGGTGCTGGCTGGTGATGAGATCTATGCTCGTCTGCCCGAAGGTCTGCGATTCATCTGGGACAACATCGACGGGCACGTGCAATTGAAGGTTGTGTCCGCCGGTAGCCAAGGGGTAATCCAGCCGGCGTCGTTCGTCATTCCTATAATCGAGCCGGTGGTTCTGAATGATCGCATTTATATTCGATATTCAGCGGGCATTATTGCACTGAACGCGTTGACTGGTGAAGTGGCAATGCTGGCGTCTCTGTCCATGCACAGATGGTCTGACCAGTCAGCGCAGCCTATTCATCTCGCCGCGCAACTCAGGCCTTCGCATACCGGACAGCACTCGATCTCGGCGGGCGATGGGATGATCTTCGCGGTTGCGAACTTTCGACCTGCTACCGGGCGAACTGTCGATTTGTCGGGGCTGCCCACCGACTCTGCCGACACCAGCGAGCTTGTCGCGCTTGGGGCCGACGATCTGCATGTCGTGTGGCGGATAGGCGCGGGTAAGGGCGATGAACTAGTGAACAATTCCAGGTTTCTCCGTGCACCGACGTATCACGCGGGTCGGCTGTACGTTCCCATCTCCAGCCGAGACAACTACTACCTTGTGTGTCTTGACGCCAGTGACGGCAAGTTGCTTTGGCGTTCGCACCTGTCACAAGGCCCGTTGGGTGGGCATCACCCCGATTACTGGATAGACCAGGCGATTCATCACGCAAGCCCTCCGGTGGTTTCTGGCCAGACAGTATACGCAATGAGCAACAGGGGGGTCATTGGAGCGTTTGACGCAATTACAGGTTTGGCGTTATGGGCATACCAGTACGACAGCACAATTGCCCAGGCCCCGAGAACCAGGGTGATGATGGGACACATAAGGCACGATCCCCCGCCGGTTAATCCCATAGTAGTAACCGGTAACAGGGTCATCTTTGCCCCTGCCGACGCCGAAGCAGTCATCGCCCTCGACGCGCGGGACGGCAGGATGTTGTGGACCGTGCCCGCGGCGCGGGGCAGCTACCTCAGCCCCATAGACACAGAGAGGGCTTTGATCGCAGGCGCCGGTCTGACGGTAATCTCGATAGAAGACGGGGGCGAGTTGTACTTTTCGGGCGGAAAGAAGATCATCGGGTCACCGGCGGTGACATCCACCCGTGTTCACGCGTCGGGACTGGGCAGGATATTCACGCTTCACCTGGATGACTATCGACTCGACACGCAATTCATTGCCGCCGCCGCCACCGGAGGCCCGTCGTTGTTGGGAAACCTCATCAGTACCGACAGAGAACTGATCGCGGTCAACACGATGGGCGTCTGTTCTTATGTAAGCTACGAGCGGGCGTATTCGTTGCTTGCCCAGCATATCGCCCATGCCAATGACCCTGGCGAGGCAGCAGACTTTGCGTTGAAGGCGGCGAGATTTGCGAACAACTCCGGCCGGTACGACCAAGCCCTTGCCGACGCACAGCAGGCGCAGGTCCTTGCCGAAGACGCCAACAACGCGGATATGCTCCGGGCCGTTAAGTCGCTGCTTCACGATGTCTATGTCAAACTGGGCGACAACGCGCAGGGAGATGATAAATTCAGGTATTACACGCTCGCAATGAGTCACGCCTGCGATGACGTATCAACGGCTTCGGGACTGCTGCGGCTTGCCAAGTCGCACATTGAGCTGGCTCGGCGGGAGCGGTCGCAAACCCACATTCGAGAGGCGCTGGCGTACCTTCATAAGCTTGGTGACGAATATCCCCGCCTGACAATTCCCGATGTCGCGATTGGCACGCGAGCAGGTCTGCGGGCCCCTGACAGTGTGCCCGGTGCAATTCTGGCCGATCGTCACATTGCGGACATTATCCGACGGTTTGGAGATAACGCATATACGCATGTTGACGCGAAACTCAAATACGAATATGAACGCGCTAAGGTGAACCGCGACACCGATGAATTGACGAGAATTGCCACCACGCGTCGCCGCAGTTCGTTTGCGCCATCGGCAGCCCTGGCTGCGACAAGATTGCTGCTTGACCAGGCCCGGCGCGACGGATCAACGGCCGGGGCAGCGCTTGCGAAGTGTATGGAGTTGATGTCGCCGTTGGCTGCCCATCAGGATTCGCACATCCGCGTTCAGGCCCACATTGAGTTGGCGAAGACGTATTTCGCGCTCGCGGACGAAACAGCGGGCAGATATCACCTCGGCAGGGCGCACATTATCCAACCATTCGCAGCAGATCATGAGATTGCGACCACGCCCATCAGCGACCAGCCAATAAGCGCATCGCACTTCGGCGGGGACGTGATAGAGGCGTTCGACACAATGGGGCAGGCGAGTATTCTGCAAGATCAGTTCGGCGTGCCCATAACCATCGGGGCGGCGGCGTTTGTCATAACGCCCGACAGGTTGCTGTTGGTGGATACCCTCTCCAACGCCCCCAAGGCTCTGGGAAGTTGGGAGGGCATTGTGGATTCCGACGCCGTGAACCTCACGCACCTCGGCTCGCTCAGTACCGGTGATGACATCCTGCTGGTTGCGTCACACCGCTCCCTGCGAGCCTACGACGTGCTCACTGCGAAGCTTTTGTGGATGAATGACATCAACGGTAAACCATCAGTGCTGAAGGCAGGTGACGGCGCGGGGGTGCTGATCACCGCCGACACGAAAATAATGTGCGTTGATTTGCGAACCGGCAATGTGCGCTGGCGGCGTGAGCACGCACCGAGCCTGCGCATGCCCATATCCATTCATCGAGGCCTGGTTGGCCCGCTCCAAGACGGCGACACAACGAGCGTCGCGAGCATCAGCGACGGTCAGATACGCGGAAGTTGGAAAGCAAGAACCGATAGACCAGCACAGGTTAAATTCTTAGGCTCGCGAGTTGTCGTATACATCGACGGGGCTGTGCGGGTGTATGATGTTGATGATCTATCAAAGCCCGTGTGGAACAGGCAGTTTCATAATCCCGACCAGACGCAGGTGCTGACGGAGATGCAACAGGGATTGATTGTTTCACCCAGACGCGGTGAGGTGCAGATGCTGTCGTGGGCCAGCGGTGGCACGATCTGGCGACAAACGGTCAGGCTCGGGGCAATGGCGCCATTCCGGGCGTACGTTCATGACGGGTCGGTTTATGCGATGAGCGTACACAAGACGTCTGTCATCCGGCCGAGATACCCCACGCCTGTGGGCCGAAGATGGGGCATAAGCAGAATTTCAGTCGATAATGGCGAGTTGATATGGTCGCGGGAGATATCGACAGACAGGTCGATACCTCATCAGCCACCGGTGTTCTGTTCGGAGAGGATATTGCTCAACGTGGGGCCCGCCGTATCGTCAAAGGCCCTCATGCTTCAGGCAATAGACAAGGCCAGCGGCGAGGATCTCGGGCGTATAAACATGAAGTATCATGTGGATGATGCCCAGGAGTTCTTCATGCCATACAGCCCGCTGGTGGTTACGGCTGGTCGATGCATGACCCAGACGCCCTGGGGAGTGAGTGTTTATGATGGGCGATAGGCCGATAACTGCTATTGTCGTTGCGACGATGACGATTCTGTCGCTGGTGTCGGTGGCGTCTGCCCTGCCTGATTTGATGGACGAACAGACCGTTAGCGCCGTCGAGCGGGGGCTGAACTACCTCGCCGGCACTCAACGAAGCAACGGGGCCTGGCTCAACAGCGGGGGATATGGTTCGTATCCGGCGAGCATGACGTCATTGGCTGGAATTGCATTCATGGCCGGGGGTTCCACCAGTGAAACCGGGCCTTATTCACGACAGGTCCGACGCGCGATGCAATATGTTCTGAGCATCGCCGAATCTAACGACGATGGGTTGATATCCGGCCCGGGCGGAGAAAGCAGAAGCATGTACGGGCATGGTTTTTCCATGCTGTTTCTGGCCCAGTGTTACGGGGTGGATATTAACCACGTAAACGAGGCCCGCATAAAGTCGGCCCTTGACAAGGGCGTAGTAGTGACGGTGCGCGCGCAGAGCGACCTTGGCGAGCATCTTCGCAACGCCGGCGGATGGATATACACTCCCCGTGGCGCCAGCGACGAAGGAAGCGTCACCGTGACACAGCTTCAGGCATTGAGGGCGTGCGCAAACGTTGGAATTCACGTGCCGCGTGACACTATTCGCAGGGCGGTGGACTATTTGAGATATTGCCAGATGCCCGATGGCGGCATCTGCTACTCAGCCAACAGTCGCAACGAGAGCAGGCCCGCAATATCCGCCGCGGCGATAGCGTGCTTTTATGCAGCGGGGGTGTGGGATCGTCCCGGCGACGACAGCGCCGAGGCCCGCATGCTCAGTCGACTGGTTCAGTACGCCACCAGAAACGCCATGCCCGAAAGCCAGGACAACGGACATTGGTTCTACATGCAGTTTTACATGGCTCAGGCGATGTATCAACGCGGCGGGGATGACTGGGCGTCATACTATCCCAGAATCCGACGCAGGCTGTTGAGCATGCAGGCGCCCGACGGAAGCTGGAGTGGCGACGGTGTTGGCACGACATACGGTACTGCCATTGCGGTGACCATTCTGCAACTTCCATATGCGTATCTTCCGATCTGCCAGAGATGATGAACTCCAAGGAGACCACTGTGAGTGATAATAAAGTTTCCAACGAACCTTCCCTGCCCGACGGCGAGCTTGAGCTTGTGGAGAAACTCCGCGAGGCTTACCGAGGAATTCGCGAGGAAATGTCCAAGGTCATCGTCGGCCAGGACGAGGTGCTTGAAGAGTTGATTACGTGTGTCTTCGCCCGCGGCCACGTTATTCTTGAGGGCGTGCCCGGACTCGCCAAGACGTTGATAGTGTCGTCATTAGCTCGCTGCCTTGACCTTGATTTCGCGAGAATCCAGTTCACGCCCGACCTGATGCCTTCAGACATCACCGGCACCGAGGTCATACAAGAGGATCGCGTCAAAGGAACAAGAGAGTTCAAGTTTCTTCCCGGGCCGATCTTTGCGAATGTCATTCTTGCTGATGAGATCAACCGCACGCCGCCCAAGACGCAATCGGCCCTGTTGGAGGCAATGCAGGAACGCCAGGTATCCGTCGGTGGAAGGCGATTCGAGATGAAGTCGCCGTTCTTTGTGCTCGCCACGCAGAACCCCATCGAGCAGGAAGGCACCTACCCGCTGCCCGAGGCCCAGCAGGACAGGTTCATGTACAAGATCCGCGTGGATTATCCCCGCTGGGAGGACGAGTTCGAGATTGTCCGCGTGACGACGGCTTCACAGGATGTGTCTGTTTCGCCCGTGCTTGACGGCGAGACGATAGAGCGGCTGCAGGAGATAGTCCGACGTGTTCCGGTTGCGGATCATGTAATCCACTATTGTCTTTCACTTGTTCGCTCGACTCGTGTCGGCTCGGGCACCGTTCCGGATATCGTGCGTGACTATGTTTCATGGGGCGCCGGCCCACGCGCGTGTCAGTACCTGGTGCTTGCGGGCAAGGTGCGTTGTCTGCTTCACGGCCGGTGCCATGTCAGCGTCGAGGACATACAGGCAGTCGCCAGGCCCGTGCTTCGGCACAGGATATGCGTCAACTTCAACGCCGAGGCGGAAGGATACACGCCCGACCGGATAATCGATGAACTGATAGCGCTTACCCCTGCGCATGAATCGGCATTGTCCACCGGGCCCGCGGCGCGAGCGATTAAAGGCTGACGAGTGAGTCATGAGCGCTAACCTGCGAAAATATCTCGACCCCGACGTGCTTGCGAGGATCACCCGCCTCGATCTTCGCGCGCGGGTGGTGGTCGAAGGCTTCATCAGCGGAATGCATGCCAGCCCGTTCCACGGGTTCTCGGTCGAGTTCGCCAGTCATCGCGAATACGTGCCCGGCGACGACATCAAGCACATCGACTGGAAGGTTCACGCCAGAACCGACCGGTACGTGATAAAGCAGTACGAGCAGGAGACGAACCTACGGGCCACGTTCGTTGTAGATGGTAGCGAATCGATGCGGTATCGACCCTCCAGGCCCGGGGCGCTGAGCAAGTTTCATTATTCCTCGTCGCTGGCGTGCGCGTTGTCGCTGTTGTTGCTTCGTCAGCAGGACGCCGTCTCCCTTGCGCTGTTCGATGAGGAGCTTAAAACATACCTCGCGCCATCGTCAAATCCCAACCAGATAAACAACCTGGTTGGCGCGTTCGAGGCCTTCCGGGGCGTGCGCAAAACATCGCTTGAGGGTACGCTGTCGCAACTGGTGGGCAAACTCTCCGGCAGGGGGTTGGTTTGCATCATCAGCGACCTGCTTGTCGATGCCGAGGGTCTGGCCCGCGCGATCGGAAGGCTCAGACACGACAATCATGACATAGTTGTGCTGCACGTTATGGACGACGACGAACTGACGTTTCCGTTCAAAGACAACATTATGTTCCGCGGGCTGGAGGAATCTTCAACACTTCTCGCCCGGGGTCCATCCGTTCGCGCTGGGTATCTTGCAGAGATGCGCGAGTTCACCAGCCTGGTGAAAAGACAATGTCTCGCCAGGGGCGCATACTACAAGCTTATCAGCACCAGTGATCATCTTGATAGCGCGTTGGGCACGTTTCTTTCCGGTAGAAGGGCTGCGATGAGGAGGGGCGGAAAATGATCTTCATCGCCGGCATGCTTTCGGGAGGCGCATGATGCCATTTGCCCACCCGACCGTGTTTTATATGGCCCTGGCGGCCTCGACTTTGCCTGTTGTTATTCACCTTCTCAGCAGGCGACGACACAGGATTGTCGACTGGGCGGCGATGGAGTTTCTTTCGCGGACGATCAGGAAAAACCGCCGGCGATTACGGCTGGAGGATCTGTTGCTGCTTGCCGTGAGGTGCCTGCTGATTCTGTTTCTTGGCTTTGCCCTTGCCCGCTTCACCGGCTGGGTTCCGGCGTCGACCAGCGAGCAACCATTCACTGTCATCGTGCTTGACGACAGCGCCTCCATGGGCCAGCTTGGCGGGTCGAGCACACTGTTTGAGCAGGCGAGGGAATACGTCGCCGACCTGGTGGGAGATAGCTCGCCCTCACAGGAAATTGTCATTCTTCGCACCAGTGCTCCCGACACGTCGTCGGCATTGCGAGGCGCGGACAAGCTGCAACTTGCCCGAAGGGTAGAAGCCCTCGATGTTACCGACGGTAGGGGTCGCCTTGTCGAGGCGGTTGACAAGGCCAGCGGGATTATTGAACAGATATCCCCCCCGGCCCGGCTGGTGATTGTCGGCGACTTCAGGCAGCACGATCTCGATACTATTAGCGCGTCCAGTTCGCCCGCACGCATTATTGATGAGCTTATCGCCAACGGCGTGCAACTTGTCGTGCGGGATGTGGGCAGACCTGCGAGGTCGAACCTTTCAGCGCAGCGACTTGAGCTGATCGACCCTATTGTTCGCGCCGGCGTGCCCGCCAGGCTCAGGTTGACCGTCCGCAACGACGGCCCCGAACCTTCGTCGCCCCAGCCGTTCGACCTGTGGGCAAGACACCCATCGCCACAAGGCACGCGCGAGGGGGCAATGATTCCACCCGAAGCGATCAAGCCGTTGTCACCGGGCGAGTCGGGCGAGGTGGACTTCACAGTCCTGTTCGATCATCCCGGGCCGGCAGTGGTAACCGCAACGCTTGGCGAAGATGACCTCAAGGCCGACAACACCGCGCGGCTCGCCCTTGATATTCGAGCCAGCATGCGGGTGCTCGTAGTCGATGGCTCCCCGGAATCGCGAGATGATTCATTCTTCTTCACAAAGGCGCTCGATCCCATGGGCGACGGGCGATATGGCGTTAACGTTGATGTTGCTGGAATTCACGCTTTGTCGTCGACAGACCTGGACCATTATGATGTGGTCACACTGATGAACGTTCGGGCGATGGGCGATGATGCGGCGTCGGCGAGCGATGATGAGCGATGGGGGCATTCACAACTCGATACGCTTGAGCGGTTCGTTGAGGGCGGGGGAGGGCTGGCGGTGTTTTCCGGCCCGGACGTCGACCTGGCGTTCTACAACGACATGCTCTGGAAAAACGGTGATGGCCTTGTCCCGCTGAAGCTGATATCCCGCGCCGACGAACGCGACAGCGAGTTCTTTCGGCTTGACCCCGCCGGTATTGCGTCGCAACGCTTTCTGCGGTGTTTTGAGGGCGAATTGTCCGCTGCTGCGGCACTGATCCGTTTTCGCTCGTTCATCCAAGCGGATGATCCGTCAGCGTCGGCACGGGCGAAAATACTGGCGAGATTTGCCACAGCCGAGCGTTGGCCTGCAATGGCGGCGAAACAGTTTGGCAAGGGCAACGTCGTAATGTTCTATAGCACCGCCGGGACGCGGTGGAACGACTGGTGCATCCCCGGACCTATGGATACCTATCCGGTGGCGATGCACAATCTCGTGGAACAACTAGCCCGGCCAGGGGTAAGACTTTCTGGAACAGTCGAAACCCCGATTATCCAGTCCGTCTGGCGTCTGTGGGAAGACGCAACTGCCTTCATCAAGTCGCCAGACTATCCGGCGACGGATGAAACCGCCCTTCACCGCAACGACAACGACCACTGGCGGCACGACGCGACATCGCGGGCGGGAATCTATGAACTCAGGGCGCAGCTTGGCGACGGCAGGCAAAGAGTGACGTTGTTTACGCGGGATGTCGACCCGGCTGAGGGGCATCTGATGCCCGCGACACGCGATGATATCGCCTCGGCGTTCGGAACCGACAACTTCATGTACATCGCGTCGGAGCAGGACGACGCCGCAATTGAAGGCCGCACCGGTACAAACTGGATGGTGGCGATGCTGGTTGTGTTGGCGATACTGGTTGCCGAAATGACGCTCGCAAGACGATTCTCTCATCACCAGACGGAGGGATCAGCCGCGTGAACAGTGTTCTGACATGGCTGATGAACTGGAACGTCTCCGAGGCAATCGCCCACGATGACGTTCGGCTGGTGCTGCGCGGAGATTACAACGCATATGCAAGGTTGGGTTTGCTTGTGGTGCTTGTGGGGCTGGTCTCGTTGACCGTTCGCTCGTACCGTCAAGAATCGCGGGCCCACAGAGCGACGAAGCTGCTTGTCACCATTCGCCTTGCCGTGATCGGTATGGTGTTCGTGCTCATGCTTCAACCGGCAATCGCGATGCGGTTTGTTACTACGCACCATCGGCCGATTGTGCTGCTTGTCGACGACAGCGAGTCCATGTCGTTTACGGATGATTATTCCTCACCATCCCAACTGCCCGTGCGCCGTCAACTGGCGCAGAGCCTGGGCGTTGACGAAGATGATATCTCCAACATGTCCCGCCGGGAACTGCTTGGTGCAATGCTTCAGGGGGAGACGATTCACCGACTGTCAGCCGATCATCCTGTCATCGCCATGAAGTACGCGCCGTCGGACGATTCACCCGGCGAGGGTTACGTGCGTCCACTCGGGATGATCAACCTTGTCGACAAGGGCCTTGATGACGAGCAGTTGTCGCTCAGGGCGAATGAGCTTATGCGAGGTATTCTCGCCAGGCTTGATAGCAGCGGTAGCGCCTCCAATCAGGGGCTGGCGATTCGCGGGGCCATCGATCTGCTCGATGGTGAAAGCCCGCCGGTGATCATTCATTTCGGTGACGGTCAGGACACGACAGGCATACCAGGCCTGGCAAACGCTGTGGAGTACGCACGGCACAGGGGGGCGACGGTGTGGTCTGTGCTGGTGGGCGATCCGACGCCCATTCCCGAAGTGAGGGTTTCGGCCCTGATGAGTCCCCGCGAGGCCCGGCGCGGAAGCGACATAGAGTTTCAGGCAGTGCTTACACACAGAAATATGCACGGCTCAGCCGCCAGGCTTACACTGCTCAAACGCGAACTCGGCCACGATGACTGGATCGAATGCGGCGAGGATCTTGAAATCACGCTTGACGATGACGCCGAGGCGTCGGGCCTGCGCACAGTGACGCTTCAAACAAGGCTTGAAGATTTGGGCGAGTATGAATTTCTCGCAACCGTCGAAACGCTCAACGCCCCGACGCGCCCACGTCTTGAACCTTCCGTTGTGGACAATGACGCGATTGCCCGCGTGCGTGTTGTGGATGAGAAAATCCGCGTCCTGGTGATCAGCGGGTATGCGGGATGGGAGTATCAGAGCCTCAAGCGGTTCCTGCTGTCCGAAGGCGCGAGTCTGTATTCGGTGAGTTTCTGGCAGCAGAACGCCGACTCCGCCGTCAGACAGGCGGCGTCTACCGGCATGAATCTCTCGCGTCTGCCTCGCACGCTTGAGGAACTGCTCGGGCGTGAAGGCGACGCCGACATGCCCGGTTACAATCTTGTGATTCTTCATGATCCTGTTCACACCGCCGGCGGGTTTGACAGGCACTTTGTCGAGAACCTTCTTGAACCATTCGTGAGAATTCATGGTCGGGGGTTGTGCTACATCGCCGGCAACAAGAACACCCGCAACGTGCTGGGCAGCGGCGAATTCAAATCACTGGGCGACCTTCTGCCTGTTGTGGTTTCCGACAACGAGGCGATGGGCGGGCTTGAGGTCAGCCGATCAAGGCAGGCAAGCTTACCTGTCGTGTTGACGCCCTACGGAATCGACCACCCCGTCACACGCCTTGTACCTCCCGACGACAATCAACAAATGTGGCAGACTATGCCGCATCTATTCTGGGCGCATCCGCTTGCTCGAACAAAGCCAGGCGCTCGCGTTCTGGCGGTTGCCCGTGATGCGTCTATGACGCTCGCCGATAGCGACGACCCGCTGTGCGTAATCGCAACCCAACCTTACGGCGCGGGTAACATCCTCTACATGGGCTCCAACGAAAGCTGGCGATGGAGAGCCCACAGCAGCGGGTTTTTCTTCAGACGGTTCTGGGACAACGCGATAATCTATCTCAGCGCGATCAGGTCGAGCAGGGTCACGCTCACGACGGGCCAGTCGACATTCGCCGTCGGTGACGCGGTGACGATCGAGATTGAGGCGTTTGGTCGTGATTATCAGCCTCTCAAGGCGGATTCGCTGACGGTTGACGTGGTGGACATTGCGGATTCCCGCCCGCTCGACCCGGTTAAGCTCACGCCCGTCGAAGGCGTTGCGGGTGCGTATCGTTCCTCTGGCGTGCGATTCACAAGACGTGGCACGTACAGGCTTACACCGCGTGTCGAGGGTTCGGCCCAGGAACTCGAGCAATGGTCGCGACTGGTCACTATCGAGACGCCGCGGGCTGAGCATCGTCGCCCCGAAGCCGACGAACAGGCGATGCGGGCGGTGGCGCTGCCGGGCGACAGGTATCTCACGCTGGATCAGTCGCATAGACTTGTCGACATTCCACCTCATCGCCAAAAAAGCCCGCCCCACGATGAATTGAGAAACCTTTACGACACCCCGTTGGCGCTGCTGGTTATAGTCGCGCTTCTGTCGGCGGAATGGATCATAAGAAAGAAACACAACATGGCGTAGCGATTGACGCGGAGTTGAATACCAGAAGTATGTCAAGCAATTCGAACAATCTGATCTCTGCCGACCTGGCCCGCGGGTTCACCCATCTTGGACGAGCCCTGAGGTGGCGCATGTCCATTGATGGCGTGGCGTGGATGATTATTTGGGCCGTCGTCCTGTGTGCATCAAGCTTCGTAATTGACTGGACGCTCGATCTCGACAAGCCTCTTCGTGCGGGCACGACAGTGGCCGCCGGTGTCGCGCTTGCGTGGTGCGTGTGGCGAAGGCTCCTGCCGGCGTTGACGATTCGCATCAGCAAGCAATCTCTCGCGTTGCTTGTGGAGAAGGCGAATCCGCAGCTTCAGGACAGGCTCATAAGCCTGGTGCAGTTCGACGAACGCGATGATGGTCTGGCGTGCCCAGACATGATCGCAAAGCTTGCCACTGAAGCCAACACCCTTGCGAAGGGGTTGGATTTTTCGGCTGTCATCGACCGGCGTGGCTCACGGCAGGCATTGGCAATGGCGGCGGCGGCCTTGTTGATCATGGCCGGGCTCGTCGTCTGGCATCGTCCGTTCGCTGTGGCGTGGATGCAACGAAACCTGCTGCTGGCGGATGTTGATTATCCAAGGCGGACGTACATCGATTTCGGGACGGGCGATGATGTGGCGATGCTGGGCGATGATTACCCCGTCGTAGCGCAGGTTCTCGGCCGGGTTCCCGACGATGTGATGCTTCATGTTGAACACGCCTCGGGAAGATTCCAGGTTATACCGATGATCGGCGGGGAGGATAACGACTTCCGCCTGGATGTCACGGGTGTTCTGGAAGATTTTGACTATTATGTCACCGGTGGAGATGACAACTCTGGCAAACGCAACAAGCGTCGAGTGAGTGTGGTTCACCCGCCCCGGCTGACGCATACGGAGTCTCGCGTTGAGCATCTCGCATATCGACAATTGCCAGCCGAAATAACGCCCCCGGGCGCCAGCGTGGTTCACGCTACGCCAGGTGGCACGGTTCGGCTGAGGGCGCGGTGCGACAAGCCCTTGGCATCGGCCCATATCATCGTGAATGGCGAGCGTGTGTCCGAGCTTTCTACCGACGCCGATGGACTCATCACCGGCGCGTTCGATGTGCCCATGCAAAACGAACAAACCTCATCACCAATGCGAATAGTGCTGCTCGCTGCCGACGGTTCAACCAATAAACGCCAGCCTGCGATGGTGCTCGATGTATCACCCGACGCCGGGCCAAAGATAGTTTACGTCAGGCGTTTCGGGGTCGGAAACATGATCACTCCCGGTGCGACAATAGGGGTTGCGTCATCGGTTAGCGATGACTGCTCGATGGCTGGCGCTGCAATCAAGGTCTTGACAGACGGACAGGTGCGGCGCTCGTGGAGCATCGACTTGGAGCCCGCTTCGCAAGTGCAGTTCGAGAGGATCCTGACGCTCCAGGAGTTGAACCTCTCCCCAGGCTCGAAGATATCGGTAACCCTCGAAGCACGCGACAACATGCCTGCCCGTCTTGGCGGGCCTAATGTGACCCAGGCCAGCAATCCGTTGGAATTCGACATCGTCAGGCCCGAAGAGCTGATGAATGTTCTGCTTCGCAGACAGCGCGACCTGCGCGTAAAGCTGACCGAGGCGTTGGCGCTTCAGGAGGCAGGTGTTGCCCGCCTGGCCGAGGTGTCCGCCCAAGTGAATGACCGCGCTGAGGCGTGGGCCATCCGGGAACTCCAGGCGGCGGGGGCGATTCATCTGGCTGTGTCGGCTGAGTGCCGCGACGCCGCGCAGACTATGCGAGGCGTCAGAGATGAAATGAAATACAATAACCTCGCCGATCAGGCCCAACTCGATCACATCGAGACAAGCATTATCGTTGCGCTTCAGTCTGTGGCCGATGACATCTTGTCCGGGACGCGGGATATTCCGACAGCTTCCCAAAGCATGGACACTCAACATCTGCGGACATTGGCTGGTCGCATCGAAGCCGATCAGCGACGCGCATCTCATGCGCTGGCAAACGTCATCGAGCAGATGGCGAAGGCGGGGTCGAAACAGGAGGTCGAGTCTGGTGTGCTTCGCCTGATCGAAAAGTCACGGCAGCTTCTGCAACAAATTGACGAAATTCAGAGAGTTCAAGATGAAAGCCTGTTCGATTGACATGTATTCGCCTCGATTGACAAGGGTAATAGCGATCTGCATTGCGGCGGGTCTGATGATCGGCGTACAACTGGCACGGGCGGCTGATGACGAACACATGCGCCGGGCGATCGAACAACAGAGAATCAACAAGCAGTTGTTCGACGACCTTACCGCCCAGATGCTCACGCTGGGCGAACTGTTAGAAAAAAACGACCCAGAGGCGGCGAAGGCTATACACGAGGCGCTCAAGGCCGCACAGCAGGCGTTCATTTCGCAGGATATGGACCAGGTGGCCGAGTTGCTGCGCCGAGGACTGAGCGCAAGTGCGGGCACAAAAGAGGCACAGATCGTTCAAAATCTCAATGCCGTGCTCGACGCGCTTCGCCGTGGCGCCAGCGACGCAACGGGTCTGGATGACATCGAGCGAATGAAGCAATACCTGCGGGCGTTGAACGAACTGTCCGAGCGTCAACTCGCCTTGAGCATGATGACTGAAAGATCGGCCCGCGACGATGAACTCAAGCGGCGGCTCAAAGAGCTTATGTCGGGGCTTGGCGTGGCGATTGAATCGCAGCGTGGGCTGATGTCCCAGACCAAAAATCTTCAAGCCGACCCGCACCTCGCCAAGCTTACCAAGTTGCGAGACGCCCTCGTCAAGTTGCTCGACAATCAAATATCGCTTGACCAGACAATTGCACAAATGCCTTTTGACAGATTTCCTCTGGCGGCGACGTCCCAGCAGCGCCTCGCAGAGCGGGCGATGGACTCGGTCGGGCAACTTGACAGCGCCTGTCAGGATGAGGCGTTGGTCGCGGCAATCATCGCGGCAGGGGCCAAAACCGAAAGCATATACCAGGCCCGTGAGC
>CAZWAT010000010.1:0-29693 GCA_964632015.1 uncultured Planctomycetaceae bacterium
GGCGCATCGCCAAATGTTTTTATCCGCGTACTGCCATATACGATCTTCGATCTTGAGTTCCTGCGGTTTCTTGCTGCGAAAGTCTGTGCTCATCGCCTGTGTCGGACAATGTCGAACACACTCCATGCAACGGTCGCACAGTTCCGGCCCGTCGTAGAGCGGCGATGGAACAAGCTGGGCATCAGTTACAATGGATATGAACCTTACGCGTGGGCCGAATTCGGGTGTAGAAGTGAGCCCGGTCCAGACCATCTCTCCGAGACCTGCGGCAACGGCAGCGTGCATATGAGAAAGATCGGGGCAAAACTCGCGGGGGATTCCCGCCGCTTTTCTGTAACGCCAAATATTGGATGACGCGACGGGAATTGCCTGATGCCCGTGCTCATGCAACAGGCGAGCGGTCCGGTAGGCGATTCGATCCAACAGGCTGTTCTGGTCCATCCATCCACCCGGACCGAGATCCTGGGGCGCTGGCTCACCGCCCATTTCAGTCCATGTGTCGGTAATGTGAGTCGCCGCAACAACAACCGTCTTGCAGGTGGGAAGAATCGCCTCGGGACTAAGCAGAAAAGGCGCATTGGCCCAACGCGAGACAGGAGCAAAACCGACGAGATCCATCCCGCTTTTCATCACCATACTTTTGATCTTCTCGGTCAAAATACGATCCACAACTTTTCCTTTCAAAGGTGACATCGCCATCAGGAGGCCAAACTAGAGTTTGTCAGAAGTCTCCTTTGCGACTGTCTGCAATGTTTTGATGATTTTCTTCTGTTGTTCTTTTTCACACCGATAACTGGGCGCAAAACATCCGATAGCGCCAATCAATGCCCCCTTGGAGTCAACAACCGGACAAGCCATGGCCGTGATCTCCGTCCTGGTGTTCTCGATTGTCTCCGATCCACGCCTGCGGATTTCCTTACGCGCTTGCTCCAACTGAGACCGAGAAGAAATATCCGCCCATTTCGCTCCCGGCCATCCGTGGCGAGCAAGCACAGCCTTCAATTGCTCATCATCGGCCAGGGCGACAAGAACCCGTCCGGTAGGAGACCGATACATATGCTCCACCTCATGGGATGCATGATCCACGCGCACTGAACGCAGGGCATCGAATGCCGCAACTCGAATACGCCTCCCCCCCGCCAGAGTGGCAAATACCACTGATTCACCCAATGCTTCACCTGTGCTGCGACAACAAGAGACAACCACATCCATCATCCTGGGCGAACGGAGCCGGTTCAGGCTTCCGATCTGTTCCACCATCGTCCCGGCAATGTAGTGCCCCCGCTCATTCTGGTTGACGTAATTGCACACCACCATGCTCTTGAGCAGGTTGTGCGCGGAGTTCGCAGGCATGGCCATTCTTCGGGCAATCTCCGAAAGAGAAACCCCGTCACATGCAGGATCCTCAAATATCAACATATCGAGAATCTCCAGGGCCTTCTGCACAGATCTAACTGGTACTGCGTTTCTTTTTTCCATAATATGGAACCTATTTCTTATATCTGGAAGCATTGTATCATGACTTATCAGCAGGGCAAGAGTTTTTTTGCTTATAACCATCAATCTTTAACATATCGGATAAGGTTTATTCTTGCCCTTGTCCCGAAGCGATGTAACAATGGAAATTCAATGAAGTTGGGTGTCAGTTCGAGCCGAAAAGGTAATGTATCGTGTCCTGGAGGTTTGACGCACTGATCAGGCAGCGAACATCCTTGGAGCAGATCCAGGGAATGGTATTTCTGTGCATCCTGTTGTTCATGTCGGGATGCAACGAGAGCCTTTCCCCGATTGGGCAGCATTCGTTACAGGCCGGGCGGGAGGCTTATCTGACCGGCAATTATCTACTTGCGCAGTCATGCATGAACGACGTGCTGCAGGAAGGTTTGCGCACCTTTGCCTCTGCTGAGGCGCTGTATTACAGAGGAAGATCGCGGGTCGCCCTTGGTGATATTCGGGGTGCGTGGGCCGATCTGGAAAAGGCAGCGACGATCTCCAGGGACAGGTTGCTCTTGGGCGGATGCGCTGTGGCAATGGGCGATCTGGCATATAATCAGGGTGCTTTTGAGGACGCATTGCGTTATTATGATCTGGCGATGGCGAATCTTCCCCCGGATCAGACGCCTGCGGATCACGCAGCCCTGATGCTGGCGAAGCTGCTTCAACGCGACGGACAATGGGAACGCGCCGATGCGGTGCTTGATAGCCTGGTGTTTCATTTTCCGCAAACCCCCCAGGCTCATGAAGCATCTCGCATCATACGGGCCAGATTGTGGACAATATGTGCCGGTGCATATGATAGCAGGAATCAGGCCCAGGCAATTGCCAGGCAGTTGATAAAGAAGGATCTACCGGCAAGGATCAATGAAATCCCGCTGCAAGACGGGGTGGTTCTTGCAGTTGAGGTTGGTTCATACAACGCATACGAAGAGGCCCTTGAGGCTCTGGCGGAAACTAAGCAGCACTTCAACCGCGCAGTGGTGATGGAGAGCCGATGATGAAAACGCTGACGCTAGTGCTTTGTTGTGTTTGTTCCTGGACGTTGTTGACAGGTTGCGAGGCGCCCCCCGATCCTGAGCCTCAGATACCACAGGATTTTCTTCAATCCGACTGGCAGCCCCAGGAGGTCCCCGTCGCTCGGGTTGTAAGGCGCGAGTACCGCGTCAGACCCGGCGACTTCCTTGAAATTATCTATCACGTCCGCCACCGCATGGAGCCCGAGGCGTACCGCATCAAGATACAAGATGTCATCGTCGTGCGGTTCCCGTTCAACCCTGCCCTTACGCAGGAGGCCGCGGTACAGTCGGATGGAACTCTCAGACTCGATCTCATTGGTTCGGTCATGGTGTATGATCGAACCATCGAGGAGGTTCAGCGAGAAGTTCAGGAGCGCTACAGCACGTTTCTCAAAGATCCTGAGCTGACAGTGAGCTTCAGGCAATCCAACGTGAACATCACCGAGTTGCGAGAAGCAATTCGCACCGCCCCCCGCGGCCAGAGCCGGTTGGTTCCCGTCGCGCCGGACGGACGAATATCCCTGCCGTTCATTCTCGATGTGTCCGCCGCGGGCAAAACTGTCGGCGAACTGCACCGCGCCCTCAACAGCGCGTACCAGGCGGTGGGACTGCCCGAGCTTGAAGTTACCGTAAACCTTCAGACAATCGAGCCGTTGCGGGTGTATGTCCTGGGCGAGGTGAGAAATCCTGGCGTGGTGCTTGACCAGGTGCGCGTGGGCACGACCGCCGGACAGCAGGAAATGACCTTGCTTCAGGCAATTGCCCAGGCGGGAGGATATCTCAATGCCCGCGCCGAACTCAGCCAGGTCGTTCTCGTTCGTCGTCGCAACCTGCCCACTCCTCAGGCGGCCGTGGTCAATGTCTATCAGATGCTTCACAACCGCACAAAGAAGTTCGGCCAAAGCGTGAAAGTGGACGCCCTGCCTTACAGGCATGACATATATCTTGAGGATGGCGACATCATCTACGTGCCATCGACAGAAATTGCCCGCCGTGCGGATTTCATCGAACTTGTGTGGGTAAGAGGTATCCGAGCCGTCATGGGAACTACCACCAGCATCAACTACACTGCCGGCGACTCGGTTGATTGGCTTGGACCTACGCCTTAAGGTTTCGCAGAGTTAACGAAAACACCAACTTTCGAGGTGAAGCATGCCGGATGGCTATACCAGTCGAACGTTACGCGAAATAATGCGAGTGCTCTGGGGACGTTTCCCTGGAATCCTGCTGATACTGGCGGTGACTGTCGCCGCGGTGATAGTGGCGACAATCTTCGCGCCGCGGTGGTACCGCAGCGAGGCCCAAGTTGTCGCCAAACACTCGTTGATCGGCAACTCTATGGAGCAGGTCGCCACAGCAAAGGACGATGTCGCGCTGTTCGTCGTCACCCAGCGAGAGATGATTCTCAGCGATATCGTGCTTGTCTCGGCCCTGATGCGCATGGAGGACCCCGACTCGGCCAATCTCACCGCCGACCAGTGGTACACCAATGAAGAGATTTCCGAATTCGCCAGCAGGAACAGCCGATACATCCGCAAGGTCAAGCAGCGAGTCAACGTCGTCACCCCTGGCGGGACCGAAGTGAGCGCATCGCAGACCTATCGCATTCGCGTTGACTGGCCTGAAGAACCCGAGATCGCAAACGATCTTGGCGTTGACCCACGTGAACTGGCTGCAAAACGGGCCAGACTGCTTGCCCAATACATGCTCGATGCCTACCAGAACAGGTACAAGCAACTCGAAAAGCAGCGAATCACCATGGCCGCCAACCTGCTGAGCGAACAATCGCTGGAAAGGGCCACAAGAGATCTCAATAAGGCAGAGGACAATCTCAGCAAGTTCATAGAGACTGACCTTCGTGGCGACCTGCGAGTAGTGAACAGCATGGCTGGCAAGGGTAGCGGTGGGGAACAAGGCGCGAGCTTCCTGGCAACAAAGTTCCAGGGTCAGTTCATGGAAACAGAAGCAAAGCTTGCCGGACTCAAAACAACACTGGAGCAACTGAAGGAACAACTCAAGAAGAAGCCTCAGGATATCGTGGTCGGCGATTCCCTCACAGCCTCTAATCCTGCATTGCGAGTTCTTCAGGATCGCATCGTCGATCTGAAGCTGACATACAACTCGCTTGTGCCTCGCTACACCCCGGATTATCAGGAACTGGCGCACACACGTGAGGAATTGAACATCGCCCAGCAGGACCTGTATGACGAGCTGTCCCGCCAGGCCGTCAGGCTTGAGATGGAGATAGGCGAAATTTCCGCCAGTCATGAAAACCTGAAGGAATCGATGGACTCCGAAATCGCCCGCGTTGAAACGCTTGCGGGCAAGACAGCCATCTACGAGCGGCTTCAGCGGGATGTTGACGCCGCCCGAAAACGCTATGACCTTCAGATGGAGCGAGTACTGCAGGCTGAAGAAGCCAAGCTGTTGGCGCAGAACCCGATCATTGTGCAGGTGCTTAATCCGCCCACGTTGCCCAATCCACAAGACCCCCGCAAACCGGTCTGGCTGATCAATATTCTGCTGGGCCTGCTGGCGGGTGTGATTATGTCGCTGGTGTATGCGTTCCTGGCAGAATTCTACGATCATTCAATAAAGAGCGTTGACGAAGTCGAGAAATACCTCGACACGCCGGTGCTGGGCTCGGTTCCCATGCTTCGGCGACGCATCATAAACGCCGGCTGAGGTGAAGCATGACCCAACTGGAATCGGAAATCATTCAATCGCAGACGACATCCACAAAGAGCCCCCTGAGCCCCAAGGTGCGGGAGTACTTTCATAACGCGTGGGCGTCGATCTTCTGTTCTGGCCGACCCGTCGGAAAGCACCTGATGATATGCTCGGCAAACAGGAAGGAAGGTTCGACCACGCTGGCTGCCGGCGTTGCGCTGGCGGGTTGCCAGACCGCCGCCTCGCCCCGAGTGGCGTTGGTCGACATGAACTTTCGCTTTCCAGCGGTGCATAAGCTTCTGGGGCTCAAACAATCCCCTGGAATCGCAGAGATCATATCGGGTGAAGCCCGGCAGGATGATGCTGTCAAGAAGATCGGTAACCTTCACGTGTTTACGTCGGGAAGTCTTGGCGCAGGCTCACTTGACCTGTTGCAGGAGCAGAACCTTTCCCAGGTCATTTTGGAGCTTTCAGGGCAGTACGACCACGTGATTTATGATGTCGCCGCCGTGAACGACTATCCTGACGCGCAGGTTCTGGCGTGCGCACTCAATGACGCTGTGCTGGTGGTGCGATCGAACCGGACACCGCGTGAAGCGGTCGCCCAGGCCAAAAAACGGATTGAACTTGGCGGCGGCAAGCTCGCGGGCGTGCTTCTTAACATGCGAACCTTCCCCATCCCGAGATTCCTGTACCGCATGGTGTAGAAGACAGACCGGAACGCGCCTCTAAAAACGCGCCCCTGGTCGCCACCCCGATGCACAAAGGGACATGATTGGAGTTGCAGGTACTGACCTGCGTGGAAGAGGATGGATGCTCGAAAGAACTCAGCAAAATGCTAGCTCGCTGGGGTTGTGGGCGGCAATTGCGACGTCCGCAGTCGCCGGGGTTGTATCGATCGCTAACCCCTTGTGGATGCCCTACACGTTCGTTGCACTAGGGATAGCTGCCCTCGCGATCTTTCTGGTTGTGCGATGCGACATAACCGTCTGGTTCTGGACGTGGGTACTTTCATATGGGCTTCTGGACAGGCAGTTTCTGCACATCCAGTTGACCGGTTTGCCAAATCTGACAATTCCCAGGCTGATCGCCCTTGGAGCAATAGTGGCCTTTGGCGCATATTTCATCACGCACAGGCGGATGGTCCGGCTGTCGTCGCCTCTGCACTGGACTATTATCGCGTTTCTGGTGTACATCGCCATAAACGCCAGCTTGGCCGGGTGGACCGCCGCTAACGAAGTGGGTAGAACTTGGCCTTACTATCGCTTCCTCGAACCACTTCTGTTGCCTGTCATTCTGTATTTCCTGTTGCTGGCGAGCATGCGAAACGAGAAACACATACTCGCCGCCCTTATTCCACTGGTGATATACGGGTGGTACGCGCTGTACATTGGCTATCTTCAGTACGCCGCAATAAGGGGATGGGAAGGTGCCCGAGCCTTCATCTGGCCCGATTACATCAACATACCTCAATGGGGCTCGCACTACGGTATTCACTTCGACCGTGCCCGTGGCGCATATGCCATGAGCAATCCACAGGCGGTGCTTCTGATTCAGTTGCTCTTCATTGATCTGTTCCTCCTTCGTCGCGTGCGCGGGCCAATGAAGGTGATAATAGTTGCTCAGGCGATTCTGATCCCACCCGCGGTATTCTTCACAGGCCTGCGCAGCGCGTATGTCGCATTGCTCTGTTGCCTGGCCGTGTGGTTCGTGTGGGCGGGCAGAAAGAGGCTTGGCACGGTGAAAATGGCTATGGTGGCACTGGTGCTTGTCATTGGCGCCGCCGTCATGTGGGAGAACCTTCTTCAGCGCGATCGTGCCAGGGGAGGACTGGCCCAGGTCAGGGAAACCGAAGCCAGAATCATCCTTGCCAAACAGGCACTCGAGATCGCTCGGGAGCGCCCGCTTACTGGTGTGGGGTTCGGGCATTTTCTGGATTACCAGCTTGCCCTCAATCGGGATCCCGGCAACCCAGAGGCGAACGTGTTCAACGTGCTCACGCAGCACAACCTGTTTTTGGCTATCTGGTCCGAAACGGGCATCATAGGCCTGTTTCTTATAGTGACCATCTTTGTGTTGCTGTTTCGACAAAGCCTTCAGCTCTATCGGCGTCTGCCAACCATTAATGGCGGGTGGGTGTCGCGAGATCTCGTCATCGTCTGCTGGATTGCCATGCTCAATTATCTGATCAACGCCATGTTTGTCGACCCGCTGTGGGACCCCGCGACCAATGCCCTGTTCTGGGGCTTCATGGCGCTTATCGTGGGGTACAACAGACTTACCGCGCCGGCTGAGCTTGATCTGGTTGCGAGCATTCCCGCGCAGGAGCCATCATGTCGTTTGTCCGGCGCCTGCTGAAAGTTTCTTCAATGGCCGGGGCTGTCGGTGTCTATGTGCCGGCAATGATCCTGCAACGAGGATTGGGACTTGCAAGACTTCTGCTGTTGACGTGGTTGTTCGGCCAGGTTGATCTTCCCGGACAAATCGCCCTGTGGGGTTTGGGCCTGATGCTCCTGAGCCTGCTCACCCCCCTGCTACCGCTTGGCGCCAACCATGGGCTGGCGAGGTACGTCAGCCTGTTCGAAGCCCGAGGTATGCTTGTTGAGTTCTATCGAAGAATCCGCCTGCCCGTGCTGGCGTGCGTGCTCATAACGACCGTTATCACGGGTCTGTTCATTGGGCCCATAGCCTCCGCCCTGTTCTCGACCAGTCAAGCTCAACCCGTCGCCAGACTATTGCAGCTCAAGATTGCCTTGCTAGGCATACTGAACGCATGTGTGCTGGCGTTATATGTAAATATGTTGGGGTTCCTCGCGGGAATGAGGCTTTACAGGCTAATATCCGCCGTCGAACTTGCGTTCAGCGTGCTGTTCACCGTGCTTGCGGTGGTAGCTGTAATGCTCTGGCCCAGCGCGGTGGTTCTGCTGATGGCACATCTGGTTTCTGTGGGCATCACGTTTGTGCTGGGGATGTTGTTGTTAACGTTGGCTTTGAAGGTTCGGCATGAGTCAGCTCAACCCCAGGCATATACACCTGCTCCCGCACCGCAGGAGCTGCCTGCAGAGGCCGGTTCAGCACCCATGACAAAGACAGCAGTTACAGCGCAACAGCAAGTCGACCCCGAAGTTCCCGACTCCTTCAGTAGGATGTTTGTCCGCATTGCCCGGTTCGGAATCACCTCTATGTTCAGCAATTCGGTCTGGATCCTGGTGACGTACATGAGTTTCTGGTTGGTCAGCAGGCGATTTGGAGGCGACAGCGCGCAAGCGGCGACCTATCACATTTTCTTCATGTTGTCTCAACCGGTGTCGGTGCTGGCAACTGCCGTCTGGAACGCTGTTTCAGGACATATCGCCAAGCAATGGGAGACAGGCCTGAAGTACCAGGCGACGTTGAATATCCAGATAGCGTTCAAGTCGGTGGCATTGTGCACCTTGGGGCTGACGGCGGTTATATATCTGCTTTCGCCGCTGTGGGTGCTGGCGCTGCATCCAAAATACCGCGACGGTATAACACTGGTGCCTGGTCTGTTGATGTTCTTTCAGGCTTCCGCCAATCTTGGGGTGCTTTACCTGGTTGCCTGGCTGCACGAGCGGCCGTGGGTTACACTTCTGGGCGTGCTTTCGGGCATGGGAGTGATGATGATGCTGGCAAGCTGGTGGATGCCCCTGTTCAACCTGGACGGCGCATCATGGGCTGCCGGTATCGGCATGTTCATAGGCAGCGGCCTCATAACATTGCCATACCTGTTGTTCAGCGGCGAGAAGATTGCCCCCGGAACATATATATGCTTCCTTAGCCCGGCGCTGCTGATGCTGGCTGTTCCTTTTGGCGCCGCTGTCGTTCTCGCCGCGGTCGCATCGCTTGGAATCGTCTCCTTGTTTACACCGTGGTTGTTCGATTCGCGTCAGAAGTCCTTGATATGGGCAACATTGATAAAGGCGAGGTCTCTTCTTCAGAGGTCGACATGACTACCAGGGTGTCAGTGGCGATTCCCACTCATGACCGGCCGCAATGTCTACGACGGGCGGTTGATTCTCTGATCGCCCAGAACGTAAAGCCCTGTGAAATCATCATCGTAAATGACGGCAGCAAGGAGTTGTGTCCATCCATCGCAAACTCATGCAGACAGGCCGGCGTGGAATTCATATCTATCAGGCGGCATTCGCAATGTCTGCCCGCTTCGCGCAACGCCGCTCTTGATGCCTCAACCGGCGACGTGGTGTTTCTGATGGATGACGATTGCTTTGTTGACGAAGATTACATAGGAAGACTCAGCGAGCTTTTCAATCATGACTACAACTCGCAGGTGGCCCTCATCGGAGGGGTTATTGATGATCTTTCCTCACGCGGGATAAAGGGCAAGGTCATATGGGTGCTGGCGACGATAATGGCCCGGGGCCCTTGGTGTGCCCCGCGGTGCCACGCCCGTTACGTTAAACTAGGTCCAACATTGGCCAACAGGCTCGTGCCGGTGCATCGACTTACGGGCGGGGGCATAAGCGTGAGGCGGGAGATCGGCGTTCGCCATCGCTTCGATGAGAGTTTCGGCGGATGGGCACTGTTCGAGGATACCGAGTTTTGCCTTCGAGTGGGAATGAGCGAGGGCGTCTTTCTCGCACCGGAGCTTATCGTCAAGCATGATCCCGGATCCGGAGGCAGGCCCAACCTGCACAATCGAGGCCGAATGTATGTAAAGAACTTTCTGCATATCATGCGGAACTCGTTTCGGCCTGGTGCTGGATCGTGGCTTCTGTTTTTCTATGGCGTTGGCGGCATAATGACGCTGTATTCGCTACTGTCGATAATGAGCCTGCACGCGAAGCATCTGGCGTTCGTTGCCGGCGCGGGCAAAGAGCTGCTCGACCATGCGAAAACGCAGGCGTTGGCGATGCTGGCGGGCAGGAAGGCTGGTCGGGCTTGAACATCCTGCATATAGACAAGTTTCTTGATCCTTCCGCCATCGAGACCCACGGAGGCACATGCACCGTGGTGCGCACTGTTTCAGCGCTTCAACAGAACGCCGGACACAAGGTCTTCGAGTTCTACCCGAGGATAGATGGCGAATCGGCTGATCTGCCGGCCTTTGTCGACTACTCACAGGGTCGGTGGTGGGACACCTGGCGGATGATTCACAATTCCCGCTGCGCCTCAAAGCTTACCAACATGCTCAGGCACGTTAAGTTGGATGTCGCCCACCTGCACAGCATCTATCATCACCTTACACCATCGATCCTGCCGGTTCTGTCCCAAGCCGGGGTGGCGATAGTCATGACGCTGCACGATTACCGCATGGCATGTCCGACGCAGAGCTTTTACAGGCAGGGTACATACTGCACGCGGTGTCATCCCAACCGCTTCTACCACGCCGCGAGTCCTTCGTGCGCATCTTGGCGAGGGATTGCGCTTGCGGTTGAGTCTTATGTTCAGCGTCTCGCACGGCGATACTTTCGCTATGTGGATTTTTTCATTTGTCCGTCCGTTTACCTCGCACAGGTGCTTGGCCAGACAGGAGCGCCCACCTCAAAGATCGTGCATATACCCAATCCTGTTCGGCGGATGCGTGTGGATTCAATCCAGTCCACCGAGCCAATGTTGCTGTTCGCCGGAAGACTGGTCCCCCAAAAGGACCCATTGATCTTGCTGGATCTCGCCCAACAAATGCCTCATCTGAAGATCGTCATCGCTGGTTCAGGCCCGATGTTAGATGATCTCAAGCTCAAGGCAAGCCAGCTCGGACTTACCAACGTAATGCTGCCCGGCCAGGTTGACACCACAACCCTCGCAAGATGTCTCGGCCAGTGCCATGCGCTCATCCTGCCCAGCACGTGCTACGAGAACAGCCCGTTGTCCATGCTTGAAGCGATGTCCGCGGGCAGATGTGTCATTGCAGCCGACCAGCCTTCGCTGAGGCAGTGGATTAAGGACGGCGCGACAGGCAGATTATTCGAGGCGGGCAACGTGCGGTCGCTTAAGCGGGTCGTCACGGAAGTGCTTCGGGATGTCAACGCTCGTGACGCCATGGCCGATGCCGCAAGAGGCCTCGTTCGCCAGTGTCACAACGACAAGGCGGTACTCGACCAAGTGATGAAAGTCTATTCGCTGGCGATCAATCGCAGGCGGTGGCGTGAATGAGGCAGACAATGCGCATCCTGATATTCATGAACAATATGGATGCAGGCGGAGCTGAATATCTAGCTCTCGATCTGACGCGTGAGCTTGTCGCCAATCGCGCTGAGGTCATCATTGCCTCTGCCCGTCCGGGCGGAAGACTGCTCGGACAGTTCGAGCAATCCGCCTCAAAGGTTTACGCGGGCCTGGCGCCAAGCAGGCTCAGCCTGGCGGGGCCGTGGCGAGTCGCAAAGATCATCAAGCAACATCGCATTGATATTGTGATTGTGCTCGATGTTATTCGCACGGGCATGTTCCACGCGCTTTTGGGGTCAGGCTCATCAGGCCGAGGGCTCAAGCGCATTCTCTGGGCTCACACCGTACCAGGCCGGCATGAAGGTAGGGCTGATGGATTCTTGCTGAGGCTCATTGAAAAGTGTCGCCTGCTGGACGCGACGATCTGCGTAAGCGAATACCTTGCCAATGAACTGACACGCATGGGCATGTGCAATCATGTTATGGCCGTGCACAATGGTATTGATGTGGATTCATTCGCCCGCGCAACAGCAGCCGAAGCGAGCGAGGCAAAGAAGCATCGCATCATATGTGTTGCCAATTTCATGCCCCACAAAGATTATCCCACGTTGCTCAAGGCGGCCGGCATCATGGCGACCAAACGAGACGACTTGGAGTTGATCTGCGTTGGAAGAGGAACTGACAGCGAACGTTTTGGGATGCTGGCGAGGAAGTACGGCGCAGCTGGAGTCCTGCGCCCGCTGGGCGAGAGGGAGGACGTGCCAAACCTGTTGAAGTCAGCGGATGTGTTCGTGCTGGCGACCCTGCGCGAGACGTTTGGCCTGGCTGTGGTGGAAGCAATGGCCGCATCGCTGCCGGTAGTCACGACAGATGTGCCCGCCTTCGTGGAGGTGTTCACCGACGGCGTGGAGGGGCTTAAGACGCCCGCACGATCTAGCGACCGTCTTGCCGCCGCGGTGGAACGTGTGATAGACAATCCATCATTGGCGATGTCTTTGGCGTCGAAAGGCGCAAGACGGGCTCACATGTTCGATCGTCGCAAGATGCTTGAAAGGTGGATGCGAATCATCCGGACGCTCGCGCCCCGATCGGAGTGTTAAAACCCATTCCGCCAGCAGATGTTGCCGATAGAGATAGATATGCACAAACCTCGCGACGCGATTATTGCTATAACGCACAGATGCAACGCACACTGTTCGATGTGTAACATCTGGCGCAGCGACAGGCATGATGCCATCATGCCCGAGCACATGGACAATCTGCCGAGCGAACTGGGGACAATTAACATCACTGGTGGGGAGCCCTTCATTCGCAATGACATTGTTGAATTCGTCGCACATTGCCGACATCGTTGCCCCAACGCCACCATTACTATTTCCACAAATGGTCTATTGGTTGAACGCATTAATGCCTCATTAAGTGAATTGTTGAAGGCGGATCCCAGGCTGAGAATCGCAATCAGCCTGGACGGTATAGGCAAGGCGCACGACGAAATACGTGGTGTTGAAGGGGCTTTTGATAAGGTGCGGCAGATTGTCGAAACGCTCGGCCGGCATGGTTTTGCGGGTATGCGCCTCAGCATGACCATCAGCGATAAGAACATAACGGATCTTGCAGGCGTGTGGGATTTCGCCCGCGCACATCATCTGGAACTGGGCATAGTGGCTGCCCATGCGGGGGCAACACACCTGAATATTGATACCGTTGAGCTACCATCGACTAACATCGAGACCCGCAACGACATCAACAAGATAATGTGGGACCTACTGAAATCGTGGCGGGTGAAGAATTGGCTGCGAGCCCATTTCCTAAGAGGAACCTACTTGCGGCTTATCGGACAGGAAGAGCCTTTACGTTGCGGAGGCGGAAGCTATTTCTTTTTTGTGCAGGCAGATGGCGGTGTTTACAGTTGCTCGATGTGCGGGCGTCATATGGGCAACCTCACCAGCCAACCCTGGCGTGACATATGGTGCGGGCCTGATGCTGCGCAGGCGAGAAAATTCGTCGCTGGATGCACCAAAGCCTGCTGGATGATATGCACCGCGAGATGCATCTACCGCCGAAAAGCCTTGAGCATAGGCGCCTGGTTGGTCGCTGCGAAGATCGCTTCTCACCTGGGCATCTCGTCATTGCCAAAGCTTCCTACGGGCAACCGTGATGGTGGAGGGCAATCATGCGAATAGCCATGGTTGGTTGCCGGGGAATTCCTGCCCGCTGGGGCGGCATTGAGCGGGTTGTCGAGGATGTGACCCGTGAACTCTGCTCGCGGGGGCATGAGGTGATTGTCTATGGCAGAGGCGGTTATGTCGTACCAGGACAGGCTCCATCGGCGGGTAAGGTGATCATAACACCGGGGCTGGGCGGCAAGCACTTTGATACCATATCTCACACGTTCACCGCGATGCTGGACGTGTGTCGGCGGAAGGTTGATGTGGTGCATGTTCATTCGCCGGGGCCAGCACTGACGAGCATGCTTCCAGTAGCGGCTGGTGTGCCTGTGGTCTTCACCGTGCATGCGCCCGACTGGCGACGCGACAAGTGGAACATGCCCGCAAAGGCGATGATCAGGTCTGGGCTGAGATGCGGAATGAAATTCGCGTCAGCATACACGGCGGTGTCTGAACCTTTGGCGAGCGAGCTTTCTCAACGGTTCGGCAAAGAGGTGGAATTTGTTCCCAACGGGGTGCGACCCGCCCCGAAGTGCACCACAAGTTTTATCTCCGGCCTGAAATTGCCGCCTGGTCGCTATGCCCTGTTTGTCGGACGAGTGGCGCCCGAAAAACGCCTCGACCTGCTAATCAGGGCCTGGGCGGATGTCACGGTGAACATGCCCCTGATTGTGGCGGCTGAGTTGACCAATGACAAGTACTGCCGCGATTGTTGCAAACTAGCCCGCAACAAGAACATACGATTTATTGGGGGAGTATATGGTGACGACCTTTCAGAGCTTTATGCCAACACGGCCATCGTTATTCAACCAAGCGTGCTTGAGGGCATGTCGTTGGTGCTGCTGGAGGCGGCAAGTCACGGGAAATGTATAATCTGCACTGATATTGACGAAAATGTCGCATTACTGGGTGATAGTGGAGTATATTTCAATGTCGATAATGCTGCTCAACTCTCGCAGGTGGTTAGTCGATGTCTGGAGGATGAGGCCTTGAGAGGTCAAATGGGTGATCGTGCGTTATCCAGAGCGGAGTCTTTCACGGTTGAAAAGGCCGCCGAGGCATATGAATCGATCTATTTGCGTCTTGGTGAGCTCGCGGGGACAAGCAGGCAATAGCTGATGTCAATGCTAATGGAAAACATCCAAAAAGCATCTTTTGATTGTGAGCCGGAGGCTATTCCCACGGTTCACGACTCGCGAATATATAGACTCATTAAGAGAGGCATGGATATTGTCTTTTCTTTGGTGGGACTGATTATATTCTCTCCGCTGATGGCGCTGGTTGCTCTTGTAATTCGGGTGACGAGTCCCGGGCCTGTCATCTTCAAGCAGGTGCGTGCGGGAATGTGCGGCAAGAGGTTTGTCATGTACAAATTCCGCACCATGCACGACGGCGCGGAAAATGATCGCGACGCGCTTGCAAAACTCAATGAACTTGAAGGCCCGGTCTTCAAGATCGCTTCAGATCCCAGGTTGACCTCGATCGGGCGTTTTTTGCGACGAAGCAGCATTGATGAGCTTCCCCAACTGGTGAACTGTCTGTTCGGTCAGATGTCGTTGGTGGGACCAAGGCCCTTGTGGATCAACGAAGCCCTTCAAGCCAGCGGCCAGGAGCGTTATCGCATGTCGGTTAAGCCCGGCCTGACATGTCTTTGGCAGGTCAGCGGCAGAAGCGAGCTTGGTTATGACAAGTGGGTGGCGCTCGATTTATACTACATCAGAAATCGCTCGCTGCTTCTGGATATCATGATTCTTTTTCAGACTTTACCGGCGGTTTTGAGCGCGCGAGGCGCCTACTAGAACTGTCGAGAACGTTTCTTCATTTTCATCTCTCTTGCTGCTGAATGCTCCCCCTCCACAAGCCGATATTACTATCGGAGGTTGCAATGGAATCGTCCCCTAAACGCCCTGTAAAGTACCGAAATGGAATAAAGGCATTCCTGCGCGGTGACTACGCCCAGGCCGCTGTGTTGCTTGCTCCGCTGATTGGAAACGACGATCCCATCGCCAGAACATCACGAACATATCTTGGTCTGACTTACAGGAATATGGGGCTTGAGGCGCTTTCCAGGGGCGATTTCAAGTCAGCCCAGAAGCACCTGGTATCGGCAATTCAACAGGGGTGTGCCCAGAAGGAGCTCAACGAGCAGCTTGCATCGGCATGCTGGGGATCCGGACGCCTTGACGAATGCGCCGATCGCATGGAACAGGTTGTGGATAGTGGCGACTCGAATTGCACTCAATGGCGCAAGCTCGCCCAGGCCCAATGGGCGTCAGATAGACGTCATGCTGCCTATATGACAATTGAGAAGGCTTTGAGACTCTTTCCCAATGACGCCATGCTGCATCTGCAGGCGGGGCTTTTCAAATCAGCGGAAGAAAAGTTCGACGAGGCAAGACAGGCCTTTGCCCAGGCTGCACAGGCCGATTGCTGCTGCGTTGGGGCGCACATGCATCTTGGTCTGACAGCCATTGTGATGCAGGATCTGCCTGCCGCCGTTGAGGCGTTTCAAAAGGCCATCGAGTTGTCGCCGCACGATCTGATTTGTGCCTATTACCTGACACTGACGCTTAAAAGTGCTCAAGAGTCTGGCATGAATATAACGGTGCGCCTGCCCGACCCCGCTGCCGCGAGAATCGCCAGTGTTCGCTCACTTTGGCAGTATGTCGCTACCGAACCTGACTTCATCGATGCAATGCTGAGCTTGGCGGACGGTTCGCATGAGTCAGATACGAACCTGAGAAAGCTTCTGCTGACGACGGTCAAACGTTCGCTCGTCGAATATCCCGACTACGCAGACCTGAATCTGCACGCGGCAAAAATCTGTGCTCAGCTCGATCAGACTCAACAGGCGATCGGGTACGCCACCAAGGCGGTGGAGCTTGACAGGTCATACGCCTCGGCCCACGTGTTTCTTGGGCGACTTCAGGCGGCGGCAGGTCGCCGCGAAGAGGCGGTGGAATCACTCAAGCGGGCGGTATCGAGCGGTGGAGACTGGCCCGACGTGCATTGCCTGGCGGGTGAGCTTCTAATCGAGGCCAACAGAATACCAGAGGCGCGAGAGCACCTCTGCAGGGCACTGGAACTCAACGCAAACTACAAGCGAGCCGATGCCGCCATGCGGCAACTCGCCGCATAACCGAAGATTGCAAGCAGAGGAACTGATACGTGAGCCAACTATTGGAAATTTTGGGTCGGGGACTGGATCAGAGCTTGGCGGATATGCTGAGTACATACTACTGGATATTATCTGACCAGAAGCCCAAATCCGCTCTGTCATCCTCGTGTCAGGATGACGCACTTGATGAAATGTTCAGACGGGCCCTGACCTCGCTGCATTCCTCTGAAATGGACGAGGCGATGAAGCTGCTGGGCGAATACTGTCGCCGGCGACCCGAGGATCTGCCGGGCCGATGCGCCCTTGCGGTTGCCTGTGATGAAAACGGCGACCGATCAGCAACCCTCTTGCATCTTCGGGCCGCAAATGAACTGTGCCCCGGCGAGGCAAGGATTCTCCTGGCCATAGGTTTTTCAATGGAGAAGCTCAGAGACTCCAAAGGCGCCCTTGCGTATTACCAGGACGCCGTCCAGGTCGATAAAAACTGCATCACCGCCCGCGAACGAATCGCCGCCATTGCGGTTCGCCTCGACAACATCGATCTGGCAATCGAACAATACGAGGCACTGTGTCACCTTGAGCCGGAGAAGTCTCATCTTCGCACCGCGCTTGGTGCTTTGAATTATCGTGCGGGTAATTACGCCACAGCTACCGAAATCTTTCAGCAGGCAATCGCGATGGAACCGGAGAACTGGTCGCTCGTTGACCAGCAGGTCGAAGCCCTTGTCGCTGACGGCGAGGTTCGCGAGGCGATAGAACGCCTGCACATGCTGGTTGAAGAGCAGGGCCCGTTCGCGGATCTGCACCTAAGGCTCGGCGATCTTTACGAGAGCATAGGAGACAGTTCCTCCGCCTTGCAGCAGTATCTTACCGCCATCGACATTCAGCCGATGTATCTCGAAGCCCTTGTCAAGCTGGGAACCCATCACCTGAGCAACGGAAGATGGGAAGAGGCCTGCGAATTATTTCACCAAGCTGCCGAGATCAATGATTCCCTGATCATCAACTATGTAGGCATTGGCGCGGCGCAGGCGGCAATGGGTCAGGTCGATGAGGCGCTGACCTATTTCGACCTTGCGGGTTCGCTGGAACCAAATACAACGCTACTGTTGACGGAAATGGCACGCACGCACCTGAAGGCGTCGGCCGCCAATGAAGCACAGCGATCATTCGATGGCGAAGCGACCTCAACACCGCAGGACGTTGCCATTGAAAACGAGGAGCTTCTTCGCAAGCAACTCGATCGTCATGCTGAACAGGTTACGCTGCATCCCGGCCACGCCGACGTTCGATATCGCTACGGCGTACTGCTTCGTGGCGAAGGTCGTTCACAGGAAGCGATGGAACAGTTCACCAAGGCAGTCGAGATCAACCCGACCTACTCCCAGGCATTGATCAAGCTGGGGATCATTCAGCAGGAGCTTGGTCATGACAGCGACGCCATTGCCACTTTCAAGCGTGTGCTGGAACTATCGCCCCAGTACGTGGACGTTCACTACCGGCTCGGACTGCTCTATACCGACAATCGCGACCTTCAGCAGGCATTGCGTCACATGGAGGCAGCGGCCGGGGGCGCGCCCGACAACACACAGATTCGCAGTGCCTTGGCGCTATCCTTGCAGAACATGGGTCTGCACGATCGCACCTCGGCTGTCTGGCGCAGCCTGTGCCGAATGAACCCGGTCAAAATGTAGGTACGCTTAACGCAACAGCGCCTTTTTTGCCGAGAATTCTCCACCGGCGATAAGGTGCAGCAGCGGCCTGGGGCGATCGACTCCACTGATAAACGCGGGGCGGTCCGACCATGGAGTAACGCTCAGAACGTTCGCAAGGTCCATCCAATACTGCAGCCTGGCGACAGGCAGATTCCAGGTCATGTGGAAGTGATTCGCCGGGGCATACTGCTTGTATTCTTCCATTCTGGCGTACTTCGGAATTACGAACGTGTGCGGCCAGTTCGCATTCGAGGTGCTGCAAACCGCCTTGGTGAGCTTGGCAGGCATGTCGGTGGTGCGGGCCTCGTCCCATACCATCGAGAACATGTCCGTAACCGAGCAATACGCCAATCTCGCCGCAATGCCATCGATCTGGCCGGGGGTGACGTATGTAACGCTGTTGCCGCCTCCGGGGAAGTATCCATCCTCCGCAAGGGGCATGACCACGCCCTTCATGCATTCTTTTACCGACGAGCCGGGTTTGGCTGCCCAGTTGAAGCTTGCCGACCCACTGTTGTCGCCATCCACGAATCCCTTTGTAGCCCACATCGCATTCCGTGGCGCCCTTACGCCCAACTTCTTCGCCAGGGTCTTTATCTCCCATGGTTCCCATACCTTGCGGAAGTCCATGAACAGGGGAGGATTACCGCCCGACAGATACGTCATCGCCAGCATGGTTATCAGACCCTGCATATCCGCTTCGGTCGCAAAGGGCACGGCGGGCTTGGGGCCGTTATGATCGAAAGTCGAGTTGAAGAGGCTCTCGGCTACGTCCGGAACCGCCAGCATCTTAGCCCTGCGGTCGCTGCTCCATTCGAGCTGATTCATGAACCCTCCGCCAATGGCGTTAAGATCATCAAGCAACCCGCGCATCACCAGGTAGATCGCCAGCGACTGGTCGAACAGCTCGCTTTGGGACTTGGTCTTTATTTCGAGGCGCTTGTCGACCAGATTGTCTATCCAGCCACGAAGTGCCTTGAGTTCCTTTTTGTCGTATGCCTTCTTGTTCAGCATGTCCGCGACGAGCTTCATATCCAGGCGGGTTATCTCCAGACCAAAGGTCTTTCGTGTGGGAATGATGTGTGACAAGGCGGTTTCCATGCCCATTGAATCATGCCCAAAGACCACTACCCTTCTACCCCGCATACCGATTCTCGCAACAACTGCGTAGCACCAGTCCACGAGGGTATCGGCGGTGGACTTTGTCATCTTGGGTCGCATACCCGAATCGGGCCAGGTACCGACATTCAGCGAAACCAACCTTCCGGACTGTGCCAGCGCCCCGTTTGCGGCGTGGGCAAATACAACACCGGGCTTGGGGCCGCTGTTCCCGCAGGTGATGTTGACTGGTGTATGATCCGGTAGTTGGGCCAAAAGGCTGATCAGCGTCAACTGGGGAAACGCCCATGTGTCGGGCGCCATTATGACCGCGTCCACTCCGGCAAGACGAAACTGCCTTGCAACCACATCCGCCTGTTTCTCACCGTCTATCAGCAGATCGCTGTAAACAACATTCACCGCCCTGCCATCAGGCATCTTCACACGCTTCGCAACTGCGTCAGCAACCATGCCGATTATGTTTCTCGCCCGCTCACGAGATGCCTTGTCAACACGAGGATCGCCAGTAGCGCACACTCCGAATGTAACAGCCGGGGCCTGATAATCTTTTGCCAAAGTCAATTTTTGTGCCATGTTGGTAACCATAATGAGCATCCTTTCTGTTTACTGATATGCACATCCACGATGTGCGGGATTACTGCTGGTAAAGCATATCAAGCGAGATATCCGTCTGGATGATTTTTGTGCCACTGCCACGCATGCGAGACTATCTGTTCGAGATCAGGGAAAGTTGGCTTCCATCCCAGTTCGCTGATCGCACGTGTGCTTGACGCGACAAGCCTGGCGGGGTCGCCGGGCCTACGCGAGCCCTGGACAACCGGAATATCGCTGCCGGTAACCTTGCGGCATGTTTCGATAACTTCCTTGACCGAGAATCCCTCGCCATTACCAAGATTGTACACCTTTACCATACCCGGCTCGATAGTCCCGGCGGCTAGAACATGGGCATCTGCCAGATCGCATACATGAATGTAGTCACGTATGCACGTCCCATCGGGCGTATCGTAGTCGTTGCCAAAGATGGTGATATGCGGCCTTTTGCCCAGGGGCACCTGAAGAATCAGCGGGATCAGGTGTGTTTCGGGACGATGGTCTTCGCCAATGTCCCCGAAGGGATGAGCGCCGGCGACATTGAAGTACCGCAGGGCAACGAAGCCCATCCCATAGGCCTGCGCATATGCTCGGAGCATGTACTCAACGCACAGCTTGCTTGAACCATACGGGTTGATAGGGGCAAGGGGCGAGTCTTCCTCTATGGGTACCACCGGAGGTTGCCCGTAAACCGCAGCGGTCGAGCTGAAGACCAGGTTTTTCACATCGCTTTCGCGCATGGCTTCAAGCAGCGTCAGCCCCGCCATCGTGTTGTTGCGAAAGTATTTGCCGGGCTCCCCGACCGACTCGCCCGCCTCGATGAATGCGGCGAAGTGAATGACGGTGTCTATGTTATTTTCCCGAAGGGCCACACGCAGTGCATCCACGTCGGCGACGTCGGCGACGATCAGATCGGCGTCGAGACTTTCGGCATGCCCTTTTGAAAGGTTGTCATATACGATTGGCAGATGTCCAGCATCACGCACCGCCCTAACCACGTGCGAGCCGATATAACCCGCTCCGCCTGTCAGAAGTATGTTCATCTCATCCTCCAGCGAGAATTATACAAGTGCTACATACGCCTCGCAACGAGTCTAGTCAACAAGCTGCGATTTGAGCATGCTGACCATATTGTGAGCGAGTTTGCTGGGTTGGGGCAGCCGATATTCGGGCGCGCAGCGAAGAACCAAGCGAATGCACTCGCCAAGTGTGATGAGGTGACCCGGCGAAACGTAGAGCACAGAAACATTATCGCGTGTTCGCAGCGCCACCCCTATTACCTTGCCATCAAGCACCAGTTGCGAGCGGTTGCCCCTGCGCTGACCAACAGGACGATGCGAGCCGCACAGTCGGCTCTTGGCAACGCCGATAGTGGGAACGTTCAGCCATAACCCCACATGACTTGCAAGACCCACTCCACGCGGGTGGGCAATGCCTTGTCCGTCGATCATGAGCACATCGCCCGGTATGCGTAGCTTGCTGACCGCCTCTATGACCGCGGGCGCTTCTCTGAAGCTCAACAACCCCGGCACGTATGGAAACATCAAAGGCCGATTCACCGTCGCCGAATCAAGTATCTCAAGCGTCTTTGCGTTGCACAGAACCGCAGCCGCGAGAATTCGCTTCTTGCCGATAAACGCGCAGTCCGCGGCGGATATGGTTTGCACTTTTTTTTGCAGAGGCGTCAGCCTTATCAGCCCCACCAGTTCCCGCTGGATTGCCACCGCCTCTCGCGGGGTGACATCCCACCTGTGCAGATCAGCTTGCATGGAACCACCGGGCAAGAATCGCCGACACCGGAACCATAAGCGCAAATGCGACCCCAAGCACAACAAAGCCCCCCATCATCGCTACTGACGCGTGCATCAAAGGCAAGGCCCTGATAAGCCAGCCGATGCCTGCCGGACAGTGCATCCTGTTGCGGGGCCTGTACATCTTCCAGCATGTCCACAGAACGCCAATGAAGGCAGCGTTGGCAAGCACAACCGCAGCCGCCGCCACGTGCGGGCTGGGGGCATATGGCATGACATGCCCGATAATGCCCAGCCAGATCAGCGCAGCCCACGGAGGACCAAGCAGGCTCAGCGATTCGACACCTCTTGTTTCGTTGATGGCGATCAGGCTGACTGTCGTTATGTAAAGCCCCACGCCCGCCGCCAGGATAAGAACCACGTAATTGGTCAACGCTTGTGGCCCGGCCGCACTGGCCCCAAGCAACACGCTCATTGCCCGGCAGGTGCCCATCACTATCGGACCAAGCATCACTACCTTTTTGGCCAGACGGTTGTAGAAAGTCACCGTCACAACAAGAGCAACCCCAAAGACCACGGAAGCGACGCCGTTGAGTGAGGCAATACCCACGCCTGCAATGAAGAGGATAATCCATCCTCCAAGCGCCACGCGGGGGGCGATTCTGCCTGAGACTATCGGTCTGCCCGGACGTTCTGTTTTGTCTATCCTCTGGTCGAAGTAGTCGTTCTGGATCAATCCCGCAGCGTAGATGCACAGCCCCGCCAGCGCCGCCCACACCGCTTGAGGATGTGAACATCGCAGGCCCACCATGCACGCCAGAACCCACCCTGCTGCGGGATCGCCCCACGCGGTGGGAAGGTTCGGTGCCCGCAATAGTTCAAGCCAGTCGCCCAGTCGAGAGCGCTGTTGATCACCCTTGCCAAAAGACTGAGTTTGCGGACATATGGGCGCTATCATCGCTGAAATTCATGCACGTCAACCGGTTTGAGATCCAGTTGGGGTTTCCATTTCTCGCAGTGCCCGTAGAAGGACATGGCGTTCTGGAACACGAGCATCTCTATTGCCCTGTCGTCATGGCCGTCACGCTTCATCTGTTCAACAACCTTGGGCAGGCTTAACGCGTCGCTGATCCCCCAGTCGGCAGAACCGTTGACTATCATTCGCTCCGGGCCGAACTGCTTGATGATCTGACTGACCCTGGAGGGGGTGAGCTTGCTGATCGGATAGACCGTCATCCCAGCCCAGCATTGAGTTCGCTCGATGGTAAAGGGCATGGTTTCTTCGGTGTTGTGATCGATTATGACCCTCGTCTGATCCACGCCTTCAGTAATAATAATGTCAATAAGTCTCTGTGTGCCACGGAGCTTATCGACATGCGGCGTGTGGATGATAATGGGCATGTCATATTCCGCGCCCATGCGAAGCTGCCTGACAAATGCGCGCTCCTCGTTGTCGGTAATGTTGTTAAACCCGATCTCACCAATCGCAACACATCGCGGATGTTCAATATATTCCTTCATTCCCGCGATGACTTCGTCAACCAGCGCTGTATTCTCAGCCTCTTTGGGATTCACAGACACCGCCGCGAAGTGGTCTATGCCGAACCTCCGCGCGCGAACCATCTCAAAATCAAGAATCAACGCGAAGTAATCCCAGAACGTTCCCGCGTAGCGACGATTGCTACCCAACCAGAAGGACGGTTCCACGCATGCGCGAATTCCGGCGGAGTACATTGCCTGATAATCATCGGTCGTACGTGAGTACATGTGGATGTGCGGCTCAATAATAACCATCTTTCACACTCCCGACATGATTATAAACAAAGGCTGCACCCGCCGCAAACACCCAAAGGGTTTATTCGCCGCGCGTGAAGGGTCTGTCGGGACATCACATGTGCAACTGTGCCTGTTGAGCGCGGTCCATTTCGGTAAGAAGCTCCTGCGTGGTAGGTAGGGCGGGATGTTTCATGACCTCCGCCGCCACCATAAGCCGGTGCGACTCATTGGCCCCGGAGACTGCCAACACCCGTTCGTCAAGCTTGTAGAATGCCAGAAACTGGCCCGCATCCACACTGCCGTGCATTTCGATGCTGTCATAGGATGTCGCATGACCGACGTATTGGATGACCGTGCGGAACTGGAATGTCCAGAAGAACGGCACGCCCGAGTAAGGCACATCACGTCCGGTCATGTTGTGGGCAGCGCATCTACCCAGTTGCTGGGCGGATCTCCAATGCTCGATGCGGATTCCCTGCGCCGTTCGCCAGTCGGGAAACTGTGCGATATCCCCGGCAGCCCAGACATCCTGCGCCATTCTCATACGGCTGTCCACGCTGACGCTGCCGTCCCTGTTGAGCGGAACATCGCGCAGAAACGACGTCGCCGGCGTCACGCCAATGCCGATAATCACCCGTTGAGTCTCGATTGTCCTTCCGTCATCGAGATGCGCTACTATTCCCCCCGCTGATTGCTCAAACCTGTCAATTTTGCGGGACAATTCGAACTTGACGCCGTTGTCCTCATGAATTCGCTGAAGCATTGCCCCGATGGGTCTGCCAAGACCTCGCTCGAACGGAACAGAATCAGGAGAGACAACGGTGACGTTGACATTCCGCTGTCGAATGGAGGCTGCGACTTCCATTCCGATAAACGCCGAGCCAACCACCAGTACATGCTCGATCCCGTCGAGATCGCGAATCCTCTGACAGTCCTCAAAGCTCCTGAGCAGAAACACGCCGGGCAGGTCTTCGCCTTCAACACCCAACCTGCGCGGTACACCCCCAGTGGCAATGAGCAGGCGATCAAATTCAAGGCTCGGCCCCTGGCGAAAACTCACTGTTCTTGAGCCTATCGCAACATCCGTCACCTCGTGGTCGAACAGTATTTCGATGCCGTTGCTATCATAAAACTTATTGTGGCGCAGGTAAGGTTCTTCCTGGTCGGCCTTGGCGAGATATCGCTTCGAAAGCTCGGTGCGATCATAGGGAAGGACGCTCTCGCGAGTGACCATGATTATCCTTCCGCCGAACCCATCCTGTCGAAGAGTTTCCCCAGCCGTGAGGGCCGCAGCCCCCGTGCCCAGTATGACAAAGGTACGCCTGTCACCCTTGGGGTCAGGTCTTGCCATTCTCGGCGTGCATGCCTGGGGCAACGGGCCATCGGGCAGAATCACGATGATGTCTTCCCCTTCGACTTTGACATCGAATTGAGGAATGTCATCAAGCGATGGAGGCTCCAGAAATCTTCCCGTGGTGACGTCGAATATGGAATGATGCCACGGGCACCTGACCGAATGATCGTGAAGGAGCCCGTTGACAAGGTCCGCGCCGTGGTGGGGACACACCGCACCGAATGCGTGATATTGCCCCTCCACCATCGCCAGCACGAACTTGTCTTCCCCCACCTCCACCTGCTTCATCTGCCCGTCTTTAAGGTCGCCGTGCTTTGCCGCTATCAACTCGCGCATGTTGCTCTCCTTGGTTGTCACCTGAATTGTAGTCCGGCGACTTCACCGCTTTGGGAGAGCTCAGCTCAATAGCGATACGTCCTGCTTCATGAAGCACAGTTTTACCCGTCGGGACGTGTTTTGTAGCTCGCGGGTCGTGGCTGCGAGTGTGGTCACCTTCCATCGGCTCCCGCCGTCCAGAAGGCAGGTGTATTGACGCATTTCGCCAAGGAATACATCCGCTTCGATGGTTGCATCGAGTCGCGACGAGTAATCCAGAATACGTTCATCATGTTCGTCGAGAATTGTGATTCGCTCTGGCCTGACGCAGCAGGTAATGCTCAAGGCGCTGTCTGGTGCCGGTGGGCAAAGAATCTGCCCCGCTGGTGTAACCACGATGCAGTGCCCGGTCGGACCGGTCGCCGCCCCGATCTTGCCGTGTATGAAGTTCGCCTCTCCGAGAAAATCGGCAACGAACCTGGAGATGGGTTTGTGGTACACATCCTCCGGTGGGCCTGTCTGCACGATCCTTCCATCATTCATGACTGCCAGGCGGTCGGCCATGGAAAGTGCTTCCTTCTGATCGTGCGTGACATAAATCGCCGTGGCGCCACTGTCTTTGATCATCTTTCGAAGCTGGCTTCTCATGTGCAAACGAAGCCTCGCGTCGAGATTGCTAAGTGGCTCATCAAGCAACAGGCACGCCGGTGATGCAGCCAGCGCTCTCGCCAGAGCGATTCGCTGTTGCTGTCCGCCGGAAAGCTGGTTTGGTTTTCGCTTGGCAAAATCGGCCATCTCGACTCGCTCAAGATTTTCGCGCACGCGGGCGACACGATGGTTCTTTGACGTGCCCCTCATCATCGGCCCGAACTGCACATTCTGCCAGACGGTCATGTGCGGCCAGAGTGCGTAATTCTGAAACACCATCGCGGTGTTCCGGCTTTCAACGCTTGTCCAAGTGACATCCTTCCCATTGAACAGAATCGCCCCGCCTGAAGGTTCGACGAGTCCCGCGATAATCCTCAGCAGCGTGGTCTTTCCGCAGCCGCTGGGTCCGAGCAGAAAGAAAAGCTCTCCGGGTTCAATGTCGATTGAAACGTCATCGACAGCCGGCGCGTTGGCGCCACCTGAATCGTAAACCTTGGTGATGTTCTTGACTTCAATTCTGGTCATGGGATGAAATCCTCACGCACGGAAGATCGCTCCGAGCCTGCGCCCAAGTAACGCTCCGCATATCGCCATTGTTCCCGCGAGCATAGCCATACTGTATGCCCCCAGGGCAGCAGCCTGGTAAGACGTTTCAGGCGATCCGGTGCTTGTTGCGAGTTCGTAAATCTGTTTTGTGATCGGGTAGGTATTTTGCGTCTGGGCGAGAATAAGCGAGTCACTCACTTCGAGCATGGCGAAGGTAAACGTCAAGATTCCCGCGGCGATTATGTTGGCCGAGATGAGAGGCAATGTGACCCGTCTTATAGCGCCCGCCTGTGAGCTGCCAAGATTCCTCGCAGCCTCCTCCAGCGAAACCGGCGCTTGCTGAAGCCCCGCCGAGACTCCCCTGACCATGAACGGAATCCGACGTACCGCGTATGCTATCACCAGCAACCAGAAGGGGTTTTTGCCCGGGCCTATCGCGACCAGTTGCTCACCAACCCATCCGCCTGTCCAGTTCTTCGCGGTCAGCGCCACATACCCCGCCGCAAGTATCATGCCCGGCACAGCCAGGGGCAGCATCACCAGTCCATCAAGCAGTTGGCGGGTTCGTACGCGCGTGCGGATTATCAACCACGCCGCAACCGAGCCGATAGCGATGTCCAGAACAGTCGCCAGCGATGCATACTTGAGGCTGTTGAGCATGCTGTTGTACGTCACAGGATGCGTCACAACGAACACCAGATGCTTGAGCGTGTACTTGGTTGGCAGGATGGTTCCAACCCAGCTTTCGGCGACAGAGCTTAAGATCACACCCACGTGAGGTAGAATCGACAACGCGATGACCATGCCGAACATCGCCCACGCCCCGAATGTTCCAGCGGGGCCGAGCACCCGCAGGTCTGAAGCGATAGAGGCCTTCGATGATTGGGCGTCAATCCCCCTACCGAACAGAAACTTGCCCAGTATGTACAACGTCACCGATCCGCTGAGCATTATGAACACCAGGCTGTAGGTGCTCGCGCCGGTATCTCCGCGGGCAAGATCCTTGAAGATGCTTACAGGCATGAGCCTTTCGTACCCGAGTATCACGGGCGTTCCCACATCGGTGAACGCCCAGATGAACACGATCGTACCGCCCGCAAAAAGCCCCGGACGCATCAGCGGAAGGGTTATCCTCCAGAATGCCTTCCACGAGGATGCGCCAAGGTTCCTCGCCGCCTGGGAGTAACTCGGATCGACATTCGCCAGGGCGGCCGACGCATTGAGATACAGTATGGGGAACAGGTGCAGCGTCTGAAGGAACACGACGCCCGCGAATCCGCCGCCCAGCCAGTCCGGTGGGAGCGATTGCGAAAAATCCAGTACACCAATCCGCTCAAGAACCTGGTTGATTACCCCGAACTGGCTGAACAACCGGCGCATCGCCAGCCCGCCCACGAACGGAGGAAGCACCATCGGCAGAAGTATCAGCAAGCTCAATATCCCCTTGCCGCGGAACTGGCATCGTCCCGCAACAATTGCCAGCGGAACAGCCACAACCAGTGACATCAGCGTTGTACACCCGGCGAGCAGCAGGCTGTTGTCCATGTTGCGAATGTGAATATCGTTGGTTATTACCCTGCCGAACCAGTAGAAGCTCAACTCTCCGTCGAGGGTAAAACCTGTCTTGATCGCCAACGCGATGGGCACGACCATGAACGCCACCATCAGCGCAGCGATGAACAATGCCGCTGTTTCCGATGCCGGTCTCGACGTGCGATACAGCGACTTGAGGCGCGTCTGAGATCCCATGTCGAGAGATTCAGGTGAAGGCTTGCGGGCCGATGGTTTGAACAATAGAGTCATCCGGCCTTTTCCTGTTGTTGACATGCCGGGCCGGACGAAACAACCTCCCCGGCGATTATACGTCTGTATTTAATCGCGAAAAACCGCGTCCATTCGGTAAGTATGCGTTCGCGGGTGACTTCGTCAGCCATATCCGCCGAGATAGCTTCCATCTTCTCCAAGGTGTTGACGTTTTCGGGAAGAGAGACGAATTCCGCAAGTAAATGCTCCGGTGAGCCCGCCTTGATGATGTATGCCCTTGCGTCCCGAAGATCATCCAGATTGTCAATCGCAGCCGTTCGCACCAACTGTCGCAACACGCCGAAGCTTATCCGCGAGCGATGGCCTTGCATATCCATCGCCTGACCCTCTTGGTATGGATTGACAATCGCATCGAGCATGTCCTGTGCGTAAAGCTGGTAGACATCCTTTCGCACGGGTTGGCGGCACAGGGCGTAGCTAACCGGGCCGTGGTCTTTGCCAACCTTAAGCGCCAGAAGCGCCTGACCCCGCTGCGACAACACAAAATCGACAAACCGCTGGGCAAGCCGCTCATCCGGCGGGTTCTTCAGTATGCCTATCGGGTCGGGGGTGAAGGCGGTCTGACCGCGCGGGCTGACATAGGTGAGCTTGTCGGGCGCCTCCGCCACGCGGACAATACCGTAGAAATCGATGCAGGTGGCGATCAGCGATTCGCCCAAGACGGGCGCGTTGGCCGCTGAGCCCGCGCTGTCCACAAAACGCTTGGCGTTTGAGATCAGTCGAATGAGTTTCGCCCACCCTTCGGGCCAGTCCTTGCCGGAGCTTGCAATCAGCAGGTACGCCGCAGCCGCCGATCCGCTCTGCGTGGGGTCGGCAAGACACAGCAGGTCGCTGAATCGCCTATCGGCAAGGTCGTCCCAAGTTCCATCAGGAGGATCGATCCCACACCTTGAGATCATGTCGCGATTGTAAAGATAACCGAATGCGCTGATCGCAGCCCCCGCCCAAAGCATGTTCTCATCCCTGAAGGGAATGCCCTTGAGCGTAAGCGGGATCTGTTCGAGAACCTCCGGCCCAAGTTGCATGGGTTGAAGAATCCCCTCACGAGCAAGCCCGGAAAACACCTGGTCGCCCCCTCCCCAAACCACGTCTATGCCACTGCTGTCCGACGCTCCATAAACGTTTGTAAGGAACTTGTCGATGCTGCTGGCGCCACCTCCAACGCTTCGCCACTCGAACCGCACCCGCTGTCCAAACTCGACGGCGTGGTGAAGAGAAAACGCCCACTCAAACTCTCGGCGAATGTTTTCATTATGCGGGCTGATGATCACCAGCCCACGGACAGGCAGATCCTCAAGCGACTTACCCCAACGCTGGAGCACCTCCCGCTGCGCCTTACGGGTTCTTTGATCATCGGGCAGTGAATCGCCCCGTCCACACCCTGCCACCATCAGCCCCGCCAAGAGCACACCCACCAACATGCACCTGAACGCCACCC
>CAZWAT010000011.1:0-28520 GCA_964632015.1 uncultured Planctomycetaceae bacterium
GGAGGTGCTTGAGCGTCGCTGGCAATTCATCGATGGCGATGCACATCACCATTGCAGACGTTTTTATCAAGATCAGATCGTACCAAACAGAAACAGACAAAGGAGAAGAAGAATGTTTCGAAAGACAATGATCATCGCTGTATCCATTTGTGCAGTCGTAGTCGCCACCCAGGCGGACACGGTGTATTTGAACGCAGGTGACACATCGAACGTTGTCGGCGTACCCAGTTACAATAATGCAGGCAACTGGAGTGATGGGAACCCGCCCAGCGCAGGAAACGACTACGTGGTTGATGGTTACCTGCTACGCACTGAAAACAATGTGGCGGGCAGTGAATTTGGGGGCGATTCGTTGAGTCTGATTAATGCTGCGCGGCTGATGTTATCTGGTTACGATAACGTCCCTTACACAATCAACAACCTTGTGGCGAATGAAGGCGCACTGGTTTCTGGAAGAGCTGGTCGAAGCTATGAAATAGCGGGCAATATCTCAATTCTCGCGGGCGGCCTGGAAGGCAATGTTGGGACAGGCGATGACAACAGGACCCTGGTTATTCTGGCTGATATGACAGGCGTGGGCGGATTCAGTGTTACCGGTGGGGCGTCTGGATATACCAAGAAGGTTACACTCGCTGGACAGGCTGCGTATACGGGTTCCACTGCTATCAGCGAAAACACTATGCTGGAGGTTACCGGTTCATTGCTGATCGATGTCAATGATGGCGAAAACAGTGACATTTCCGGCCTGGGCGATTTGGTGTTTGATGGCGCATTGAGACTCGATGTTTCCGATGTCACCACTTCCGAGACCAGTTGGAATCTGATCGACACGACCAATCTGGGTGTTACGTACGGCGAGAATTTCAGTGTCGCACTTTCTGACGGACAGGAATTCACGCAGGCCCAGACGGGTGTCTGGTCGCTTGATGATGGCAGCACGAGTTGGGAGTTCAACACGGGCACCGGGGTGCTGACGGCGATTCCCGAACCATCAGCGATGGTCCTGCTTTTCACGGGCAGCCTGGTCGCGTCACTCCGTCGTCGCCAGAAGTAATTGGAAAAAAGGGCAGTGGCGTAATCGATGAGCGATATGTTTGGGATTAGAGGCGCAGTTATCACACCCTTTCAGGGCTTGAATGGTGCGGAGGATAGGTCCCCAGGGCGTAGCCCTGGGTCATGAGGCCAGCGAATTTGGCGAGCCCTGAAAGGGCGACATAGCGAATCAGGACAAACCCACGCCGCTGGGCTGTTCTATCGCGCACCTTCGGTGCTGAGACGTTTTCGGTAGGCAAGGAGTAGAGTGATGTGTAAACGATGCGATAGTTCCATGTCTCAGACACAGGCCATAGGCTCGGGCGCGGGTTCAAGCATATCCGTAAAGCCGATGGGCAGACGTGCCTTTACTCTCATCGAGTTGCTCGTTGTGGTTGCCATTCTTTCACTTCTTGTGTCCATTCTCATGCCTTCGCTGAAGAACGCTCGCGACCTCGCCAGGCAGACGCTGTGCATGAGCAACATGAAGCAGGTAGGCTTGTGCTTCAAGTATTATTGCGAAGACTACAACGGCGCCCATCCGCGGGGTCATGTCGCCAGCGGCAGCGGGCATAAACACTGGTCTTACGAGATTGCGATCTACGCCCCCGTGTCGGCTGATGAGACGCGACATTTCTGGGACTACGCCAACCCGGTCGCCCCGGATGAATATATCCCCGGCGGGATATTCGGTTGCCCGTCATTCGATTTCTCGACCGCATATTCACCAAGTCACGACATCAACTATATCTGTTTCTATAACGAAGCAATGCAGTTCAAGAAGGAAACCCAGCTGCACGAGATTCACCCTGAAAACAGAGGCCCTGCATATACGCCGCTGTACCTTGAGAACAACCATGCGCAGTACTGTTTCTACATAGGCTCGGTAGATTCAATTGCCGCATTGGACTACCGTCATCTTGACGGCATGAATCGATTGTTTGTGGACGGACATGTGAATTCCAGCAAGTATCATTTTACCCCCGGCGTACCCTACGGAGACTTCACGCAGTTTGCGCGAGGCCGAAACTATTACGAATGATGCTCAAGAACGTCCTCTGCCCCGACCATTCCAACAGACGTTGACACTATAGCTCTCATGAAAGGTATCCAAATGCGATTTCAGTTGAACCATGGACTGACCACGGCAGCCCTCGTGTTGTTTATGATTCTCCCGGCTGCGGATGGGGGCATATTCTTCAGTTCCGGCATGGAAGACGCCGCTGAACTGGGCGACGCTACCGTCAGAGGGGGCACGTTCACTGAAGACGGGTTGAAGGGCAACTGCTTCACGGGCGGGGGGCCTGATGAGCGAATCGTTATCCCGCTGGAAAGCCCATTTCCGGTCAACGAGGGAACCTTTTCGTTGTACCTCCGGCTGAACGAATCGGCGGCGATAGACGAAGGCATACCCGTTTTCGACGTGCTGGGATCCGGCAACTGGTATGACCGTTTCAAGCTGGGCATCAGGCCGATGAACGACGGGATGTTGAGAATAGGCGTATCCATTGGCGAGACGTATCGCAATCGATATGGAGATCGTCCGTTCGCGGGAACTGGCAAACTTTCAGACAGGCAATGGCATCATATCGCGTTCACCTGGCAGAACGTCAACACAGCCAGGCCGGACGGGCATTTCAAGGTGTATCTCGACGGGTTGCTTATTGGCGAGCTTTCGAAAATCGAGATGACGATGGAAAACCCCGCACGTGAAATCGTTCTGGCGGGGTGTTCGCCTTCTGGCAAGATGAACGCTCACGGCCCTGGCGGGTGCATCTCGTTGGATGAGATCACGGTGTATGATCACGCGATGAATCCTTCAGAGATTGCGAAACTGGCGGGTGTTCAAACCGTCGATGCCGACTTCGAGGATATTTCGCTATGTCCGGTTTACAAGCTGACCGGCGACGGGCCTCGTATCGATGGCGTGTTCAATGACAGCGAGTGGGCTTCTACACAGACGCTTGGACCCCTGCGGAACTTTCGCGAGAAGACCGGCACGCTTGCGGACAACCAGACCCGCGTCAACATTGCGTATGGCGAGGACGGGAAGGTTTATGTTGGGTGGCAGGCGTCAGGCGCGCCCAATCCAGTGGGTAAGGCACATGATGACAGGGATGCTGCCCTGTGGCATGAGGATTCGCTGGAATTGTTCTTCTCGCCGGACGGCAAGACCATCGTTCAGTTCATCGGCAATGCATATGGATCGACATATGATGAGATGACTACTGATGGCGGAGAGAACTGGAATCGCGAATGGAATGGTGACTGGACGTACAAGGCAAGCGTCGGGGATGGATTCTGGTCTGGCGAATTGGTGTTCGACCCCGCCTCGGTGGGGCTTGGGCGCGTAAAGGCGGGCGAGACGTGGATATTCAACGCCTGTCGAAACCATTTCGTCCCGCAAAAGAGCACCAGCGTATGGCATAAGCCAATTGGCGGGTCGTTCAAAAATCCTGATCAGATGGGGCGTATTCGATTTCATGAACAGGGTTTGATTTGCAGCTTCATCGAAATTCCCGAGGTGGTTTCGGGCCTGAACCACAAGACCATGACATGGGCGAATCCGCTCAAGTTGAGGAGCAAGCCCATAGTCAACATTCATGCATTCGCCCTCGTCGACGGGGCGCCATCGAAAGTGGCGGCGGTTTCGGCGATACAGCTTGACGCCCAGAATATCGCCGGGAAAAAGACGCTGGAGTATTCAGTTGAAGGCGAAGGATTGCACAAGGCCCTTTTGACGATATGCGATTTGGTGGATGGTGAGCCGGTCTACCGCAGGCCGTTCTATGTGGACGTCAAGCCTCCGCTCTATGTCGAGGTTACCGGCAACCCGTGCGAGGGAATGCTGACCGCCGAGATACGTGCGCGCAATATCGCAGGCGATATCGCCTCGGGGCGTCTGAGCCTGATTGACGAGTCGGGCAAACCAGCGTTCGTTCACGCGACCGGTCATGAGCGGGTTCAAAATGTTCGTTTTCCGATAACCGACGTTCAGCCGGGGGACTACACGTTGAGCATGACCTTTGTCGATTCGGGCGGCAAGACGATTGCACAGAGGAATGTTCCGCTGAATGTTCCGGCGAAACCCGATTGCATTCACGAAGACGCGGGGATGAAGAACTATATCGACCCGTGGGGGCCGATGAAGCTCGATGGTCAGACCGTCGAGTGCTGGAACCGCCAATACGTGTTCGACAACTCACTGTTTCCCAAAAAGCTCATCAGCAACGGCGCCGACGTGCTGGCGGGGGAAATAGCGTTCCACTACACCACCGCCGACAAGCACAAAGGCGTGCTGAACAACGCCCGGCTGGAGGTGGTCGAGTCCACCCCCGAAATGATCGTATTCAAGGCGTGGGGCGGCGATGATCGAATCTCGGCAGAGGGCACTATCTCCGTTGAATACGACGGGTTGATAGTCTATGACCTCACACTGACGCCACGCGAGAGAATCGACATTGCCGATTTCCGCCTGGTGTTCCCGCTTGAGACCCAATCGGCGAAATACATTCTTGACGGAACCGCCTATGGCGCGACGCAACAGAAGAACGTAATCTCGCACCCGGGCTTCAAAAGCACCTTTGGTTTCAAGTCCATCATTGGCGTTGTGTCGCGTGAGCGCGGTATTTACTGGTTCTGCGAATCTGATGAAGGATGGCGGCCGTATGATCGTCCCGACGTTGTAAGCGTTTCGCGCAATACGCAGGATGTGCGTCTTGAGTTCCAGATCATGCGGGATGTTGACTTCTCCAGGCCTCTGAAGCTCAGTTGCGGCTTCATGGGAACCCCCGTCAAACCGACCGATTTCAAACTCGACCGTCAGTGTACTTACCACTATTACCCCGGCGGTCCGCTGATGGCTGAGGATGTTGAGGGGTGCTTCCAGAGATTCGATCTCAAAAAGGCTGCCGAACTGGGCGCCAAGGTTGTCGTGCCGCACGAGTGGTGGTGGAAGCACTATGGCGGAATGGAAGTGGCGAACGAAGAATCGTTCAAGCAATTCGTCAAAGAGGCGCATGACCTGGGGATAAAGGTAATCCTGTACCGCAACGCGATGGCGCACCCGGTGGAGTTGTCTCAACGCTACTTTGGCGACACCTGGTTGCGCTATCCCATCACCGGGTTCACCAAGTACGCCGGCAAGGCACGCCCCGGCGCGGATATGGGCATAGTTCGCTGTGCCAACTCGCCGGAATATCTCGACTGGTACGTCGGAGGTTGTCGCGAACTGGTGCGAAAGTACGACATCGATGGCTTCTACTATGATTTTGGTTTCTCAGCGTGCGTGAACCCCAAGCACGGCTGCGGGTATGTGCCCGAAGACGGGGCGGGAACGAAGTTTCGCAAGGGAGACACAACCAGCATCATTGGAGTTGATGTAATCGAGGGCGACAACGTTTACAGCAGCCGTCGGCCGACGTACCCGATTCTCAACCATCGCAAACTCTGGCAACGCATGTTCAACATGATAAAGGAAGAGAAGGGCGAGGAAGGCTTCATCAACGCCCACACCGACGGAAGCGCCGCACTTCATCTGGCGTTTGTGGATACGACATTCCATTCGGAGACGGCAGCGTGCAGGCAGTTGACGGGCGAATTTCCAACGCCCCAGATGTACCGTATCTTCTATTCCAAGGAAATTCACGGAATCCCCGGTGAGCAGATCTTTCGTACCAACCGTCACCGTCCCGTCAGCGACGCGCCGAAGATGCTTGGCATTTCGCTGTTGCACCGGGAATGGTTCCGGCCGCAGTCGCATGGGCGATGGTCGAGATTGGATTACAATACCTACCATTGGCCTTCGTTTGTCTGGCAGACCCTTTCGAACTTCGATGTCGATTCCGCCCAGTGGAACCCGTATTGGGAAAAGAACAATGGACCGGCGTCGGCGATTCGTGTTTCGCCCTGGGGCGAGGAGGCAGTGCTTTGCAGCTACTGGTTGAAGCCCACGGGGCTGCTGGCGGTGGTATACAACGTTTCGGGAAAGCCCGTGGACGCCGTGATTACGCTTGGCGAGCCTGCTGCGAAATTCGGCACTGTGACAGACACCGTGAGCACAGAGAAGAAGCAGACATCGCCGACAATGCGAATGCGACTTGACGGACGCGAGTTCAAATTGTTGCGTTTCGAATAGCGCCCGGCATTATCTTTATTGATTAACATTAGAATACTTATATAACCAATGGCGTGGCGATATTATGTCCGCCAGGTCACTGGCAGGGGAGACGACGGGACCGGTTCCGTCACCTGAGATTTGACACTGTGTTTAGTGAAAGCGTAGGTTGAGATGCAGTTGGAGCGTTATAAAGGCAATCCCGTTCTTGGGCCGAACCCCGACAACGATTGGGAAGATCTCATTGTGACCAATCCCGGCGCGTGGTACGAGGAATCCGAGGGCAAGGTGTACATGCTTTACCGGGCGGCGGGCAAGGACCCCCGGCACATCGTGCACCTTGGTTTGGCGGTGAGTGATAACGGTTATGATTTTCGTCGGGTATCTGACAAGCCGGCGCTGTCGCCCTTGCCTGGTACTATCGAGGGCGGGGTGATAGAGGATCCGCGTGTCGTCAAGTTCGGGCAGTGGTATTACGTCACCTACGCGGTTCGGCCGTTTTATAGCGGGTTCTATTGGGTGCACGGAAAAGACAAGGAATACAATTTTGCGCCCCTTGAAGACAGCGAGAATCTGCCCGAGCCGCTGGTGTCGAACGGCATGGTCACATGCCTGGCCGTGACGCGGGATTTCAAGTCATGGGTCCGCCTGGGACAGATGAACGACCCGCGCACCCAGGATCATGACGTGATAATTTTTCCCGAGAAGATCGGCGGTAAGTACGCGATTCTTCATCGCCCGTTTTCGGGTAGCGTGGGCGATAACGCCCCGGGCATGTGGCTGGCGATGACAGACCACCCGATGGACCTCTCCAACACCCGCCCGCTGCTGATGCCCAAGCTTGATTGGGAGGGAATCAAGATCGGCGGAAACACGCCCCCGATTAAGACCAAGCACGGCTGGCTGGTGCTGTATCATGGCGTGGGGCTTGACCGGTTCTACCGCCTGGGTGCGCTGCTGCTTGATTTGAATGATCCGTATCGAATTCTGCACAAGACGGCAGAGGCGATTCTGGAACCATCCGAGCCATACGAAATGAAAGGGTGCCACAACTATGAGGGCGTGGTCTTTCCGTGCGGGAATGTGGTGATCGACGGCAGGCTGATCGTTTACTACGGGGCGGCCGACAAGTATGTCGGTATCGCCAGTTGCCCCATCGACGAATTGGTGGAGTATCTCATGAAAAGGGGTCAGGAACCTTTTTCAAAAAGGGGTCAGGAACCTTTTTCGTGCTGCTGTGGCGAGCAGGCAATTGATATCGAAGGCCGGGAAAAGGTTCCTGACCCTCTCTCCCCTTTGTCTTCTTCTGGACTATCGCGATGAATATGATTACAGTGCTCGTATACAAGCGATAAGGAACAGAGCATGACCAAAGAAAAACATACGATACTGGGCGTCCACATCACTGACAGGGTCAAGGAAGCTGTTGAGGTTCAGAAGCTTCTGACGACCTTTGGCGAACAGATTAAGACCCGCCTTGGTCTGCACGAGGTAGGAACCCCAACGTCACCCAACGGCCTGCTGTTGCTGGAAATGGTCGGCACGGACAAGGGTATTCAGGAACTCAGCGACAAACTCAATGCCATTGATGGCGTTGAAGTGCAGTCGATGGTGTTCTTCCATCCCACTGGAGCATAACATCGCCTGTGGAAGATGTTCGAGACCCCGTACTTCCGGGTCGGGTTGGTAATCGTGCCCTTGATGTTGTACGTTCAACGCGGGGATAGGTGATCTCATACCAACGTTCAACGTGCGTGCATTGAAACCATTGAAGACGGGTTACGCCTCGTGCGGCATCATGGGTCTGTAGGAACCTCCCTGGTTAATCGCCCGCCCCTGCGCCTTCGCCGAGATAAGGCGTGAGAAGTACGTGCGAGCTGACGTGAACGCCATTGCGATCCTTCCCCCGAAGCGCATAAAAAAAGGGCCACTTTCGTGGCCCCTGAAACGTCCGGTTGTTGGTGATTAATAGCGTCTTCCGCCGCCACCGCCACCGTATCCGCCTCTGCCTCTTCCGCCGCCACCGCCGCCACCACGATCTTCACGTGGTTTGGCTTCATTGACAGTCAAAGCACGGCCGGAGTGATCCTTGCCGTTGAGGCCGGAAATCGCCGCTTGGGCTTCCGCGTCTGAGGACATCTCGACGAAACCAAAGCCCTTGCTTCGTCCGGTCATTCTGTCTTGAATGACGGCGGCGCTTTCCACGGTTCCAAACTCGCTGAATAGCTCCTGCAATTCGGAATCGGTGACATTGTAACTGAGGTTTCCAACATAAAGTTTCTTGCCCATTATCATCTCCTGAACGAGGGCACGTGACCCATTCTGCCTTTCGGGGTCGTTCGAAAGAGGCCGTCATTCCGGCCCAAGAAGTCAGAGCGCGGTGGGAGGATTCCGATCAGATTGGACATGATTCCTATTGAACTGTATCCTGTTTCCAGCGAACCTAACATTATCAGCATAACCTGACCGAAGCCACTTAGCAAACAAATTTTCTTAAAAATTCAGACTAATGCTTCCAACCTGCTTTATTATAGTCCCGCTTGGCGTTTGAACATCGCTTCGGAGGTAAATTTCGAATTCTGTCCGAAAACGCTTACAGCGATGGATCCTCCAGCATTCCGGAGTCGCCAAGTTCGAACCGTGCCACTGGTCTATACTGAGGCCCGGTGCGAAAAAGATGGCTGCTGTATACCACTATCTCGTGGGCGTGCTGAACGCCGAAGTCCATTATGGACAGTTCCCGAGCCTTGTCGCGTAAGGCTGCGGAATTTTTGCAGGTCTTTATTCTTGCAAGAGTTACATGTGGATGGAACTCACGGTTTTCTTGTCGCAGGCCCATGGATCCCAAGACATCGTTGAGCAGTTCCTGCAAGAGCGTCAATCTTCCGGTCCCGTCCTGGATATCCGCCCAGATCATCCGCGGCGATCGGCCTTGGGTGGGTTGGCAGCTCAGGCCTATGACGTCGAAGTCGAACGCCTCTACCGAGGACGCAACCGCGTGTGCCTGCGAGCATATTTCGGCAAGCTGGGCATCGTTCAACGCACCGGCGAATGAAAGAGTGACGTGAAGATTTTCCCGCTCGACCCAGTTGATCACATCGTCGGTGGTTTCGTCCTGGAGGCGTCGCTTCGCCTCCTCGATTCGATCAAGAACCTCATCGTCCAGATCCAGCGCAAGAAAAGTTCTAGTGCTCATCTGTAAATTCGAACCCTGCCTCCCCCCGACTCAAATTGTAATGTTGCCACCATCGGCATCACCGTTGGACTTCATGCCCAGAATCGCACAAGCCCCTGGAATTCCGCAAGCCTGGTGTCGATTTCGCTTCTACTCGATGCAATGAACCTGCTCAGAGAGAAGCCTTCAAGCCCGATGCTTGCAGCCACTGTTCCATACGCAATCGCCTTTCGCAGCGTCTCGTCGTCAAGTCGCCCCTGGGACGATATGTAGCCCATCATCGCCCCGGCGAAGCTGTCGCCCGCACCGGTGGGGTCGATTACGTTGTGGGTGGGGTAGCTGGGCATGACGCACATCGAGTTGTCGCTGAAAAGCAAACTGCCGTGCTCGCCTTTCTTGATAACGACGAACTTCTTGACGTAAGAGGCGATCTCGCTGCCCGCGGCGATCACGTTGGGTAGCCCCGTAAGAAGCTTCGCCTCCGAATCGTTAAGCACCAACCCATCAAGCCTGGTCAGAAGATCCATCAAGGCATTTCGCTCGGTGTTGATCCACAGGTCCATCGTGTCGGCGACGACCAGTTGAGGGGCGCTCAACTCGCCGAGAAGCTGTGACTGAAGGGCGGGGTGCGTATTGGCCAGGAACACAAATCGGCTGTCGCGATAGGTCTGCGGGATGCTCGGTGCGCGTTCGCCCAGAACGTTAAGCTCGACCGCCACCGTGTCTCGCAGGTTAACGTCACTATGATACTTTCCATGCCATCGGAACGTCTTGGATCCCGGGCGCACTTCCAGCCCTTGCAGGTCGATTTGCGGGTTCTGCCTCATCGGGTCGAGAAAGTCGCTTGGGCAATCTTCGCCCACTACGCCAACCAGTCGCACCGGTGAAAAGAAACTCGCAGCATAAGCAAAGTAGATGCTCGATCCTCCGAGCGTGTCGCGGACGATGCCCGCGGGTGTTTCGACAGTGTCTATTCCGATGCTTCCGGTAACAAGCAATGACATTCGTGATCTTTCTGTTTTGTGTCAGCGATTCATCAGCGATTCAGATGTATTGTACGCCGAAGGTGTCGATCCAGACAAGCGGGGGCTTTGGCAATGGTAGGGCGATCAACTCTGGGGCTCTTCCTTGCGCGTCTTTTTTGTTTTGAACTGATGCACCATCAGCACAGCCACTCCGATAACCAGCAGGACGTCGGCAATATTGAATATCCACCTGTAATAGATGTCGCCGATTCGGATTCTCGTCAGGTCAATGAAGTCTCTGACGTGGTAGCGGATGGGCTCGAGCGAGTCGAGGGGAAGCTCAACCAGGCTGAACAGGCGATCGTAGAGGTTGCCCAGCGCGCCGGCGAGTATGAATGCCAGCGCCAGATGCACAACCCAGGCCCGCCTGGAGCTTAACGCGAACATACCCGTCACCAGGAATATGGAGCAGATGGTGGCCGCGGCGACAAGCGAGCGGGGCATGGCGAGTCCGAAGACTATACCGCTGTTTGTGGACAGCCTCCACTGAACACCAGGCGCGACGTGTCTTGGCTTGATGAGGTGCAGAACGTCCTGCGGGCGCGCGTCATCGGGCAGAAAGGGGCCGACCTCCTCAAGCTCCTGCCGAGTCTGCTGGCTCGAAAGGATGCTGTCGAAGACATACTGTTTTGACACAAGATCGCCAGCCAGGCTCGCCGTGGTCACAAGCAGGAAAAGAACAATCGCTCGAGGGCTCTTGAATGCTAGGTTCGCAGGCATGTTCCGACGCAGAGACGACCAGAAGTGCGGCTTGTCGGATGTCATCGCCAAGGCTAATCCTCTGATTCGTCCTCTACGCGCTCGTCATCCTCGACAACAGGCCCGTCATCCTGCTCCTGAACATCCATCTCGTCATCGTCGTCATCGTCGTCGTCATCGTCATCGGGAGGGGTAGCAAGTCCCTTTTCCAGAAGACGCGCATACTCGATGCAGTATTTCGCCCATGGCCTGGCGCGAAGACGTGCCTTGTTGATCGGCTTGGACGTTCCGAGGCAGATTCCATATGTGCCCTCATCGATTCGCAACAGGGCATCGTGGATCTCCGCCAGCATCAATCGCTCACTTTCAAGCAGTCCGAGTGTGAACTCCTGCTCATAATTGTCCGAGCCGACGTCCGCGGGATGGATGGGCACGTTAGACAGCTCGCCACCATTGTCATGACGATTCGACCGGAACGCCGCAGCTTCCATGCCTGACATGTCGCCAAGCAATGAGTGACGCTTTTCTATGAGCATCTGGCGAAAAACCTTCAGCTCAGCAGCGCTGAGGTGGGTTTTCCGTGAGGACTTCTTTTTTGTCTTGGCAGCAGAAGTCTTTATGGCAGAAGTCTTTACGGCTTTGGTATTCCGTTTTGGCTTGCTTGTCGTGCGCTTTGGAGTCTGGCGCGAGCTTCCTTTCTTGGCCACCAAAATATCCTCTATTCATTCAAAGATTATCGGCTGGTCCTGGCGACCAACGCCAAGCCCTCTATGAACCGTGCAACTATATTCATACGGGGTGGGTCTGTCAAGCAAACCGAACCCCATGGGGCGACGAATTACCGCACCCGCGAGGCGAATTTTCATCGCCAAGTCGTCCGGGTAGATTCCGCATAGACCAGTTATGCCCAACGCATCATGCCTGGCTCGCGTCCGCTGACAAGAGCCCTGTGTCGAGGCAGAATTCTGACGGTATATCCCGTCATTCCGCTCCGTGCGCAGTGCATGTCAACGGCGTATCGTACCCTGTGGTCGTTTTCCTGCCCGACCATCTCCATCTCGATGGCTGTGCCGGAGGTCAACTGACCATCATCATCTAAAGATCCATAATATAGTTCGACTAATAGATCAGAAGGTTCGAGCGCTCCGAGCGTAATTATTGCTTCAACATGAATATCTTTACCGACCTTGGCGCCGATCTGCTCCATGGAGTCGGTAACGCTTTCGATCTTCACGTCGTCGAAGTGCTGGCGAATTCTCTGTTTCCAGTTGCTCAGTTCCCGCGCGAGCTGCATGTTGTCCGCTGACATCTGGTCGCATCGTTCGATGGCGGGGGCGTAGAACTTCTGGGCATAATCGCGAACCATTCGGTTGGTGTTGTACGCCGGACCCAGTATGGACATCGAAGCCTTCATCCGGGCAATCCATCCGCGGGGAAGCTTGTCGCTTCCGCGTTCGTAGAAGAGCGGTATAACCTCTTTTTCCAGCAGATCATACAGCGCTTCGCCCTCGACGGCGTTCTGGTACTCCAGGTCGTCATATGTCTCGCCCGATCCTATAGCCCACCCGACGGATGGGTCATATCCTTCGTCCCACCAGCCGTCGAGAATTGACAGGTTCAGCGCGCCATTGGCGGCCGCCTTCATTCCGCTGGTTCCAGAGGCCTCCATCGGTCTCAGTGGTGTGTTCATCCAGACATCCACGCCCTGGACGAGATACCTCGCGACGTTCATGTCGTAGTCTTCAAGGAAGACCATCGAATGCCTAAAACCTTCCTGCCTGGCTGCGTGTATGATCTGCCTGATAAGGTCCTTTCCGGGGTTGTCGCGCGGATGGGCCTTACCGGCGAAGATGATCTGGACGCGTTTTTTAGGATTGTGGAGCAACCTGGCGAGTCGATTCATGTCGCTGAGTATGAGGTTCGCTCTTTTGTACGTTGCGAAACGGCGTGCGAAACCAATTGTAAGTGCTTCAGGATCAAGGACTTCCTCTGCCGAGGCGATTTCGCTGGCGCCCGAGCCGCGTTTCTGAAGCTGCTGCACCATTCTTCTTCTGGCGAATCCGACCAATCTTTCGCGTCTGCGTTCATGGGTGCGCCACAGTTCGGTATCTGGAATCGCCATGACACCCTTCCATGGCGAGCCGTCGACTGCCTTTTCGTGCCAGCCGGGTCCGAGATAGCGATCGTAAAGTTCTGCCATATCATGGCTTAGCCACGTTCTAGTGTGAATACCGTTTGTAATACCCGCGATTGGGACTTCCGCCACGGGGCTTCCGGGCCAGACTGACGCCCAGAGTTTCTGGCTGACCGTTCCGTGAAGTTTGCTCACGCCGTTGCGGTATCCGCTGAGGCGCAGCGCCAGCACGGTCAGGCTCATTGGTTCGTCCTTGTTGTTTGGATCCTGTCTTCCCATTGCGAGGAATCGCTCTCTTGGTAGTGACAGTTGAGGCCAATACGCCGAAAAGTACTTGTCGATCAGCCAAGGTTCGAAGGCGTCATTCCCCGCCGGGACGGGCGTATGTGTGGTAAACACATTGCTGGTGGTGACAATTTCCAGTGCCTCATCGAAAGACATGGCATGCTCTTTCATCAGGACACGGATTCGCTCCAGGCCCAGGAACGCGGAATGACCTTCGTTCATGTGATATGCTTTTGGCTCGATGTCCAGGGCCTTGAGCATTCTGACCCCACCGATACCGAGGATGATTTCCTGTCGGATTCTCATCTCCTGGTCGCCACCGTAGAGTTGGGCGGTGATATGTCGATCCTCGGGGGAGTTTTCATTGACGTTGCTGTCCATCAGGTACAGCGTGATTCTTCCGACTTTGGCCTTCCATATCTGCAGATGGACGATTCTCTGGCCCATTTCCACCTGGATCATCAGAGGGGTCGAGTCCTTGGATCGCACCATTTCCAGCGGCATGTTGTGGAAATCGTTCCTTGGGAACAGTTCCAATTGCCACCCGTCGGCGTTCAGTCGTTGTCGGAAGTAGCCCTGTTGATACAGCATGCCCACGGCCACGAGCGGAAGGTTAAGTTCAGAAGCGCTCTTGAGATGGTCACCCGCCAGAACACCCAGTCCGCCGCTGTATATGGGAAGGCATTCGCTGATACCGAACTCTGCACAGAAGTACGCAATTTGCGGGGATTTCGACTCTCCGTAGGTCTTGTCCCACCATCCCGGGCGCCGGAGATAGTCCTGCAATTCGCGATCGACCCTGCTCAGGTGGGCGAGAAATCCCTCATCCTGCGCCACATCCAGAAGGCGTGCCTGGTTTATCCGTCCCAGCATTGCGACGGGATTGTGATAGCAGGCGTCCCAGTTTTCCTGGTCGAGTCTTCGGAAGATGTCAATTGCATCCCCATGCCACGACCAGTACAGATTGTGGGCCAGGTTAAGCAGCGGCTTCAGTTCTGCTGGAAGTGAGGGCTCTATGGTAAATGTTCGCAGAGGTCGCATGTTACTCCAGTCGATGTTTGGGTTGTTCGGGGCTCATTTCGACAATCAAAGCCCGATCCTTAAGTATCATAAGGAATACATCGGCAAAATCCGGCTGCATCTTCCGGTTGGTTGCATTCGTATATAATGTTATAGGAGAGGAAAACGAAATTAACCGATATAGAAATAGCCTGTTGAAGAGTGCTTTTGGCAGGTTTTCGTGGAGCAGGCAATGAAAAGAACCCGGACAGTACGCGGTGGGGGCGTTGTGAGACACGCTCGCGCCAAACCTAGAAGAAGCGCAATACCGTTGCGGTGGCGATTGCGTAAGAGCATCGACTGTGGTAACTATACGTCCTGCCGTCCGGGTTGCTTATGTTCGAAGAAGGATGGGCTTGATCAATGACCTGTTGATCGTGAGTGCTCACGGCGCGGTCGATCTGATGCCCGGCGGAGGTGCAGAATGATAAACAGTTTGCTTCGCACAATTCTGGCGGGGATTGTCGCCCTTACGATCAGTCCAGCTTTTGCGCAGGTGTACCGGGTTCAACCCAGGCCTGTGCAACAGGGCAACGCGCTTGACAGCAACCCCCGTGTAGGCAGCGGCGGCTCGAACGCCGGCACCAGAATGGACGCCGGCGCATACAACATTGAGAGTCAGCTTTATGTCACTGGTCAGGTGAGCGGGCTTGGCAATTTTCGTGGGCCTGTACCTTATGCCGGATCTAATCAATTTCGTATCGATGTTCCCTCCGCGGGCATGAGCGGTTTTATAGGCAGGTCGGTTGGCTTGCAGGATCTTCAGCGAGGGCAGGTGCTTGCACCTACTCCTTATTATGCGCCAAGCAGGACGATTGTCGGTCCGCGGGCGATTTCTGCGGGTTTGAACCAGCCTGGTAGCAGCATTCCCCGATCCGATGCAATTCACGCGGGTATTTCAAGCAGGCTTTTTGTCGAGGCCACCGCCCAGTATCGTCCCATTGTTCCTCGCGCGGATGGCAGGTTGCTTTCCACGCCGATCGAGCGTGCTCCCATCGATGTGACGCCGCGGATGGCAAGGGATGCGCGAACCGCTCCTCAACTGTTGCCCGGGCTGGTGTCCGATGAGCCGCTGCCGATTACTCGTCTGGGGCAACGTCTGGATTCAACGTCAACCGGAGTCATGCTTGATATAGTCACGCCCGAAGACAGGGTCGCGCTTGCCGAAGACCTCTGGTCGCTTGAAATGACCAGGAGAATCGACCCAAGTGTGGATGTCTCGGCCTTGGTTGACGCATCCATCACCGAGCGGGAGACACAGACCGGTCAACTGCCTTTTGACGCTCCGCCCGAGCCCGCCCCAAGAATTGTTCCAGGCGATGGGCAGAACGTTTACCTGGATCTGTTGCGAGAATTCAGCGATCAGAACCGCCAGGAAGAAACTCCCGAGGATATTCTCCTGGCCGAGGAGCAAGCTCTCAGGGCAGAGAATCCCGCCTTTGAAGAGCGTGAAGGCACGATAATTCTTCGGCGGTTCACGGGGGGGGCGAAGGATGAATTCAATGTCACCATCGCCGAGGCGGATCGTCGTCTGAAGGTTGGCGATTACTATCACGCGGTTTACCAGTATCGCCTGGCGCATGTGTATGACCGATCCAATCCGCTGCCTCACGTGGGAATGGGCCTCGCCTACTTCGCCGCGGGTGAGCCGATGTCGTCGGCATTGAAAATGCGAGAGGCAATGGCCGCCTTCCCGCCGATCATGGAAACCCGTCTGGACATACCCTCTATGGTCGATGTGAAGGTGATTGACTCACAACTCGCGCGCCTCGAACGGATCATCAACGGATATCAGTTTGAAGATCCTGATCCGTTGCTACCGTTCATTGCCGCCTATATTCACAATAGTCTCGGGAACACCGATGAAGCCCGGCGTCACGCTAAGTCGTTGCGGGAACTCGCCGGCGACGACGAAATCTATCGCGCATACAGCAACCATCTTCTTGGCGACAAAGAAAATACGAACTGATTGCAGCTCGGATGCATCCCCCGGGCGATGTCGTATCATGTCAGGTAATCACCGTATGGGCCGGGCCGGTCTTTCTTGGCGGCATCTTTACATCTTGTCGGAATTGCGTTTATGAGGTAATCTGAATGCCGACAGGAGAACCGCCAGGGAGGCAGGTCATTTCGTGGATATTGGACAAGACAAACCGCGTCCGAGGGTAGTGATTCTATCCTGCGACGCCCTTGCCGGCGCTCAGGAGTTGCAGGATCTGCGCGAGCATGTTGATACTGTGCGCGTTCCAAGTGCCTACGAAACCCTTGCCGAGATTCTGGTCAAGCCGACAATTGCCCTTGTGGTTGATCTGCGTATGCTTGGCCACAGGCATCTTAAGCTCGTTCAACACGCTATGTCGCGCGGGTTGGAGGTCTTCGCCATAGGCGCCCTGCATAGCGGGTTGACTATTGAGGATCTCAGCGGGGTGAGGCTCATGAGCCGGGCCCAGTTGCCTGATGCGATAAAGAGCCTCGTTTGCGAGCGGGGTAAGGCGAAGGCCGAGACGCCGCCCACACCAGAGCCCGTGCCCGCTGTTCCCGAGGTTGCTGAAATGGAGGACAAGCCCACGGTCAAGCCTGTTGCCGCTCATGTCAAGCCTACCCGCCAGCGCGTCAAGAAGGTTGACAATCGCTACGCTTCCAGCAATTCTCGCAATCTGCTTACGCCGGAGGAACTTTCGGCATTGCTGGAGGATGAGTAATGAGCGGTAGAGGGATATTGCTCGTAGCAGAGCCCGCTATCAGCAAGCAGGTCGCCGACGCCTGTGGAGATGGCGAACTGACTTCGATGAGCGACCCGTATGATGCCCTTTGCGAAATGGGCAGGAGGAGCTTTCCGGTGGTGATGTTGTGGGGGGGCGACAAGGATTACGAAAGTCTGTGTCGGGCCGTCAGAAGACTTCAGCCTGACGCCAGGCTCATCGGGCTTTGCCACCCCTGGCAAGAGGTCCAAATTGCGCCCCTGACGCCCGGCCCGCTGGATGATTACCTGCTGTATCCCCCTGACAAGGGCGAGTTGAACCAGTATATCGGCGAATACATCAAGCCTCAGGTCGAGCCAACGTTGCAGTTAAGCGCGGACGAAATCGTCTGGCTGATAGATTCCGTGCGGACCAGGGCGAACCTGGAGCCGCGTCTGGCCCAACTGGTGGGGCGAAAGCTCGACAAGGGCGCCCGCTGGTTTGAATCGCAGGTGGTTGCGGACGAATCGGCAGTCGCCATATCGCTTGAGGAAGAAGGACGCTGCGGGAAACTTTGCCTTTCCAGGCCCATCGAGGTGGGGGAGAGGCGCTTCTGCGACGATCTTCAGAAAATCGCCATGGCGATTGAGCGTTCGACCAGGCGCACCAGCGCCCTGCATAGGCTTGCAGTGACTGACGATCTGACCGGTGCATATAATCGCAGGTATTTTTATCACCTGACCGAGCAGATACTCAATCGCGACAAAAATGCCCGGGTAACGCTTCTTCTGTACGACATTGACAACTTCAAGCAGTACAACGATTCTTACGGCCACGCGGTCGGAGATGAAATTCTCAAAGAGACGGCCATGCTGATGCGTGAAATAACCCGCAGTCACGATATCGTTGCAAGAATTGGTGGCGATGAATTTGCGGTGCTCTTCTGGGACGCCCAGCCTCGCCAGGCCAACAGTCAACCTCCTGAAAGTCCGGTGGTTCTGGCGAATCGTTTTCGTGAGGCGGTCAATGGTCACAGCTTCCCTTCGCTTGGACCCAACGCGGTGGGCATGTTGACTATTTCCGGCGGGTTGGCGTCATATCCCCGTGACGGTAGAAGCTGCGCCGAACTTCTTCAAAGCGCTGATGAGGGACTGGTTTCGGCAAAGAGGAGCGGCAAGAACTCGATAAGAATCGTCGGTAGCGAGTGATCGGGCGAGGCGTTTAGCGGAGCTACTTTTTCTCCTTCGTCTTTCCGGTCAGGTAGTGTGGTAGTTCCTCGTCTGTGACATCCTTCCAAAGGCCAATCCCCGAAGCCCTGGCTTTTTTCTGCAACTGGTCGAACTCGCGGCTGAAGGCGTGTTTGAAGCGGGGGTCAGCATAACCGAACCCCTGGGCGATCAGCATGCGGTTGAGCATGCCCCCGTCAGGCAGATATACGAAGGCGAGAAGTCGGTTGTACTTGTCGCGGGTTGACGATTGTTCAAGTTCAATGCGGACTTTGTGCCCCTTCAGCGTAGAGGCGGTAAACCTGCTTGCCTCACGCCCGAAGTGCTCCACAGGGTGGTTAGGTTTGACGGTTTCGGGCGTGTCCACACCCCACAACCGAACCGTTGTGCGGCGGGATTCGCCATCTGGCATGTCAAGGACTATGGTGTCGCCGTCGATGACCCTGGCGACTGTGAATGTTCTATCATGATAGATGTCCCAATCGCCGGACCTGTTGACGCCGAAAAGCCCCAGGCGATCCAGCAGCGCCAGGGCGATGACTGCGCAGAGGGTAGCGGCGAAGATAGCCGCCTTACGCGCGCGATATTTCGCGCGGCGCTGAGAATCAGTCATTCGCCTGGAGGGGACTCGCCTGTCCATTATGGTGCTTAGCTGGTTTTCTTTTTGGGCGTTCGCCTGGTGCCCAGGTTGAAGGTGTCATGCACAAGTCGCAGGGCCTCTTTGCCCTTCTTGCGATCGACGAAGCAGGAGATCTTTATCTCGCTGGTGGTGATCTTGTGGATGTTGATTCCCGCGTCGGCCAATGAAGAGAACATTCGTTCCGCAACGCCGGTGTGCACTCTCATTCCGACGCCGACGATACTGACCTTGGCAAGGTGGTCTTCGTAGATGACCTGGCAGCCTATCCTGCTGGCAAGATTTTCGACAACCTTCTTCGCGTCGGCGAGTTCGCCCAGGTCGACGGTGAACGAGACCGTTGCGGTTTTGTCTTCAGAGATCGTCTGCACGATGTCATCGATGACGATATTCTGCTTGGCGAGCGTGTGGAAGATTCTTGCCGCGATTCCGGGCTTGTCGCTGACGCCTCGCAGCGTCACACCCGCCACCTTGTCTTTCAAGGCGGCTCCACTGACGACGATGCGTTCCATGTCTTGCGATTCTGCCACGATAAAGGTTCCTTTTCTGTTGTTGTTGCTGTTCCTCACGTGAATGGGGACGTTGTACTTTTTTGCGAATTCTACGGCTCGGTTGTGCAGCACGTTAGCGCCCAGGCTTGCGAGTTCGAGCATCTCTTCGTAACTGACGTAGTTGATTTTTCTGGCGTTGGGCACGATTCTCGGATCGGCGGTGAAGATACCGTCCACGTCGGTATAGTTTTCGCATTCGGCCCCTAGCGCGGCGGCGATGGCGACAAGCGTGACGTTGCTTCCGCCTCGTCCGAGCGTAGTGATAGCGCCTTCGCGGGTGACGCCCTGGAAGCCTGCCACCACAACAATCTTGCCCAAGTCAAGCTGCTCGTGAATCCTTTTGGCGTTTATGGATTTTATGCGAGCCTTGGTGTGAACATCGTCGGTGAGCATTCCTATTTGTGCAGCCGTGAAGCTGATGGCCTGTGCGCCCATCTGCTCAAGCGCCATCGCCATAAGCGAGATGGTCACCTGTTCGCCGGTCGCCAGAAGCTGATCCATCTCTCGCTTTGGTGGATCTTTCGCGACCCTTCTTGCAAGATCGACAAGATGGTCGGTGCTGTCTCCCATTGCTGAGACAACCATGACAACCTGTTTTCCAGCTTTTCTCGCGGAAATAGCCCTCCCCGCGGCGGAGCGAATCTTCTTCGCGTCGGCCAGGCTCGATCCGCCGAATTTCATTACAACTATGTTCATGCGGTGCTTTGCTCCTGCATCAGACCGATTCCGTTGGCCCCGAGCCAACGCGCCGGTAAAAATCACACGCCGAAGTCATGTCACACTATGCGGTGAACATGCATTCACCTGCCCCGAAACGACATTTCATTGGCGTCTCGGGGGATTAGGCAGAACAATTAGGATAGCAGCACGAATGGGTTTTTCCATGAAAAACAGTTTTCAAACAGGTGGTGGACGAAAGACATTTTTCAATCTGCCTATTGTCAGACGGGCAGTGAGGTTATACTACTTGTCCGTTTTGACCTGGGTTCGGGGCGCGGGCGAGTGGAGATAATCGCCTCGCCGGCGACCTTGTTGAGGTTCTGGGTGACGAAAGACAATAATATAAAGTTCAAAGCCTTAGTAGCCGCCGCGCTGGCGTGGCTGGTTCCGGGCATGGGGCACATATTCATCGGTCAGCGTGTGCGCGGGTTGATAATACTTGTTGTTATCGCGGCGACGTTCTGGGCGGGTATCGGTATGGGCGGCGTGATGACTGTTGACCGTGAAGCCGAACCCATGTGGTTCATCGCTGAAATGCTCACGGGAACCCATGGCCTCGTTACGTGGCGGTGGCAACAGTCCGTCATGTCCGATGTGAACGAAGAGGTCGGTCAGACCCTTGTTACTTCTGAAGACGACTTCAATCGTCATCAGTGGTATCGCGATGCAAGGGATATGGTGCTTGCACGTCGCGGGCTGGCGCTGGTCGCCCCGGTAGACGTAATCGCGCGAGTGTACAGTGGGGTGGCAGGAATGCTGAATCTGCTGTGCATATTCGATGCGTTAATGCTGGTGCTCATCAACTCAAAGGCTCGGGGGGTGGGCGCATGATAGACTTTTTCAAGTATCCGGTAATGCTGGGTCCATACGCGCAGTTGTGGCTGCTGTGGCCGCTTCTGGCTGCGGTGGCGATAGTCTATAAAACCTTGCGGGCAAAGAGCCCACGTACTATTCCTCTCGAAACGATCAAGCTGCTGGGTTATATGGCCGGTGGAGTGATCGTGCTTGGGGCGGTGCTGTGGGCGATCAACAGCTTCTGGCCTTGATGAGGCCTGCCTGATCAGGCAACGGGGGACATTGGGCATAGATACCACGTTTCCCTGCATTTGATGCTACTGTGTACCCTTGGGGGCTGAAATCGTGATATCTGTTCAATGATATCCGGAATCCGGAGACATTTATCCTCTGAATTGGAGACGTTTTTACCTATTTATACCAAAACCGGAGACGTTTATCCTAAATTTATCCTCATTTATCCTCGTTTATCCTTGGTCGGAGACGTTTATACTAGATTTATCCTCATTTATCCTCATTTATCCTTGGCCGGAGACGTTTATCCTGGATTTATCCTCGACGCCCAAGTTCAGCCTCCCCACGCGTGACGTAACATATGTGGGTGCAAGTGGTTATATGGCAAAAGGATAAATGTGAAGAATTATACTTGACATATCCAATAGTATCCCGGCTGAGGACCGCTCCGAAAAGATGGAGAAGGCATTTGGTGTTTGCGGTAGTGCCATTCGAAGCTGTCAGGGCATCGCCGCGTTTTCCGGGGTGGGATCTATGACCCGATGTCTGTCCGTTTTCGCCAGAACCGCGAGGGTGATTTTGGTGGCCCCGGCATGCAGCAGTGCCTTTGCCGACTCATTGGCGGTTGTGCCCGTGGTCGTCACATCGTCTATCAGCAGGATTCTCGCCCCCGAAACAGTTGATCCGCCTCGAACGCCAAACGCGCCTTGCAGGTTCTTTATGCGCATTGTCCTGCTCAGCAGCGCCTGCCGGGGAACATGCTTGACGCGAACAAGCTCGTGACCCAGGGCGACGCCAAGTTGCTTCGCGACGCCGGTGGCGATCATGCGGGCGAAATTCTGGTTGCGCCATATGCGCTCGCGCCAGTGCATCGGCACGGGTATCACGATGTCGAAGTCTCTCGTGTCGCATCGCGAAACCACCGCCTGCGTAAGCCAGTCTATCAGCCGATCAAGCACGCCCAACTGCCTGTGGAACTTGCACTCCCTTATCACCCTTCGAAGCACCCCGGTATACGAGCCAAGCCGAATCACCTGCTCGAACCTGCCCAGCGGGTTAGGACAGAACACGCACCCTTCATCGCTGGCGGGGATGTTCTTTCCCAGCGTGCTCCCGCATCTTGGGCACCAGGGTTGGGCGATGAGTTTGAGCAACTCCCTGCTGCAGTCTACGCACACGGGGTCATCTGGGCACCTTCGGCCACAGCCGGTACAGACGCGTGGCAGCAACATGTCGGCGAACACCTTTGCCCACGTGGGCAATGAGCGGGCAATGCCTGTCGCCGAGGATGCTATCGCGCCGGATCTAATCTTATTTTCTCCCTGTTGATGAAGTAGTAATCCTGGGCGAGTTTCGCCTGCCACAATCGCAGGTTCTCCGACGCCCAATCATCGATGGAGGGCACCTGGGTCGCTACCTCCCGCAGCACCTCGCCGGTAGTGGTATTCCGCATCAACCAGGCCACCTGCGATGGTGTTGACTGTGCGTCGCCAAGCAGCCAATCCAGGCCCCACCTGTCACCGGTGAGCGACAGCGTTGCCACTGCCCGGCGCACGGGGAACGTCCCGCTGGTAAGCAGCTCACGCACCCTTGGTACATACTCGGCCTGGCCAAGCAACGCCAGGGCACAATCGTATGTATGCAGATCGGGCCAAGCCGGACGAATGCCAACATATCCGCCGGTAGCCCTTGCCATCAGTCTGGTCAGTGCCGCCTCCCGGACGTCATCTTGAGCGGACAAGGCGATCATCATCGCGCCGGCCTGCATGACGTACTCCCCATAAATCCTGGGCTGCTTGCTGTGTGCGTCAGTCCGTGGGTCGTCGGGCTCAGGCACAAGGGACATGCCCAACCCGAACGCCTCCTTCAAACCCGAGCGACCGATGTGCCATGAGATGTAATCGGCGCTGAGGCTGGATGCTCCCTGCAACGCTGCGTAAACATAGAATGCTGAAGCGTCACGATTGATATTCATGATCAGCAGGCTGTCTTGTTGATCCATGTCGCGCATGAATCCCTCGGATGGCTCTGCCAGCCAAAGCGCCACAGCGGAAGCAGCGCTGATAAGCGACATTGCCGTGTGATTGTCTTCATCGGGGCGATGCAGCGACCACTGTCGAAGCACCTGCCTGCATTCATCGGGGGACATTTCGGGCGACGACATATGCCTACCAAGCGATCTGAGCGCCTTGACCAGAACCAGTATGTTTTCGGGGCCTTCGAGATGTTTGCATATCTTGAGCACCTCCGGGCCTATAGATATTTCAAGTGCCTCCGCAGACTCTATCGCGGCAATTATGTGGGCCTGTTTGATCCGCTCGTCCCCGGCGAGCGCGTCATGAAGCACCTTCCTGATGGCCGGTTCGGCGCTATGAATTTTGAGTCTTCCCGCAGCCGAGATGACCGACGGTGGTGCAGGTTCATTATTCCGCGAACAATCCTCAACGATCAGTGTCACCACATCTTCAGCCCGGCAGCCGCCAATCATTACAAGCGAATGCATCGCCTGGTCGAGCGCTTGTTCATCGCGCTGAATCCAGGCGGTCGTGGCTGCATTGCCCAGAATGTTGGCAGATCCGGGCGCATCGAGCAACACAAGGGCATGTCGCAGGTTGGCAAGAGCCTGGGGGTCTTGTTCCGAGTGGAGTTGCCCCGCAAGAGTTGGCGCGAGAATCTGCGCACCGGCGAACCCCGCAGCCAGTGCTGCCGAGCCTCGAACACGGGCGTCGCGATCATTCGACAAGTCTGACAGCACGGCCCAATCTTTAAGTCTTGCCGCGAGAATCGCCGACGCCTCACGCACGTAGGGCGCGTCGTCCTTGGCGGCAAGATTCAGGCCTCGACGGACGTGCACGTTGTCTCTACCCCCGCGGATCATGTCATGCAAAAACAACCTGCGCGACGCGTGGGCCGACGGCGATGATGTGCTCAGGGCGACCCAGTGAAGGCGATCATGAATATCCGCATTGGGTGGCGGATCAAACCTTCCTACCGCCCGCAGAATTGTCACTATGCCCGCGAAACGCAGATCATCTTCATCCTCAAGTGAGTTTTGCAGGATATTCACTACCCGCTCATCGCTGGCTGCAAGTTCGATGCCCCATTGCATAGCCGCCGATCTGGTTGCTGGGTCATCGGTGCCGAGTTTGCGCAGCACCATGTGGGTCCTGATGCTCGGCAACATGACTGCAACCGTCACCATTGCCACCAGTGCCGTGATTGTGGCGGTTGTTATGCGCCGCTGCCAGGGATGGGCTTTCCAATATTCAAACATTGCCCATAGTCTACTAAAGCCCGACGAAGCGGCCAAGAGTCTGGTGGGATGTCGCTTCGCCTGGGTCGATTATTCTCTTCACCGATTGCGGAATTTGCGAGCGGCGATAATCGCCTGCCCAAGCGCCAGTCCTCCCGCGCCGGTGGGCACATTGCGATGGCGAACGACCCGCAAGCCCGCGCTGGTAAGCTCGTCGGTGAGTTTGCGCGTCAGGTATCTGTTTGAAAAGCATCCTCCGCTCAAGGCGACGGTGTCAACAGAAGATGCCTCGGCGGCCCGTATGGCAGCGTCCCCAACCAGCTTGGCGATGGTATTGTGAAACTTCGCCGCGATGACGCCAATTTCCTTTGCGCTGGTCAGGTCGCTGATAATGCCCTCCATCATCGCGCGGGGATCCATCACGAACGGCCCGTCTGTGGAAATGGTGGACATATAAACATCTCTAATACCGGGCGTAATTGCCGACTCCAGCTTCATCGCCGCCTCGCCGGGATACGTGTTGGCGCGGGCGAGCCCTGTAAGCCAACTCGCTGCGTCGAACCATCGACCAAGCGCGCCCGACGGGGTGCAGTGCGTGTCAAGCTCGATCATTTCCATTGCACGGATCAGCACAAAAGCAGGAACCTTCAGGGGCCTGGCCCTTAGGTGATCGATGCACGGCGCGCCAAAGGTCTCGTGCAGTATGCCAAGCGCGCTTCGCCATATCTCTCGCGTGCAGGTGGTGTTTCCGCCCGGAAGCGGCGTGCTGATGAGATGTCCAAGCCGGTCGAATCCGTTATCGTGAACCCGCAGAATTTCGCATCCCCACTCGGTATCGTCCGCGCCCCGTCCGCCGCCATCGCAGACTATCGCCACGGCGGGGGTGGTTATTCCGTTTTCGGAAAGGCAAGACACTGCGTGGGCGTGATGGTGATGCACCCGCACAAGCGGGGCGGAGGCTCTTGCGACGATCTGTCCTCGCCACCGGCGAAGAGCGTATTCGCTTGAAAGGAACCAAGGCTCGCAATCGGCGGCAATCACCTGGGGGGCAGCGTCGAACAGGTCTTCGAAGTGGCGTATGGTGTTTATGAAATGCCTGTATGTTCTGCCGTCGCGCATATCTCCGATGTGTTCACCCAGAAGGGCGGTGTTTCCGCGAAGCAGACAGATTGCGTTATCGATTTCGCCCCCAACCGCCAGAACCGTCGGCCCGTCTGGGTCAAGGCAGTCAAGTTCGACGGGAGTGGGGGTGGTGCCAAGCCCACGTTCAACCGTGCGGATATCGCCATCATCGCAAGAACGAAGCACGGTGTGTTCCAGTCGGCGTTCAATGGGGCGGTCGTGGGTCAGAATCGCATCGGCAATTCCGCCAAGCAGGGCGCATGCGGATTCGTCATCCTTCACCACGGGCTCATCGGTGTAATTGGCGGGGATCATCACCAGTGGCGGGGGCCAGGGGTCGCGTATTTGGGGTTTGCGGATCTCGTCGAGCTTGTCGAAGATCAGCACCTCAAGCCCTGTCGCCGGAAGCATCACACCCACCGCGTCAAGTCCTTCGGCTACTGGTGCAGCCAGTCGCACGCACCTTCGGGCAGGCTTCGAGAGCACGATATGACTGTAGAGGCTTTTTCCGTCGGCGGAGGTTCCGAACATAGGCAGGCGGGGTATTGCTGCTGATGTGGGCATGATGACGACGGGCCTGGCGGGGCTTTGCAGCGCCTCGGCTGCCGAGGCATCGACCCTGCAAATGGATTTGGCGGACGCGGCGTCCTTGACCATGACAGTGAACGGTTTGAAGTCGCGTTTTTTTCTTCGCCTGAGCCTTCGCACGGCGTAATCGTCATCGGCCCGACATGCAAGGTAATATCCGCCGATTCCCTTGATGGCGATTATCCGTCCCGACGCCAGCAGACGGGCGGATTCTTTCACGGCGTCTGTGGTCGAGATGTGCTGTCCGCTTGAATCGATCAACCTCGCCACAGGCCCGCATCGTGGGCAGGATATATGTTCCATGTGATATCGTCTGTTGGAGGTGTCTTCGTATTCGGTCCGGCACCGCCTGCACATGGCAAAGCCCGACATGGTGCTGGTGGATCGTTCAACAGGCGCAGCGGTGGTGATGGTGTACCTGGGTCCGCAGCAGTTGCACATGATGAACGGATCGCCAAACCGCCTGTTGGACGGGTCGTGCAGTTCACGTTTGCACTCGTCGCAAATGCCTGTATCAGCGGGTGTTGCATGTTGCAGGCGGCCGTGTCCCTCAAGCAGTTTGAACATGCCCTTTTCCTTCATGTTCAGGGGCAGTTTGCTTTTAACCACGCTGGTTGTGCGTGTGGACAGCAGTGCTTGCAGCCGTGTTGTGAAGGTTTCGATGCTGTGGGTCTCGCCCTGCACTTCGATGATTGCCTTGTCGTCTTCCATGCGAGCCCAGCCGGTGAGGCGCAGCTCCTGCGCAAGACGATAGAGAGAGGGCTTGATACTCGAATTCTCGACCAGACCCGAAATGATAAGACGGGTCCTGTTATTCTTCGAAAACATCCAGATAAACTCCCATCCCCGAACTGGTCGGGGTGTACATCGTCCCCTTCGAGTTCACATTATAAAAAACCAGAGAAAGGCGGTTCAATAGCAGTTACAATTCTCTATTACGACTAAGGAGTTATGAATGACTGACAAACTTGAGTGCCTGAAGCAATTCGTTCTTACCACCGCAGCCGGAAAGAGGCTCATCGCCAGGGCGATGCTTAAGCATCCAGCCATAGAACCGGTGCTTGAAAAGGGCACGCTGGTGATCGTTGCGGGAACCACCAACGGGTATATTGCTGAAGAGGTGCTCAAGGCCACCGGGCAGATGGAAGGTTTTTCGCGTCTGGGGTTCTGTCGTGGCAATGTGCTTGCGCCCGGAAGCAAAGGTTCGGGTGTGCCTTTTGCCGGCGATGTGGTGCTTGTGGATGGCAAGTGGCAAAAGGGCAAGCAGATCTTCGATGTGGTTGGCGATTTGAAATGTGGCGACGTGATTCTTAAGGGCGCCAACGCCTTTGAACTTGAGACCGGCAGATGCGCCGTTCTGATTGGGCATCCCGAGGGTGGAACGGCAACGGCGGGCATAACAGCCGTCGTGGGAAAAAGGGCGACAATGATATGTCCCGTCGGAGTTGAAAAGCGGGTCAGCGTGGGGATAGACGATATTGCCGAGCTTCTCAACAGTACCGTTGCCCAAGGCCCGCGGATGCTGACCCTTCCGGGAAGGGCGTTTTGTGAACTCGATGCGATATCGCTTCTGTCAGGTGCGTCGGCGGAACTGGCGGCAGGGGGCGGCGTTCTTGGCGCCGAGGGTAGCGCATGGATAGCGGTTTATGGCGCACAGGAACATGTTGACGACGCCCAGGGGCATATACAGGCTGTCATGAACGAGCCACTGTGCGAGATATAGTTGTCACTGGGTGTTGAGCGGTCGCGGCAGGGGCCTGTCCGACCTGATGCCCATGACGGCGATATCGAGTTTGTCGGCCAGTTCCAATGTCGCCGCTTTGTCGACGATCATCGTCCTGCCCGCCTCGATGACCAGGCACGAGCAATGCGAGTTTTTCAGATTGCGTATGGTCGCCGGTCCCACGGTGGGCACGTCGAATCGCATGTCCTGATTGGGGCGAGCGACCTTGATGAGTGTCCAGCCTCCGACGCGACAGAGCCTTCCCGCCCGTCGGATCATGGCGTCAGTGCCTTCGATCGCCTCGACGGCAATGATGTCAAGTTCACGCACCGCGATTGCCTGACCGATGTCAAGATCCGCCGACGCCTTTGCGATTCGCCACCCGAATTCGACATCCTCCCACAGTTTGCTCCTTATGGGCTTGCGGGTCATCAGACCTTCATCCGCAAGATGCTCATCGCAATA
>CAZWAT010000012.1:0-6012 GCA_964632015.1 uncultured Planctomycetaceae bacterium
AACTGCTTGATGTAATCGTCGAGCGTGTATTCCTTGTTAAGCACCTGCTTGAAGAGCCTCTGGATATCCTCAAAGCAAGGGATTTTTCCCGTCGGGGCGACGCGACAGGCGACTTCGTCATGAATGCGTTGTTCCATCCATTTCACCCAGACGTGCTTGTCACGAATACCGTTGACAAACTTGTCGTTTTCGTCTCTGAGAAAGTAATTCACGCCGAAAATCCGCGGTGCGTTTTCAAGTTTCTTGCCGAAAGCAAGATTGTTGTTGATGTACTTGCCCAGCGAAATTGCCACGAAGTCCTGAATGCTCATCAGGTTGATTTCGGGCACGCCTTCTTTGCCGATTGTGGCAAAGGTGGTTTCAGTTTCCAAGGCGGCCCCATAGGCGACGATGCCGTGATCCCAACTGAAGCTCTCCTGCACGGGAACGTAGGCCTTTGCATCTCTACCTCCGTACATGATGCCAGAAAGTTTCACCCCGGCGGGATTATCGAGTTCAGGATCGCAGTTCTTAAGAGCATTAAGTGTCACGGCATAGCGTGCGTTCTTGTGTGCACAGGGGATCTCGGCTCCCTTATCGTCCTTCATGCCTTTGTGCCACTGCCCGATAAAGTTCTCTCCATCGGCGGGGGGCTCTTCGCCCATGCCCAGCCAGTAGGGCCTGCCGTCCTTGATCAGCACGTTTGAGAATATCACCTCTCCGGGCTTGTTGAGGACGTCCCATATCGCTGGATCATCATCGGCGTTTACATTCTGGATAATTCCGAAGATGCCAGATTCCGCATTGGCTGCCATGCATTCGCCATTGACTTCGCGGAAATATGCGATGTCGTCGCCCAAAATGGTTTCGCCCGGAAGCATGGCCGTGGATGTCTTTCCGCAGGCGCTGGGGAAAGCACCGGCCAGGTAGGTTTTTCTTCCGTTCTTCCCGTACACGCCCGAGAGGAACATGTGCTCGGCCAGCCATCCTTCTCGGTCTGCCTTTCTGATGGTCAGACGAAGCGCCAGCTTTTTGAGGCCAACGGTACTTCCAGCGTACTGTGTGTTGACGGCGAAGACGGTATCGGTCGAGTAGTCGATGTACACTCGCTTCTTGTCGACCTCGATGCTGACTTTCCGCTCATCAACAAGACCGTTGGAGTGCAGAATCGAAAAGTAGGTTGCCTTGGGTCCCAGACGCTTGAACTCTTCGTACCCGAGCCGATAAAGCAGGTTCAGCGAGTGGGACACGTAAAACGAGTCGGTGCACTCAACGCATGGAATGCTGAATTCGGAGTTGTTGGGTCCCAGGGTCAGGAACCTTACCGCCATCTGCCTGCCACGCATCGACCCCTTGAGGAGGCCTCGTATTTCGTCAAGCCCCTCGCGTCGGGGAGCCTGATTCAGTGCTTGGCTGAGTTCCTCGCCCTCGGGAACGAGATATTTGGTGGTTTCTCGGTCTCTGCCCTGATCCTGGGGGCCATCAAAGTGAATAGTGTGGCCGGGGATGTTCAGGGCTCGTTCTTCTTTCGATTCCAACGCCATCTTGCGGGTGTAGTCGACGTCTTCTGGGCTGTCTGAACCTATCCAGACAGAATCCGGTTCGCACAACTCAACGGCATCGGCGATGAAATCAAAAAGGGCCTGGTTATTTAGAGCCTGCAGCTTCAAAAGATTGGCTTGATCTAGCTTAGCTTTCAGTATGTCTACAATTTCAGCTTGCATCTTATTCTCCAGGATCTAGTAGAGTACTTCCGGGATTCTCATTTAGGAAAGCTGGCTTCCGCGGAAGGGGAGTCGCCCTCAGGCGGTAAGACTTTATACGGAAGGCCCAGATTTCAGTCAAGCAAAAACGCCGGAAAATTGTGCAGTCGCAGTCATTGATGCATATGTGACAAGGCTGGATTGTGAATAGGTTATTTCAGTTTCACGCCGAACTCTTCCAGCTGCATTCGCAGGGCCGGGCGCAGATTCTCGCTCAGCGGCGAGAGAGGCAAGCGTAGCTCGTTCGTGATCATTCCCGCCATTTCCATCGCAGCCTTAATCGGAATGGGGTTAGTCTCCACAAACATGCCCCGGCAGAGATTGAACAGCTTGAGATGCTGCATGGTGGCGTCGGCAAGATCGAAGCTGGTTATGAAATCACAAAGCTTGCGAATTTCATGGGGAAGGATATTGGCCAGAACACTGATGACCCCAGAGCCACCGACGGAGCAGATAGGCAATGTGAGGGAATCGTCGCCGGACAAGATAGTTATGTCACACGCCGCGGCAACCTGACTGGACACATCCAGCTTGCCTGTCGCCTCCTTGACGGCAATGACTTGTTCGATCTCCTCATACATCCGCACGATGGTTTCAGGCAGCAGCTCAACGCCACATCGGCTGGGGATATTGTAAAGTACAATTGGTAGGTCGAGGTCGGCTACCCGCTTAATATGTTCCACCATCCCATGTTGTGTTGGCTTGTTGTAATAGGGGTTGACCACCAGTCCCGCGGCTGCCCCGGCATTCTTCGCATGCTTCGTCAGTTCAATGGCTTCGGCGGTACTGTTGGAGCCCGTACCAGCAATGATGGGGACCTTGCCCGCAACGCGATCAACCGTGAACTCGATAACCTTGTCGTGTTCCTGGTAGCTCAGCGTGGGTGATTCGCCCGTCGTGCCGCAGGGAACCAGACCCTGTATGCCGTTTTCAAGCTGAAAGTCTATCAGCTTGCCCAGTGCGTCGTAATCAACCTGTCCATTGCTGAAGGGTGTGACAAGTGCCGTCATGGCGCCTTGAAGTTTCATTCTGTCAGTCATTTCATTTACCTCAATAAGCTATCGTGATTCAGGGCATTATAAGGAATTTAAGGCCGGGCCGCCACCTTGGATGAACAAATCATCACATCGCCTTGTGTGTGGATAGCGTCAGTATATGAGTTGTGTTCCTGCGAACCAACTCAGCCTATAAGGGCTTTCATCTGGGCAACTGCTTCTCGCAGTCCTGTGAATACTGCCCGGGCAATGATAGAGTGGCCGATGTTGAACTCGCTGAAATCTTCGAGCCTGGCGACGGGTCCTACATTGTCATAAGTCAGCCCGTGGCCGCCATGTACCACCAACCCAAGCTCAAGCCCCTGTTTTATGCCCCGGGCCATGGATGACAAACACGCATCGAGTTCCTGCTGGCGTTTGAACTGGTCTTCAATCAGCCAGGCGTTCGCATAAGTGCCTGTGTGAAGCTCAACGGCGTCGCAACCAGCCTTGGCTGCGGCGGCTATGTGCTCTTCGTTCGGATCGACAAACGCACTGACCAAGATCTTTTTGGCATGCAGGCGCTGGGTTGCTTCGGCAAGCCTGTCAAATTCCTTGACGGTATCAAGCCCACCTTCGGTCGTGACCTCCTGCCTTCCCTCCGGAACAAGTGTTGCCTGTGTGCAGGCAAGCTCTTCGGCAATGCGCACTATTTCCTCATCAAGCGACATTTCCATGTTCAACTTGCACGTGACAGTCTGACGCAGCAGCCTGGCATCCCGATCGTTAATGTGCCTTCGATCCTTGCGCAGGTGGAATGTTATGCAGTCAGCACCTCCAAGCTGGGCTTCCGTTGCAGCCCACACTGGGTCTGGTTCTACGGTACGTCTTGCCTGGCGAATAGTCGCCACATGGTCTATATTCACGCCAAGTCCAGCCATAATTATCTCTCTACTCGTGTGTATGTGTGAGCAATGTTGCTGTCCGTTCATTTATGATGATACGCACATGATGATGGGAAGTCCAGAGGGAGGATTTTAGCCGCAAACGCGTTTTTGTGAAGCCGTTGTCAACACAAAGAGCCAAAGAGGCGACACAAATCACATCGTTCATAAATCCAGAAACAAAAAGCGATAAAGAAATTCCTGATGCAAGGATGAGGCTTCGGATGAAAGTTTTTTTGGAGTCAAGCCATCATGTTTGTACAATTTTCTTCCATGTTGATAGTTCATCGACGGCGGCCTTCAGAAAGAGCATCGACCTTTCGGGCCCAATTGCATTGGCTGTCGAGTTGTCGCTGTCGGTTGGCCGGTTGATATTGCTTTGGCTCGCGATGTTGTCGTGGCGAAGTAATGGAGGCCAGTAAGAGTGCCGACTTGGGATGGCGGAGGTTGCAAAATATGTGGTCATTATCAGTGTCTTTCATCATGCGGCGATAGATATCGCCAAGTCGTACTCGACTGAATACAGATCTTGTTTTCGAGGATTGTAGTCGAACCCACGTGTTGGGTTTGGCGAATTGCGGTGGCCCTTTGGGGCGACGTAATATCCATATATGTAGACTAATTATACCTATCGTAGTGCCATCATGCATTTGTCCGGCCGGTTGCCGGCACTAGGGGTTCATTGTTCATCTCCATCATGATGCACGTTTTGACTCAATCAGTTACAGGAGTAGCAAAGAAATGAGTCCAGTAGAAAACCTTGTGGTAATGGAAACTCTTGAGCCACGTCTTTTGCTCAGCGTTGGTGTTATCGATCAGAACATGCTGGCCAGCGGCAACATTCCGTCCAATGCGTACTACATCGATCGCGATGGCGACGGTTACGGCGTTGGAGCCCCCAACGGTTCAGATGCCGACCCGAACGACCCGACGGTCAACAGTTATGCAAGCGCAATTGCCAAGCATGGCAGCGTGGAAAATCTGGTCAAGCACCTTGGCTACAACCCCAGCCGGATCTTCTATGGATGGCCCTCCGAGACGCTTCAGCCCGGCGATATGGTGATTTATACCGGAGGGACATATAAAGGCAGCTATGTCATGAATGTGCGCAACATTCATGGTACTGCTGATAATCCCATTGTATTTCTCGCCATGCCTGGTCAGAAGGTTGTCCTAGATGCCAGCGTCACAGGCATCACCGCCGAGTTTGCGTCAAACATAGTTTTTGACGGATTTGTCTTGGACAACACCCACGGTACCGGCGGGCAGGGTATTAAGATTCAGACGCTTACAAATGTCACGTTCAAGAACATAGAGACCAAGCACCATGCCCGCGGATTCTTCGGCGCACAGGATCTGCATAACCTCAGGTTTGAAAATGTCGTGTCACATGATAACGGTGGGCATGGCCTGTACGTTGGATCCAGGGACAGGGTCAACAGTGATATTGCGATCGTTGACAGCCTGTTCTATCGCAACAAGAACCACGGTGTGCAGCACAATGGTCGTGTCACCAACATGATTGTTGAAGGCAACGTGATGCACTCGAACAGCTATGCGGGCCTGTCGCTGATCGAGGGCGTTTCGGAGTCCACCGTCCGCAACAACGTGATCTTCAACAACAACAAGCAGGGAATCATTCTCTATACGTATCACGATACGCCCACTAGTGGTATTCTGCCCTATCCCTGCAACAACAACCTGATCGAAAATAACATCATCTGGGTCGGCAGGACTTCGTGGGAAGGCACCGCCGGCACGCCGACAGATTTCGCGGCAATCGCGTTCAACGACCTGGCGAATGTTGGCATAAACGGCACGGTAATACGCAACAACATCATGATGACATATCGCGGGCCGGCACTTAACTTCCACCAGGCACGGGTCGCGCCGTCAACCACTTTCGAAAACAACCTTGTATATCGTGAGCTGGGTGACAATCGCGGAATACAGGTGGGCAGTTCGTACTATCCCGCTAGTTCGTTGAACGGTTTCAACGGCAACTTCAAGAACAACACCTATGCCGACCCGCAGTTCGCCAGCGCATCGGTAGATTTCTACAAGACGCCCGAGAAGTTCAATTTCTCGCGAACCGATGGTGGCACGCCTGGTGACCCTGGAGATCCCGGCGACCCCGGTGACCCCGGTGATCCCGGTGATCCACTGCCGATCAACAATGCCCCGATACTCTCGATGTTCGAACAGTTCGTGGCGAATGCAAACCAACCCATCATGTTTGACTATGAAGACCTGATGGAAGCATCCGACGCCAGCGACCCGGACGGCGACGCGTTGTGGTTCCGTGTTCAGTCGATATACGCCGGTACTCTCACTGTCAATGGCCGGCAGGCA
>CAZWAT010000012.1:6112-26884 GCA_964632015.1 uncultured Planctomycetaceae bacterium
GTTCCGTGTTCAGTCGATATACGCCGGTACTCTCACTGTCAATGGCCGGCAGGCAAATACCGGTGACCTTATCGGCCCGGGCGAATCACTTGTCTGGACGCCTCCGACCAATACCGGTGGGCTGGTGAATGCCTTCACACTCAAGGCTTATGACGGTGAGTTTGTTTCGCAATCGCCGGCACTGGTTAGCATCAATCTTGAAGGAAAGGTGCCCGAACCTGCCCCGATTACTGACAGCATCCCTGCCAATGTCTATGCCATAGACCTTGATGGTGACGGTTACGGTGTGGCTTCGTCAAAAGGTCCCGATGCTGACCCGAACGACCCGACGGTCAACACCTATGAAAGTGCGATAGCAAAGCATGGCAGCGTTGAGAACCTGGTGCGACATCTGGGATACAATCCCTCCAGGATTTTCTATGGCATGCCCTCACAGAAGCTTTCGCCTGGCGACATGGTGATCTACACCGCGGGTACCTACAAGGGGAGCACGATCATAGACGCCACTGGCGTCTCGGGCACAGAAGACAAGCCTATCGTGTTCCTTGCGATGCCTGGTCAAAAGGTCACGTTCAACGCTAGCAAGACAGGCATCAACATATATGAGGCCAAGCATGTGGTTGTTGACGGATTCGTCTTCGACAACACCTATGGGACGTCCGGTGGGCAGGGCATTTCGATGCACCACTCGCAAAACGTCACCATTCGCAATATTGAGACAAAGCACAACCAGCGAGGCATATTCGGTGCGCAGAACCTTCAGGATATTGCGATTCTGGACTCCGTGATCCACAACAACAATGGACATGGTATGTACATTGGTAGCAGGGACATGCCCAACAGCAATATTACTGTCAAGGGCAACCTGTTCTATGAGAACGCCACACACGGCATGCAGCACAATGGCAGGGTGAAGAATCTTGTCGTTGAAGACAACGTCATGCATTCGAACAGCCATGCAGGCCTGTCGTTGATCGAGGGAGTGTCCGACTCGTATGTACGCAACAATGTGATCTTCAATAACAATAAGCAGGGGATCATATTTTACACGTACCACGACACTCCCAGCAGCGGCGTTAAGCCGTATCCGATCAACAACAATGTTGTGGAAGGCAACGTGATATGGGTCGGAAAGAACTCGTGGCAAGGTAACGGCACATCGCCGACAGAGTTCCCGGCCATCCAGTTCAACGACTCCACCGGCGTCGGGATGAATGGAAACATCATCCGCAACAACACGCTCGTGAGCTATCGTGGTCCAGTGCTTCAGTTCAATCAGTCCAACATCGCTTCGTCCACAAGGGTCGAAGGCAACGATATGTGGAGGGCGCAGGGCACCAACGACGCACTTCGCGTCGGCGGGTCAAACTATGGCGCTGACAGGTTGAACAACTTCAACAGCCTGTTCAAGAACAACACGTTCAAGGATCCGCAGTTCAAGAGCGCATCTGTCGACTACTACAACGCCCCCGAGAAATTCAATTTCGTGCGGGTCGTCTGATAGTTCAGGTCAGCCTAGAAGAGGGCGGAAGTCAGGCTTATGTCTGGCTTTCGCCCTTGTTCATGCGCTGAGCGCGTACAATTGCACATAAGTGCTGGAGGAACTGCAGGGATGTCATGCAAAGCGACAGAGCAACTGACTCTTAAGGAAGCCCAAGCCCGTCTGCCCGCAGCCAAGGCTCATGCCGAGTCGCTTGTGCGGGCCTTGCGGAAGATCGCCTCGCTGCCAGAAGGTTCATCTGTGCTTGACGTGGGCGCTGCCCAGGGTCGGTTCCTAATCCACATGGCTGATCTTGGCTTTAATGCATGGGGAGTTGAGCCTTGGTCCCAGGCAAGGGATATCGCGCTGATGCTCTCTCAGCAGGCAAATGTGAACATCAGTATCGTGGCGGGCAAAGCTGAGAATTTACCTTTTGATGATGATCGTTTCGATCTTGTGCATGCAAGTAGCGTGATCGAGCATGTTCAGAACCCCGCCGCCGCCTTTCGAGAGGCCCACAGGGTTCTCAAGAAGGGCGGGGTATACTGGTTCTTCACCGCAAGCAGCATGTGCCCGAGGCAGCAGGAAATAAAGGGATTTCCGCTCTTCGGATGGTATCCCGACACGCTTAAGCGTCGGATCATGCTTTGGGCGAGGGACAATTGTCCCCGGCTGGTTGGCATGTCGGGTTCACCCGCGCTGAACTGGTTCACTCCATCAAAAGCACGTCGCATGCTCAGAGATGTTGGATTTGAACAAATCTATGACAGGTGGGATCTTGCCTCCCCTTCGGGCGTTATCCTGACGGGTGCGATAAGTCTGATCCGCCGAGTGAGATTACTGAGGCTGCTCGGCAACGTATGCGTCAGTGGGTGTGCCTACGCAGCCATCAAGACGTGAAGCGCGTCACAATCTTTAAAATGACTCGACTGGAGACATCGGATAGAATACGCTGTATCTTTCAGCAAACAAAGGAAGCAATATGCCTGACAAACCCGAAGACAAACCCAAAATCATAGTGGACGACGACTGGAAGCAGCAGGCCCAGGTGGAGAAGGAAAAACTTTCTGAAGATGTCGAGAAGAAACAGGAGCAGCGTGAGATTCCGCCTGCGAGTTTGGAGACGCTGGTGAGCACTATGGTGACTCAGGTCTTCATGGCGCTGGGCGGGTATGAAGATCCTCGCACGAAGCGTCGTTACGTTGACCTCGAGTTGGCGAAGCACTATATCGACACTCTGGCGGTGCTGGAGGAAAAGACAGCCAACAACCTTACCGAGAATGAAAAGAAGCTTCTCGACCAGGCGATCTATGAATGCCGCATGCACTATGTTCAGATCGCCCAGCGGGCCAGCGGAGCCCAAGGTGGCTGACGAAAACGCCCTGAGACGGCATATATGCGAAATCGGCAGGCGAATGTACGAGAAGAATTTCGTCGCCGCAAACGACGGTAATATCAGTTGCCGCCTCGATTCAGATCGATACCTGTGCACTCCCACGAATGTCTCGAAGGGTTTTATGACGCCCGAGATGATAGCGGTCGTGCACGGTGACGGCAGGCAACTTGCGGGCGACCTGCCGCGAACCAGCGAAGTGTTGATGCACCTGGAGATATACCGCGCCATGCCCGCTGTGCAAGCGGTGGTTCATGCTCATCCTCCCCATGCAACCGCCTTTGCCGTCACCGACGCGGATCTGCCAAGGGGCATCCTGCCAGAAGTGGAAGTGCTGCTGGGCGAGGTGAAACGGACCGAATATCGCACCCCTGGCACGCGGACCTTCGCAAGCAATATCGTGCCTCAGCTCAAGGGGAATGTGAATACTATCCTGCTGTCGAATCATGGTGTGGTATCGTTTGACGGATCAATAGAGCAGGCGTATTTTCATATCGAAACTCTCGAGATGTACTGTCACATATTGCTGATCAGCGGGCAGATCGGCAAGCTCCGTCCGTTGAGTGATGAACAGATGCGTGAGTTGCTTGAATCGACTGGACGGGCCAGCCCGACGACAGATAGCGGGGGGCGTTAGTCATCCATACCTGTAGGTACTAGTGACACGCTGTAGCGTCTGGAGCTGTGATTGCACGCTGGTGAAAGTGAACTTTCTCAAAAGACAATCCAGTTTGGCGGACGTTTTGGTGAGGTTGAGTCTGTGTCGCCATCTGCTTAGCCTCGACATTACTAGGACTGGCTGGTCGGGGTCCATTTCCCATGGGTGTAGATAGATCATCGCAGGTATGTTTTTTCGCTGCGCAATTGCGATTGCGCCGCCCACCAGCCACGTCGGCCAGAGTCGCAGATAACCGCCACCGCCCATTGGCAACCTCGCCCAGGCGATATCAAGCGTCAATGGGGGAATCTCAAGAATCCGGCTTCCTGAGGGTGTAATCGCGTAATGCGGGCGGGCGGGTGCCTGCCTGACTCCGTAGCGATCATGGCGAATCGGAAAAACCGAGGAATCGTACTGATAACCTGCCTGTTCAAGCACGTCCAGCGCCCATGCGGTGCGGTGTGTGACCGAGAATGTGGGCGCCCGGTAGCCCAGCACTCTCTTGCCGGTGATGTCCTGAAGCATCTGCGTTGCGGTGTCAAGATCAGCGAGAAACTGTTCAGGGCTCTGCTTGCCGATCATCCTGTGCTCGTTGCCATGAGATGCGATTTCGTGCCCTTGTTCGGCAATCTGTCGGATGAGCTTTTTGTGCCTGGCTGCGACCCATCCCAGCACAAAAAATGTCGCCCCCGCGCCGGATGCGCAGAGCATCTCCAATATTCGCTCGACGCTTGGCGCCAGCCTGGACTCGTAAGCCGGCCATTGAGCTGGGTCAACCCTCGCCGCCTCGACGTGGAAATATTCCTCAATATCGAAGCTTAATATATTGACATTGCCACATGTGGTGCGTGCGGTCATTGCAGTTGCTCATCAAGGGCTGTTCTGGCGAGTTCGATTGCCCTCATTGCTCCGCGGTCAGGCAAGTGTTCACCGGTCACGATTCTCTGCTCAAGTGCCACCGCTGCCGACAGGTGCCATTTGGCCAGTTGTGCGTTTGGGCCTTTTGATTCGGCAAGGGCAAGGTGGTAATGAACTTCAGGAGAAGCTGGCGCATGTCGCAAAGCCATACGCAGCTCTCGTCGGGCAGTATCCACATCGCCAAGCAGGTAGGCGATCCATCCCCTGGTATCGCGAAAGTGCGATATTCCTGGTGCGGCGGCAATTGCGGAATTAGCGAGTATGCGCGCCTGGTTGAGTTTTACATGGTCGTCAGGGTGAAGAAGCGAAATCAGGTAGGCGGCGTTGTTGGCAGCGATAGGGTGCGACACCGCCTGGTGGACCCGAAAGTATGCATCTAGTGCCTCGTCGTATCTTCCTACCGTCTCTGCCGATAGCGCGTGACTGAGCATGATGGCGTAATTCTGGGGCTCGGCCTCGGCAGCAACACGGTACAAATCCGCTGCCTCCTCAAAGCGTCCCGCAAGCTTCATCTGCGACGCCTTCACGAGCGTGGCAAGAACGCCGTCGGGGTTGTGTTGCGATTTGAGTACGTTATCACAGGTGGATTGGTCTTCACTAATTCGCATCAACAGGGCAGCCGACCACGGTCCGATGCAGTGGTCATCGATCATTTCGCCAATCAAAACCCTTGCCAGGCCCGGCGCATCCAGATCTGTCGCCATAGTCGCCATCAGCAGACGTGCCAAGTTGGGACGATCTCTGTCGCCTTCAAAGTTGTTTACAAGTGTAAGTGCAACCTCATGGGGCACGCCCACCGAACCTTTGAAACGCGCAAGTTCAGACTGCGCCATCGGCACATCGCCTGCGCAGAGACTCGCGAGGATTCTATAACTGCTTTGCACCGCAATCGGCTGCTTAATCACAATGGCGCTGCCTGGACCGTGACCGATCTGCACACGCTCGATGCCGATCTGCACCGTCACATGTTCGTTGGTAGACTGGGCAAAGGAATTCTCAAGTTCTGTCAGCCGGCTGAGGTATTTGCCAGATACATTCTCATCGCCGGTCATTGCGCCGATACAAATTCCACAAAGAGCGTTCGCAAGGTCTGCGGTGTGGGGCTTGGCTACTACCGCGATTGCTCCACGAGGATCCTCGGCGATATGTAGAAGCGTGCTCAACGTGCGCCACTGCCCGAGATTTCGTGAGATGCTGATTTCGTCTGCAAGCGTTCTTGCCGCTGTTATATCGCCTGAGACTGCGAATGCTTCGATTGCCTGTATGATCACCGGGGTTGGCAAAGCGATATCCTTGGCATGCGACTGTCGATATGCCACGAACTCATCAGCAGCGTGTGCGTGTTTCCTGGCGTTCATCAACTCGCCCATTCTCTGCGAGAGCAGCGCGGGTCCAGCGGCTGGATGATTCATCGCTGATTCCAGCACGGCCAGGCGTTTGTCCGGATCTTCCTCAAGTGACGCAACCAGTTGCTGGGCCTGGGCATACTGCGGGGCGTTGGGTGGAATGGATCGCAGGTATTCCCTTGCCTTGTCCCTTCTTCCAAGGTTGGCGTGACACTGGGCAAGCCGAAGCTGGATCTCGGCGTTTCTTGTATTGTCGACAGTGCTGCTGTCCTCCAGATCTGCTATGGCAAGCTCGAACAGGCCCCATCTTGCCAACATCGAGGCTCGTTCAAACAGGGCAATGCTGCGGGCAAGTCGGCTCATATTCTTGACGTTGTCGAGCGTTTCCAGTGCTTCCATGGGCATGAACTGGGCGTCCATCAGTCTTGCCAGTGCCAGGTGATTTGACAATCGCTTTGGGCGCAGTGCAATTGCCGTTTGATACAGTGAAATAGCTTCCTGTCGCCGGGCGGATGCTGTTAGAAGATCGGCCTGGACGATGTATGGGCGATCGTCGTTAGGCATTGCCTGGATGAGTTCCTGGCAGATACCAATAGCCAAGTCAAGCCTATCGAGCCTGAAATACAATATTGCCGCACGTTCAAGATATTCAGCACTTCGCATGTCTCTTGCCAGCGCGTGCAGCTGCGAGACCGCCTCCATCGCCGCCGAGGAATTGTCCATCATGATAAGCAGCTGGGCCTTGGCCTCAAGCGCCCTTCCGGCTGAGTCTCGATGGCTGATTAACTGGTCGAGTTCATTAAGCGCAAGGTCGTGTTTTCCTTCCCTTGCCAGGCAGTACGCCAGCATCAGACTGGTGTGGTTGCGGTCGTCCGGGGCGTCAGCCATTTGCGCCTGCACCCGTTGATATATTTTGGCTGCCTGTGCGAAGTCGCCGCTGCGTGTCAGCAGCCAGGCAGATGCAAGCTCCACCATACGAGGGTCGCGGGATGGTATTTGCCCAATTGTCTTACGCACCTGTTCGATCGATTGAGTTTTGGCCAGGACGTTTGCGAGCGAAAGGTAGTTTGACAATTGGGTTGGATCACTCGATATGATGTGTGCCCATTGCTCCACACACAGGTCCACCTTCCCGGCAACGGCGTAGGCATGCCCGAGCATCGCACGGATATGCCTGTCGTGCGGGGATCTTTTGGCTTCCGCAAGGCAGACCTCTATGCACTTGTCCATTTCTCCGTTTACGAAGAAGGCCATGGCCACATCTATCACGGAATCAGATGATGCTCCTGCCACCAGTATTGCATGGTCTACTCCAACTGGTTCACCTTGCAGAATCTTGATCTGAAGCCTTAAAACATTGGCCCCACTGTCTGTTTCATCGAAGGTTTCAAGCAGAGTCTTGCTGTATTCAAGATCCCCATTTTCGAACAGCGCCCTTGCCAGCGCCATTCGTGCCGCGGGGCTGGATGGGTCTATGTTCATGGCGGTTCTGTACTGTTCAATGGCTGCCAATCGCCTGCCGGTCATGTGGTAGACCTTGCCCAGCTCGAACGCCAGGCCCGCATGATCGGGATGCCTGGCGACCTGTATAGCGAGAATAAGTTCGGCATCGTCGATTCTTCCCGCCAGCAGCAAGGCCTTGGCGGCGGCAAGCTGAGCGTCGGGGTTATCAGGGGTTTGCCTCAGTGCCTCCTGTGTAGCCTGTACGCATGCTTCGCCATCGCCAAGCATCGCGTAGCCTTCGGCGATTGCCATCGCCAAAGCCGGCTCATGTCGGGCGTGCTCGCTTGCGTTTTGCAGTTCCATGCGTGCAAGGTTATCTCTGCCCGAATGCCTCGCCGCGTGAACGTACAGAAGCAGCGCCTGGGGGTCTGGTTTGTTTAGATGTCGATACAGACCCGCCGCCTCTTCGAAAGCCTGGTCATTAAGCCCCTCGTTGATGTATAGGTCTACAAGGTATTGCCTTGCATGAACATGCGTGGGATGCAGCGCCACAACCGCCTGCATGGCTTCGCGGGCCATTGCGGGTTTACCGGCTGACTGTGCCGCCTGGGCATATGCGTACTGCGCCTCTGCCCAGTTAGGATGCTGGGTTTTGACGAGAAACAGGCGTCGATGCGCCTCCATTACCTGACCCTGCCGAAGAAGCAAGTTTCCCTCAAGTACCTGTGCCTTACGATTGCCGGGTTCGTCGGCCAGCACTTCCTCTATAAGCTTTTGGGCCAGCGCAAGGTCACCCACCGCCATTGCAAGCTCGCTTCGCGGAAGCTTCACGCCGTTGATATCTGGGTGGTCGGATGGAAGGATGTCCAATAGCCTGTCCATCAGTTCCATCGTGTGCTGCTGGGACTGAGGGATTGCTTCAGGATTATGTATTCTGCACCGAGCAAGGTTGTTCATGGCGACAGTGGTCGCTGCCACAGGTACGAGGTCCTCGATTCCTTCCAGTGTTGACTGTAATACTGCGGATCGCTCGTCATGTCTGGCGGAGAGAACGCCCAGTGATCGGCTGGCTGAGTTGAGCGTCTCTACAAGCTCATGTGGGGGGTTCTTTGCGCGAAGCTCAGGCAACTTTCGCAGTTGGCGCAGGCAATCCAGAAGGGTCAGGAACGCTCGGGATTCGATATCCTGGGCTTTGTCTAGCGCTCGATCAAACTGCTGGGTGTGTTGTTGATGCAGGTCATCGGCCCCGGCGGCGGCCGAGGTCTGGGCCTCAAGCTGATGCAATCTCGCGAGAGTATACCATCCTCTGGAAATGCGTTGCTCGTTCATGCCAATCGCCTCGAGCACGACAATTCCCTTAAGACCGCCCGGCGGGTCGATTTCCAGCAGTTCGGAGTGGGCCTTCTCAAGCTCTTCCAATGCTGAGGTCGTATCCGGAATGTTGGGTCGGTTGAGCGGATCGAGGATACGCTCGGCTGGTGTTATATACGTATCCGCCAACAGCAGCCTGATGGTTGTCACGCCTGGCGCGATAGTCTTGGCCTTTTGCAGAGAATCCCTCGCCTCAGCATGCTGACCAAGACGGACTCTCGCCTGTGCGAGGAGGTGATATCCGTTCCAGTCGTCAGGGTCGGTGCCGATGTATTCTTCCGCAAGGTTGGCTGCCTTGGTGAACTGTCCCGCCTGAAGCGCTACTTCGCAGCGTGTCAGCAGGCGCTGCGATCTGCTTCGTTTGACGTACAGCCACGCTCCACCGGCCGCAATAGTGATGACTCCGAATATTGCCAATATCAGTGCGGTTCTTCGCATAGGTTGTTGTCCTTATGGTTATTTCAGCGCGTCTTCCAGATGCGGCGCTACTGCCAGGAATATGCTTGTGGAACGTGCTCGTGCGTCTTCAAGCGAGCGGGTCACCGGCGTTGAAATACGTATAAGAGCGCCGGTCGAATCACGTCGAAGGATGCTGCCTATGAGAATAGTCCACTGTTGACGCCAGAAGCTGGTGGTGTATCCGCCACCTGACTTATAGGTGTACATAAAGTAGTGGCTCTCTTCGCCGACTCTTACGATCAGCTCGCGGAATGGCACGGCGTGTGTGCCGGGTATGTTGACTGTGAACCTGCGTTTCTGCACGATCTCCTGCCCGCCACCTTCGAGGCATAGGTCTGGAGGATGAACGCCCTTGCGATTGTCCCTGCTGAAGATCAGGCAGAAATCCACAGGCGCAAGTCCTGCTCCCGAATACTGGCGATAGAGATACTCCGGCATCTCGAGAACTGTCAGTGTCCGGTCGTCAAGTGCCAGGTCGAATCCGTGCAGGAAGTGCGAACCTATCTCTATGTTCCTCGGAAGCATCTGGGCAAGGCTTCCTGAACTAGCCCGGTTCTGAGGTTTGGCGAACTGTACAGTCAGCACAGCCGTGGCGAGCAGGGGAATCAACATGCCAAGGAGTTTCGGCAAAGACATTGCTTTCACCAGACGCTTGCATTGGCCTTCGTCGTGTTCACTTCGCCTGATTCCTTCCAGCATCTGCCTTGGCGATGCGGGCATACGAACTGCCTGGCGTACGGCGATGATGATCTTCTCTATGCCAAACATCATAAGGAACGCCAGCGCATAGATCATCAGCCCAGATGCATCGTGAAACCAACCCTGGGCGGCTTCGACGTTCCAGAAGTGCGCAACCGCGATGAGTATGGCGATTCGAATCGAATTGGCTGCCAGCGCCACTGGCACAGTGAGCAGGAACAACGATGCTCTCCAATATGACCTGAGTGTGCAGACGTATGCGTAGATGGCGCCAAAGCCTAGCAGGCTGATAAGGGTGCGCAGACCATTGCACACGTTGGCGATGGTCAGAGTTTTTCCGTCTGCAAGAAAGGCCTTGTTCCCGCTCTGTTCTGTGATGATTCCCAACGCGTTTGCCAGTGTCACGCCCCAGCCTGCCGCGAGCATCTTGAGGCGAAAGTTCAGTTGGGCAATGGTTACCTCTGGTAAAGGAAGCATGAAAACCAACAGCGCCAACGGAAACCACAGCCGGCGAAGCGCCTCAATTCCCCACGCAATCACTATTATCCCCGCGATCGCGCCTAGCAGCGTGAATCCGCTGGCGAAGTTGACTCTCGCCAGGCTCGCGGTGAGGTGTGCCAACAGCGAAATGCCCAATATTAGAAATCCCATCCCAGGCCGAGGTGAGAGACGCACCTGCGCGAAACGGAGTATCCACATTGCTGACAGCGTGCTGATAATAGGCACTAGCGGGGCATGCGTGTAGTAGCTCTCACCCTCGACAACTCGCTCGTACAGGGTGAGATCGCCCCTGTGCCAGGCGGGAAACCAGCGAATCCAGTTCTCGCGTAGGTTGACTGCGTACGCAAGCAGCAACCCCACAAGCAGGGCAGACCACTTGATCGGGATTGTCCAGGACCAATTGCGAATGGCGATGTCCTCTCCTGTCAACATGTTGAAGCAGTCTTTGCTCGCTGGGCATCCCAGGTTGGCGTCTGGTTACGGATTCGGGTGAGCATATGTTGCTCGCCCAGGACCCGGTGTTCTCCAGGATTGTGCCCGTGTGGCTCCTCCAGCCGGCTGTCATGCGTCGTTGATTGATTATAGGCATGCCGAGGCACTGGAATGTCCGCGACGCCCTGACGAAGCCCCTCGAACTACCCGGGAAATAAGAAGATTCATGACACCGCATAAGGTGTTTGCCTGATGGTAGAAACAGGCACTGCTGACGTTGATACTCCGCTGTGCCTACACCTAACGTTTGATGGTGACCGATTCAGTAGCATGCCTGGCGCATCTGTACTGACGTCAGGACGCCAGTGAACGGGTCAAGTGTTGGTTGACCGAGTGGATGGCATTTTTGGAAACCGGAGGCGACCATGCCTGAACCAGTGACGATTCTAGGACTGGGCGGAGGCATGATAAGCATGATTGTTTACCTTGCTCGCAGGTATTTCGAGATGGCCAAAGAAGTGCTGGATATTCTTCTGGGCGTGATCTTGCTGGGAGTGGGGGTTCCATTCATGGGCATGTGCGCGGCGATCATATGGTTGAGCAGCCCCGGGCCGGTAATTTTCAAGCAGGTCAGGTTAGGCAAAGATGGCAAACGATTCTGGATGTACAAGCTCAGAACCATGCGTCTTGAGGCGGAGAAGGAAAAAGGCGCGACCTGGGCCCAAAAGGACGACCCCAGGGTCATACCTGCCTGTCGGTGGATGCGACGCAGCCACATTGACGAGTTGCCTCAACTGGTTAACGTGATAAAGGGAGATATGTCAATAGTGGGCCCGAGGCCCGAAAGGCCCGAGATAATCTCCAAACTTCAAAGGGATTATCCCAACATTAACGCCAGACTCTCGGTCAAGCCCGGAATCACCGGTCTGGCCCAGATAAGGGGCGGGTACGACACCAGCATCAAGAACTTCAGGCGCAAACTTGACGCCGATCTTGAATACATAGGTTCAAGGCGATGGAGCCTGGAGTTCTGGATATTGGCCAAGACCGTTACGAAGCTCAATGACAACAAGGCACATTGAGCAATCCTGATTCTTTATGTCGTCCAGATTGACGAAAGGTGGTGATGCCTGGAAAGCGCCGCACAAACTCAACAAGAAGCTACCGAGACAGAAGGCAGGGGGAGAGGTCGGAATTGTGGAACCGACCTCAATGTCAGGAAGAACCAATGGGGGCGTTCCGCCTCGGGCGGGGCGTTTTGTCCTGGAGACACTAGGACATCAAAGGAGACTTGCAGATGAAGAAACTTATCGTTTGTGCCGTCATGGTTCTGTTGGTGAGCGTTGCGCCAGTTCAGGCATTGACGGTGATAGACAGCTTCGAAACGGGTATCGGTGCGCCTTGGCAAGTTGTCACCAGCGGTGGAACCATAAACGCCTACAGCAGCTATGCAGGATATACCCCAACTGACGGCAATCTATTTGCAGCGTTAACATGCGGCGACAGGGAGCAGTGGGTGTACATGTACATGCCGCTTGTAGGAATGCAAGCCGGTCAGACCCTTTCGTTCGACTATTTCTGGAGGCCGATGGATATTCTGTGTGACGAATATGCTGCTTGGCTTGGACCACCGGACACTTGGTACAACGTTTATCATGAGTTCTTTGATTTAGCCAGCAATCAGTCCGTGCCGTGGACAACCGAAAGCTATACATTCGAGGAAGATGGTGACTACTATCTGGCCTTCGCTGTCCGCAACAAGTTGACCTCGCTGCTCGACAGCGTGCTTGGTGTCGACTACATCACGTTGGAAGATCCGAGTTTACCTCCGCCTGATGGCCCTGTTCCTGAACCGCTGACGGTTATGGGCATGGTCATGGGTGTTGGCGGCTTGGCGGGCTATTTCAGACGGCGCAGACGTTAGTCGCCGCGACAGGTTGCACAAACGTCAGCGCTCGGGGATGGAGGGCGCTGACGTTCTTTTGCCAGTTTGGGGGCTCCCTTCAGGCGGTCAGCAACTCGCACTGGATATCGAGTGACTGCAGCGTCCGCGATATCTCCTCGATATAGATCGGATTCATAACTATGACAGAGTCACAAGCGTGACTGAGCAGTTCCTCGGGGGGAATAACACGCTGGGCGGCCCCAGGAATATACCTGCCATGTTTGCGCGGGTTGATGTCAACCACCCAGGGGATAACCTCCAGCGGAGCGTTCAGGGCGTTGAGGAATGTGACTCCTTTTGAGCCTGAGCCCCACACGGCTGCGGTTGCGCCATTTTTGTACATTGTCGCCAGACGCTCCTGCCAAAAACTCATATTGCGAACGCACGAGCTTTGGAACTGACGAACAAGTGTCTCTATTTCATGCATCCCGTCATCGCAGGGGTGAATATTGTTCACGTGTGCGGGAACTGCTTCGACGGTCAGGAACTGCTCGCCGAAGACAGGGTGCACCTCGCCGGCTAGAAACCCGCTCATTGCAAGAACTCGCCTTAACGCAAGGGGGGTGTAATAAGCACAATGCTCGTAGATCACGTCCCACAGGTCGCCCCGACGAAGCATCCAAAGGGCGTTTGGTACTTCAAGAAAAAGTGTTGTGCCTCCCCGCCCGATTGATCTTCGAAGCTCACTCAAAAACCTTCTTGGCGACCAGATGTGTTCAAGCACCTGCCTGCAACAGACAAGGTCAGCGTCAAGCGCATCTCGTGAGGGGTCGAACTCTCTGGGAACAAGTCTAACGTTTGTGCTGATTTCGCGGGCAGGAGCGGCCGGGTCAAAACCCGCGCCGATGTTGTTGCCTATCTCGCATATTTCCCGTAGAAAATCCCCGTTTCCGCACCCGATTTCTACTATGCGTTTGCGCAACAGGTTATGTGTGCGCACAAGATCCATAGCCTGCTGACGGGCGTATTCCCTGAACCTCGACGAGAAAAACAGGCTGTTTTCATAATCGCCAGTATACGCGATTCTTGCTGGATCATATGCGGAATTATAGATTAGTCCGCAGCCTGGACAGAACACCAACTCTATACGGGCTTTGTCCACGAGCAGGGCGCGTTCTCGCGTGGGGGAAAGCGCGTTGCAGATAACAGGGGCCTGGTCTATCTGACAAAATGACCAGGTACTCGTATTGTCGCATAACGGACACGGCATGTTGGTTCTCCGCCCTAGACCTCCAGTAGCTCGGCGCGCACTTTCAACCTGTCCAATTCGGCGGCGATTTCGGGGCGGTAGATCCTGTTCATTGCTATGACCACATCTGGTGGCCTGCTGGCGAGGTACTCGGGCGAGACAATGGCGTGCCCGGTTCCGGGAGTGTACGTTCCCTGCTTGAACGGGTTGATATCGCAGACGTAGCAAACCTGCTCGTCCAGTTGCAATGTGGTGAGAAACGACACACACTTGGAGCCTGCTCCCCAAAGTGCGACGCTGACGCCATTGTCGAACCAGGCGTTCATCCGACGCCGCCACATTTCGAGATCCTCGGTGACCATGAACGAGAACCGTGCAACCTTCGCACGAAGGTCTTCCATGTCGTGCTCAATGGTCAAACGCGATTTCGACACCGATGTTGGCCTTGCGGTGAGGAGGATGTACTGGTTGTCGTAATCCAGCTCAAGGTCGATGATATCAAAGCCACACGACCTGAACAGCCTTGCCAACGATCCTGCGCTGAAGTAGGAGCAGTGTTCATAGTAAATATCCCAGAAGGCCCGCTCTCGCAGCACACGAAGCACGTCGGGAACCTCAAAGAATGCGATTGCCTGCGGACTAGAGCTCATCGCTCCGCGAACCGTCAGCAGGAATTCCCGTGTGGGCGCGATATGTTCCAGCGTGTGTCGGCAACAGACGAAGTCCGCTGTTATGTTTGTATAGGCTTCACCATAAAAATCGCGTATGAGTGTGATACGATTCCTGGTCTCTTCGGGCAATCTGTCCGGGTTGCACCCGGGGTCTATACCGATGCCCTCATTATGCCCGAGTGTGCACATTGCCGCAAGAAACTCGCCCTTGCCACAGCCGATCTCAAGCACTTTCTTGTTGCGAACGTTGAACTTCGATATAAGCCGCCTGGCGAGGGAATCCATGAATCTGTTGAAACATGGAGAAAATCCCTGGCTTTCTTCGTAGATCCTGCCGTAGGTCTCCATCGCCGGATCAAACGCCACGTTCGAGATGAACCCGCAGGTTGGGCAGAACCCAAGCGACAGATCGCCTCGCGGAAAGACCTTAGCAGAGTTCCTGTCGTTTATAAGCAGGCAGCTATGAACGGGTATCTTGTTGACTCTGTAAAACACACTCAATGGGCTATTGCCACAGTTGAGGCAGCATGAGGAAATAGCGGCGTCTGAGGCGGTGACGGTCTTCTGCACCTGTTGTTGGGCCATTGGCGTCTCCCTGACTTAGACAATGGTTGGTTTTGGAATAGGAATAATGAACCTGCCGCCCCGTGAGCGATAGGTCTGCTGCTGGCGAAGGATCTCGTCCTTGAAATTCCATGGCAGCAACAAGGTATAATCGGGCATCCTGATGAGCAGCTCGGAGGTATCTCTGATGGGGATTCTCACACCCGGCACGTATTTGCCTTGTTTTCTCGAGTTGCGGTCCACGGTGAAGGGAATGCATGAATTCTCAAGCCCCAGGTAGTTAAGCAGGATGGTTCCCTTCGCCGGCGCGCCGTATGCGGCGATGGTGTAACCGCTGGACCTCAGATCAAACATCAGGCGACGCAGGGCGATCCTGATTTCCTCCACGCGCCTGCTGAATTGTTCATAATACCCATATGAAGTCACGCCTGCTGATTGCTCGTCATCGATCCTCCGATTCACCGCTTCTGACCTTTGCTCTTGCTTGCCAACATAGATACGCAGCGATCCGCCGTGAATGTTGAGATGGCGAATATCATTAATGAAGAGTCCATGTCGCACAAAAAGCCTGTCGAGTGCGGTGAGCGAGAAATAGCACAGGTGCTCGTGGTATATCGTGTCGAATTCACAGTTGTCGACCAGATCACGCACATAGGGGCATTCGATGACCGCCTGGCCGGAATCCTTGAGCAGCAGCGCGATGCCCTCAACGAAGCCGTTGGTGTCGGCTACGTGTGCCAGCACGTTGTTGGCGATGATTATGTCAGGCCGCAGGCCGTCATCTCTGAGGCGACGTGCCAATTGACTGGTGAAGAAAGCACAAAGACTCTCGACGCCAACATCAATAGCCTCGTTGACCGGACCCTGTGCGGGGTCGATGCCCAGTACCTTTATTCCGCGATGGGCGAAGTTACGCAGCATGTATCCGTCGTTGCTGGCAATTTCCATGACCAGACTGTCGCTGCCGAGCTGATGCCTGTCGATAAGCTCAAGAGCATTGAGTCGCGAATGTTCCATCAGCGTGTCGATCACCGAAGAGTAGTAGGGGTAATCCTGGCAGAATAGCACCTCGGGCTCGACTGTGTGCAGAATCTGCACCAACGTGCAGTTGGGGCAGAAGGCGACCTCAAGTGGGTAACGGGTGTCCTCCACGTGAAGTTGGTCGTCGCCCACCAGGCCATCGGACAGCGGCATAAGCCCCAGGTCCAGAACAGGCTCAAGACCCGTTGCGCCGCAAGAACGACAGGAGCTGGCGTGGCATTTGGCCCTGAACGAATCACCGTGTCGGTCTGTCATAGTTTCCTTTCATCGAGCTGGTTTGGTTCATCAAGCCACGTTGACCCTGCTGGGCCTGTATCTCAGCGTTCTGTCGATAATACCCTCGGACATCAGCATCTTGATATGGCCGACCCTCTGGTACCTGGGGCCTTCAAACTCAGCCTGGGTGAAGGGATTCGCCTTGTACGCGTCGTAGAGCTGTTGTGCTCCGGAGTGGGCTGACCAGCGGGTTCTGAACGTTGGAATTGTTCTCGCGATTTTCTCGCAAGAGACTCTATAGCAGCGTTTGTCAGGACTTGCACCGTCGGCAAGCTGCACTTGGCAGTGGGGCATGACCTGTGCCACGATGGAGGCGAGATCCCGAACGCGGTAGTTCTCGGTTGTGCCCGCCACGTTGAAACTTTGATTGTGCACCAGTTCGCGGGGGGCTTCGAGGACGGCTATGAAGGCCGACGAAATATCTTCAATGTGAACCACCGGCCGCCATGCGCTGCCGTCGCTCTTCATGAATATTCTGCCGGTAGTAAATGCCCACGCTGTGAGATTGTTCAGCACCAGGTCGAACCTCATCCGGGGCGAGACACCGTAAGCGGTGGCATTTCGAAGAAACACAGGAGTGAACTTCGAGTCGGCAAGAGTGGCGACGTCGCGTTCGACCCGCACCTTCGACTCGCCGTATGGAGTTACAGGCCGAAGCTGAGAATCTTCGTCGAGCATCTCCTCGCCGCCCGCGCCATAGTTGCTGCACGAGGAGGAGAATATAAACCTTTCAATTCCCACTCGACGGGCGATTTCGGCAAGGCGTACCGACGCGCGCCAATTGATGTCGTAGGTCAACTGCTCGTCCAAATCTCCCAGCGGGTCATTCGATAGTCCCGCCAGGTGAATGACAGCGTCGTATTGCCCGTCAAGGTCTTCGGGAATGACATCTCGAATGTCCTTGACGATAGTTCTGACCTTGGGTTGCCACGTCCTGCCGAACGTGCAGCGCCTGTACAGGTCGCTGTCCAAGCCAGTGACATGATGGCCCCGAGCAAGCAGCATATCTGTAAGAGTCGTGCCGATATAGCCCAGGTTGCCTGTTACCAGAACATGCATCAATCTCTCCATATTTTCCAGGGAGCGTTCCCGCTGTTCCACAGCTCCTGCAGCAGCCTTTTGTCCCGCATGGTGTCCATGCATTGCCAGAAACCATGATGACGATACGCCATCAGCTCACCTTCCCTGGCGAGTCGTTCCATTGGTTCCCGCTCCCACTGTGTATGATCACCTTCGATATATTCGAGCACCTTTGGTTCAAGCACAAAGAAAGCGCCGTTGATCCAGCCTTCACTGGCCTGTGGTTTTTCGCTGAACTCGATAACCTGGTTGCCGTTGAACGCCAGATGCCCGAACCTCGCCGGAGGCCGAACCGCCGTAACCGTCGCCAGCTTTCCGTGGCTGCGATGAAATGCCAGCAGGTCATTCAGATTCACGTCGCTGACCCCGTCGCCCCACGTAAGCATGAAAGTTTCGTCGCCAATGAACGGGCCCAACCGTTTTATTCTGCCGCCCGTCATTGTGTCAAAACCGGTGTCAACCAGGTGGATATGCCAATCTGGTATGCCTCCTCCATGCTTGCATACTTTCCCCTCCCGCAGATTCACTGTCAGGTTGCAGTCCATCGAGCAGCAGTCCAGCACGTACTTCTTGATGTCTTGTCCACGGTAGCCTAATGCGATGACGAACTCGCCAAAGCCGTAATGGTAGTAATGCTTCATAATGTGCCAAAGAATCGGCTTCTCACCGATGGCCACCATTGGCTTGGGGCGGACTTCAGTTTCCTCGGCGAGGCGTGAACCGACGCCGCCTGCCAGTAAAGCCACTTTCATCTCGATGCTCCAGTTCTGATAGCTGCTCCGGGCAATTGTAGGCGCTGCCCATGCGTCGCCGAGGCGAAGGGACTTGAGTCGGCATCAGGCATTTTGTCGAATGCTCAACTGGCAGCTTTGGCCACTATTGGTCGAATCCCTCACATGAACACGGGAATCGAAGTCAAGGCGAAGCTTCTCAAATCGTTCGGCATAATCGGGCCCGAGCCTCATGCACAGCGTGTGGGCGATCTGAGCGACCAGCAGGTTCCAGTCATACTTGCTGGCGACGCTTCGACGGTGGGCGACAAGTGCGGGCGCGTTGGCAGCGGGGGTGAGCGAGTCGGCTATCGCACGCGACCAGCCATCCGGTTCCGACGCAAGTTGAACGACATCGGCGTATTCCTGGAGCGTTCTTATCATCGAACCCACCACGGGCCTGCCGGTCGCGAGGTACTCGTGCATCTTGAGCGGGTATATGTACTTGGTATAGTCGTTGACCCTGTAGGGCAGCAGGCAGACGTCCATGTGCTGCATGTACGCGGGAAGTTGCGGCACAGTTCTTGCGCCCATAAGCCACACGTTGCTCATGTGTCCGAGCGATTCAAGAACATTCTGCTGGTCTGGAAAATGTGCTGCATTTATCGGACCGACAAGCACGAACGACCACTCGGTTTGTTTTTCTGCGAGCGTATGGACAAGTTGCAGGTCCAGTTGCCTCTTTATGTAACCAACGTATCCGATTCTCGGATGTGGAATTTCGGCGAGGTCTGGTGGCTCAGGCTGAGGTTGGGCGTAGGCTTGGTAATCCACGCCATTGCAGACATACTGTGTATTGGGGTTGATTCCGCCTTTTTTGCTCATCAGCCCTGGCGAATGAATGAACACCTGCGAGACCCTTGCCATAAGGCGGGCCTCTGCTTCGCTGATTGGTTCATCGCTGTCCGAGAAGCTATATTCATCGTCAAGGTGGTAGCAGGCGAGGTCATGCCCGATAGTGTCAAGTGCGGGTTCCAGCTCCGGTCGCCATAGATAAAGAACGATTCTTCGACATTGGGCCTGGGCGAGTATTTTCCTTGCCTTGTTCAAGCGTCTGCGTTGGAGCATGTTCGCTAAAAATTCTGGCCGGCACACATGCGAGAGCATCACTCCGGGGTTTATCACGGTAAGTCCCGGTGGTGCGGGTACGCCCGATGCCGCATCCTGTGGGCATGGTTCAAAGTGGTTTCGCCAATGGCATGCGGGATTCAACCACGCCACGGTGAAATAGCGTGCGAGCCTGCTCATCACATGGTGGCGTGGCATCCACGGGGCATTCCATCGATCGGGAACCAGCCCGATCACGCCGACATCGCTCATATGCGGAGGTTGCAGCAATTCCATATCATCAGGTTTCCCGCACGGGCTGCAAGCTCTTGATCAGCATTTCTCTTGTGCCCGCAAGTACGTCCCGTATCATTCCCCTCCAGTTCGCCGCCAGCCATGGCAGGAACTGGAACCAACATATTGATCTTTCGCTCGCCTTGAGCTGTGCGCGGCTTAGTGAACCAGTGTATTCCTTGAGAAGTCTCCAGTTGGGAAAAATCGTGCAGCAGTCATTCTTCGGATCGAACCACTTGGCTCGCGAGCGCATATCGAAGTGCGCCTTTGTTGATCTTCCAGCGTGGTCGCGGTGAAAGAACAGCACTTTGGGTACCTCGTAAAATCTGCCCTGAAGCACTAGCTCCGTCAGCAGCACGCGATCGCTGGCGACATATGTGCCTATAAGCCTGGTTTGTGCGAGTGCCTCTCTGCGCATGAGCCCGAACACCGGAAGACACGCGTGGTTTGTGCAAATCAGACTTCCGAATCGTCTGAACACCCTTGGGTCGTATACCCTGAGATGATGCCCGGCCACTCGCATCGGCCTGCCTGATGCGTCTATGGTGACAGTTTTGGGATATGCAAGAACTACCTCGTTCATTTCGTCAAGAGCCTTGACGCAGCAGGCGAGCAGGTCGGGGTGGCAGATGTCATCGTGGGCGCACCAGCGGAAGTATCTTCCCCGCGATAGTGCGAAGACCTTGTTGAAATTCCAGGCTGCTCCCATGTTTGTTTCGTTGCGGTGGTAGGCGACACGGCTGTCGATTTCGGCGTAGTGCCTGCACACGTCGGCGCTACCGTCGGTGGAGGCGTTGTCAGAGATGATCAACTCGAAATCTTCATGGCTTTGTTCCAGCAGGGAATCAATCGCCTCTGGCAGATATGGCATTCCGTTATGCACGGGCAATCCGATGCTGACCATTGGAGCCATGTTCCGCGGAACCTCATTTTTTCCGCGCTGCGTTGCGCCAGCGCGAGTCTACCTGTTTCGGAAGCGAAGCTTGTGCCGCCCCGTTGCAGTATAGGAACCCCCTGAAGTCGATATCAAATGCCCGCCGCATGAGGGTACATGCATTTGTCCGACCCATAATTCACGATATTCCGCATGGCGTGTTGAAAGCGGGGAAGGTGCACGCCTAGCATTTCCCACATCGCAATGGCTCGGAATCGCCGCAATCGGGGTTCGTCAGCCTTTGTTTATGCCAGACGCCCC
>CAZWAT010000013.1:0-26479 GCA_964632015.1 uncultured Planctomycetaceae bacterium
CGCTCGACCACGGATTAAGCATCGCCTCAACCCTGTTCCAGCGGTAGGGATCGCACACGACGAATGCCCAGAATCCTCCTGCTGCCGCCGCAACCAGCCCGCCAAGGTAATACCACGGAACACCTGCGAGGAATAATGTGGCACCCGCGGCCACCGCCAGCAACATCGCCGTCCCGAAATCCTGTGTGATAATCAGCGCCATGCATCCGCCGATAAGCAACATGGCCGGAATGAACGTCCTGGTGAACGACCTGATATTGGTTTCTGGTCGACTCAGCCATGCCGACAGAAACAACACCAATGCCAGCTTGATCAATTCAGAAGGCTGAAAGCCAAGTTGATACTTTGATGGACCAATACGTATCCATCTATAAAATCCGCCTACCGAATGACCTATGCCTGGCACGAACACCAATATGCCCAGCATGATAGTCACGGCGAGTATTACCGCGGATATCCAAGGCCAGCTTTTGGGTCCCGACAACCAGTGGAAGTTCAGCCTCCACGCCGTCATCAGCACAATGCCCGCGGCGATGGCGAATAAGGTGTGGCGCACGTCCACTCGGGCATACCACGCCCCGGGTTGTGCCACAGAGGCAGCGGCGCTTTGAACCATAACTACACCCAGCCCAAGCAGCCCCAGCGTCACCAGTCCCAGCCCCTGCACGCTTGAGGGCGAATCGGGTTTTATCTTGTTCATATTGTTGCCATCCCTGATGGACTAACCTCCGATGCGGAGCTTCAGACTCGCCAGTGCCAGTGCGGCGAATACTATGCCGAGCAACCAGAATCGCGTCACCACTTTTGTTTCGGCCCATCCGCCAAGGTGAAAATGATGGTGCAGCGGCGCGCACCGGAATATCCGCCTGCCCTGCATTCCTTTCGCGGGGCGGGTAAGTTTGAAATATCCCACCTGAAGAACCACGCTGCCCGCTTCCATGATGAACACGCCACCGGCGATGAGAAGCAGCATTTCCTGCCGCGTGACCACCGCGGTGTATCCAATAAGCCCGCCCAACGGTAGCGACCCAGTGTCACCCATGAACACCTGTGCCGGATGCGCGTTATACCAGAGGAACCCAAGGCATGAGCCTATCATGGCCGCACAGACAATCGTCATCTCAACCGAGCCGTACACCAAGGGCAGGTTGAACAACTGGCTGTAGCTCACCACGCCAACAAGCTCAGCCAGCACCAGCAGGACGAAGCTGACGATAATCACGCATCCCCCCGCCAGGCCATCCATACCGTCGGTGAGATTGACCGCATTTGAAAAACCCACCATGGTCAACACCGTGATGCAGGTATAAGCAAACTGCGACAGCACTATGTGCCCCGCCCAGAACGGAATATAGAAATTGTGCGCCGGGTTGGTTCCTTCAATTACGCTTTCGCTGCCGTATCGGTAGGTGTACAGACCCAGAAGCACTGCCAGCCCGATCTGAAAGAGGAGTTTTTCCCAACTTTTGAGCCCGTCCCTACTGGTTTTTCCGGCAGACTTGTTGAGCTTGAGCCAGTCGTCAACACCTCCCAGCACGCCCAGCCACACCAGCGCCAACAGTGACATTCTGACATACATGTTGCCGCTGGCGCCAAACACGTCGCCGAATATCAAGATATTCACAAAAATAGCAATAACAATTAGAACGCCGCCCATTGTTGGGGTGTTCGACTTGTGTCGCGTCAGGTCGTTGAGATTGGCATGGTCGAACTCGGGCCTGTCGCCGATCTTGCGTCTGAACAAATAGCGGATCATCCGAGGCCCAAGCACTATCACCAGCAGAAAACTCAGCATCGCCGCACCGGCCATGCGTAGCAGCAGATACCTTCCGGGGACCTCGAACCAATCCAGCAATGTCAATATCATAGTTCATCCCCTGCCGGTCTGAAAGCACGGCGTATCGGGTCAACCAGTCTTTCCATACCCATCGACCTGGAACCCTTAAGCAGCACCACGTCGCCGTCTTTGATCAGGGCAGGCAGGGCCTCGGTAGCAGCCTCGACGGTTTCGAATGCGTGAGATTCGAGCCCAAGCTTCTTCGCTTCGTTCGCCATCACGCCACCAAGCGAACCGACGCCAACGAGAACATCTATTTTCGATTGTGCGATAACGCCCGCCGTCCGGCGATGCCACTTCTTTGCCTCGTCGCCCAATTCGAGCATGTCCCCCGCTATCATTACCCGCCGCTGCGCCTGGCGCTCAGCGAGAACGCCCGCGGCCGCGGCCATGCTCAATGGATTGGCGTTATAGGTATCGTCAATGATCGTCACCGCCCCGGCGTCGATCGTCGTCAGTCGCATCCGCTCACCGGCGAAGTCCTCGAGCGCCACAGCCGCCTCTTCAAGGCTCGTTCCAAATCGCATAGCAGATGCTATTGCCGATAACGCATTACTGGCGTTATGAGCACCGGACATGGGCAACGCAACCTTTACTTTTCCATTGACTATAAACTCGCAACCCTTGTCCGTGGGGCGGTATCCGCTCATGCGAAGGTTGCTCGATTCGTCCTGGCCGAAGGTTATCAGGTGACAGGTGCGGCACCGCAGGGCCTTGTCAAGCGGCTCGCAGCCGACGGGCACCACCGCAGCGCCACCCGGTTTAAGACAATCAAGCAGCGACGCCTTCTCGAAGGCAACACCCTGAGTGTCCACCAGCTTCTCAAGATGGGACGGACCTATGCTGGTGATGACAGCAAGGTCGGGACGGCAGATGTCGCCAAGCTGCGCGATCTCGCCCGGTGCGTTGGTGCCCACCTCGCAAACTACGTAATCGTCGCCCTGCCCCACGTCCAGAAGCGTAAGGGGCACGCCGATGTTGTTGTTGTAACTCTTGGGGCTGCACGAGCCCTTAAGCCGACGCGATAGGATGTGATGAATCATCCGCTTGACGGTGGTCTTGCCGTTGGAACCCGTAACCGCAATGACGTTCGCGGCTATCTTTTCGCGATGGTATGCGCCAAGCATCCCAAGTGAAGCTGTGGTGCCATCAACGCCGATCACACCTCCGGAGAACGCATCCATCGTCGCCGCGGGGATTGTACGCGATATCTCGACCAGCGCCATGACACACCCCCCCTGTGCCGATTGGGTAAGATAATCGTGGCCGTCAAATCTTTCGCCCCTCAGCGCGACGAACAGGTCACCCTCGCTCGCTGATCGCGAATCAGTAGTGATTCCGCGAACTGACAGCTCGGCGGGTCGGCGCAACCATCGCCCCCCAACCGCCCGGCGGATCTCATCTCCAAACAGCGGAATCATCGCCGGCCCTCCCTTGCACGAATCGCCTCGCGTGCGATCTGGCGATCATCAAAATCATGTTTCGTATCGCCGATGATCTGGTAGGTTTCGTGGCCCTTGCCAGCGATGATTACAACGTCGCCTTCGCGTGCCTCGTTGATTGCCAGGGCGATTGCCCGACGACGATCAGGCTCGACGGTTGAGCGAATAAGCGACTCGGCGTCGAAGCCGGCGACAATGTCGTCTATTATCGACTCGGGACATTCGCTTCGGGGATTGTCGGAGGTCACGAATATTACGTCCGCCAGTCGCCCCGCTACTCGGGCCATCCGGGGTCTCTTGGTGCGGTCTCTATCCCCGCCACAACCAAAGACAACTATCACCCTTCCCGAACCACGAATCTCGTTCATCAACGTCAACACGTTTTCGAGAGCGGCATCGGTATGGGCATAATCGACCAGGACACGGTAAGGCGCTTCTACGTCTATCGCTTCAAGCCTGCCCGGCACACTGATACCTCGTTCAAACGCGGGGATAATCGCATTCATATCAAGCCCCATCGCCAACGCAGCCCCCGCTGACGAAAGCAGATTGTATGCGTTGTGCCTGCCAAGCAGCGGCGTTTGGAACTCGAACTCATCTCCACGCCAATCAAGCTTCATCGTCGTACCGCCCGAATTCATCCGCACAATCGTCCCGCGAAGGTCGCAGGCGTTGTCCATTCCGAAAGTCACAGAGTCGCAATTTATCGCATCGAGCAGCGAACTGGCACGGGCGTCGTCGACGTTTACCACGGCTGTGGCGTCTGGGGAAAGTTGTTCAAAGAGTTTTCGCTTGGCGGCGAAGTATGAATCCGCGTCCTTGTGGTAGTCCATATGGTCGCCGGAAAGATTCGTGAACACACCGACGTTGAATTCCATGCCAGCCGACCGATACTGATCCAGGGCGTGCGAAGACACCTCCATCACCAGGTGCGACGCTTCGGCGCTGAGCGACTCGGCGCACAGGTCGGCAAGAGTCACACCGTCCGGAGTTGTATTGGGGGCGTCAATCGACCGGCGGGTGGTGTTGTACTCGATTGTTCCCAGCAGTGCCGCCTTCGTCCCGGAATGCTCAAGAACTCTTCGGATGATATATGCAGTGGTGCTTTTGCCCTTCGTGCCTGTTATGCCGATGGTGACGAGCTTGCGTGAGGGCCAGCCATGAAACGCCTGCGCCAGCGGGCCTGCCCATTTGCGGGTGTCGTCAACCACCGCACGGGGAGTATCAGCCTCGATGGTGGAATCATCCATGCAGACGATGGAGGACGCCCCGGTTTCAATCGCAACCGGTATGAATCTATGCCCATCCACCCGCGTACCCTTGATGGCAATATAGCATTTACCCGGCGCGCACTGTCGGCTGTCGATGCAGACGCCTTCAACGCGGGCATCGTGACGAAGCGACCTGATCACCGCTCCGGAAGATTTCAGAAGTTCCGAAAACAACATGCTGAACCTGCTCTTCACATATATTCGATCATCTTCCCGCCAGGCCCGGTGCATGCCTGTCAGGTGGGATATCGTAATAGACCATCGCCCGCTCTAGCACGTCCTTGACGTAAGGGGCAGCCACCGTGCCTCCATAATAACCCAACGATCGCTTCGGTTTGTGCACAGAAATAAGGCAAATCACCCGGGGGTTATCGGCCGGTGCGCCACCGACGTACGTGCCCGTGTAGGCATTTGGCTCATACCCGCCGATGCCCGGCACCTGGGCGGTGCCCGTTTTGCCGAAGCTAGTCCATCTGGACATCCTCGCTCGTGAGCCGGTACCGTCTTCAACCACATCTGTAAGCACACGAAGCGTCTGGGCAGAGACGGACGGACTGATAACGCGCCGGACAGCGGTGGGTTGACTCTGCCAGATTAACTGCCCGTTGGCGTCAAGAATACGGTCCACAACGTGGGGCACGAGAAGCTCACCACCATTGACCAGTGCTGCAAAGGCCATGGTCATCTGAAGCGCTGTGACTGCCATTTCCTGCCCGAACGGCACGCGGGGCGTGCTGTAGGTGTTCCACTTGTGCAGCGGGCGGATGATGCCGGGCTCCTCGCCCGGCAGGTCTATTCCTGACTTTTGCCCCAGGCCGAACCGTAGCGAGGTTTCGTGCAGGTTGGCGTTGCCCATCATCTGACCAAGCTTGGCCATAAGGATATTGCTCGATACCTTGATGCCATCCGCCACAGTCAACCAGCCAAAATGCTGGCCATGATCGCTCACCCTACCTGCCCGCGGCATGACATAGACGCCATTTTCGCAAAATATTCGGGTCTGGTATGTGACAGTTCCCGCCTCCACAGCCGCAGCGGAAAATATCGGCTTGGCTACGCTGCCGGGCTCGTAGGGGAACGTGATCGCGCGGTTGGTGCGGTTCTCCGCGGGGGCTTTCCAGTACTCCTGCGGGTTGAACGTTGGATAAGATGTCATGCCCAGAACCGCCCCGGTGCAGGGATCGACCACAACCCCCACCACCCACTGTGCCTCATATTTCTCAAGCGCGCCACGCACTGCCGATTCGAGCGCATCCTGGATTGTCGCGTCGAGATAGAGCAGGATGTTCGCCCCATCAACCGGCAGCTCGCGCAGGTGATCGAGCGCGGTGAGCTGTCGTCGTGATGCGTCGGTCAGACTAACCCGCTTGCCGTCCTGGGGTTTGAGCAGGTCGCTGAAGACCTTCTCCACTCCGGCCCCGGTGCCAGGAGCCCCCTGGGCGGGCGGAAAACCGATTACCGTCGAGCCCAGTTCCCTATTGGGATACTCCCTGCGCCACTCGTGCTGAATTCCTATGCCCCTGTAGCCCAGGGCCTTAAGTTCCTCTGCCTGTTGCGAGGTGATGTGCCTCGCCAGCCAGACGAAACGGGTATGCATCCGATCGACGATCTTCTTCTCAAGCTCTTGTGCGCTGGTATTGAGCACCCTCGCGACATCAGAACAGACCTGGCGGATCTGTTCGGGGCGTATCTCGCCAGGATCGGCAAAGCAGCTTGGCAGTTGCCTGCTGATGGCAGCGGGTAGATAGGTCTTTCCGCTGGCGAAGTAGATGTTTCCAGGTCTGCCAGGCTCGCGGATGGTCATTCGCTGATGCCCCAGCGCAAGGGCAGTAAGTCGCTGCCCGTCATTTCTGATCAGCGTGTAATGCCTCACGCCCAGCGCCACCAGACACACAATCAGCATGGTAAATATGACCGTGTGCTTCCATGCTCCGGTTTTTTGTGCCTGCATGATGACTACCTGCCGCCCGCGACGCGGGATGAATCAGATTCGCCGACCTTCTCGACCAGGGGCAGCAGCATGTGCTCCCAGCGCATGCGGATTTCGGACGGCGTCATCCGTTTCCCGAGTTCTGTCTGCTGATCGATCAACTCGCGGCGTCTGTATATCTGTTGAGTCTGAAGGCGCAGAAGCTCATTTCGGGCGTGTCCGCGTTCGCGGCGTATCTGAACCAGACCGACGGCTATGGTAGTCAAAAAGACTATGACCAGGGCCAGTCGCATGAATTGCTCCTTTGACGCACAACTTCCTTCCATGAACTACAGCGACGGTATTATAACCCGTCACGGTATCCTGATCGAATCTTTCACACCTGCAAGCGCGACGCGTCAGCTCGGTATTTCGAGCTCCATGCCGACCATGAGCCTGTCGGGGCTGGAAAGTTTGCCCTTGTTGGCATTGTAGATCTTCATGACGCTCGCATGAGAGTTGTCGTTATAGACCTCACGCGCGATCTTCGAAAGGTTGTCGCCCTTGCGAACGACATGCACCCGTCGCCGCGGCGCTCTTGTGCCGGCAGTGGCTGCGTCCCCGGCAGAGAATCGCCTGGCAAGACCGTCAAGATCGAGCACTTCCACCCCATCGGAACGAGGTTGTCTCGCGGAGGCAACGGCCGGCGCCCCGGCGGACTCGAACGGAGGAATCACAAGTTCCTGCCCGACCCGAAGCGAACGCTCGTCTTTAACCGCAGCACTGTTGGCTTGGAGGATGCGCGTATACTCCATCTCATTGCCCCGCCCGTAGTGCTTGCGGGCAATTGCTATAAGCGTATCACCGGGCTCGACCTTGTACACCTTCTGTCCGGCGATAGTTTGAGACCGCCTCTGACCAGCGGGAGCCCGGCTGACCTGTTCAACCTGTGGCATTGGAATGACTGGCGGGAGATGAGCGTCCGACGATGACGGAGACACGTCAAACCTCATGACAGAATCTTCGCTGATCGTGGCGACTTCGTACTCGCCCGGAGGGATTGGAACTATCTCGACGAGGGAATCCTCATCCGCCACAGCCAGTCGCTGGGCAGCGTCCAACCTTCGCTCGTGCGCGATGACATAGGGATCGTTTTCAACCACGGAACGGTCAAGAATCGGCGCGTAGTGCCTGGCGGTAAGCTTTTCGCTGGCTTTTATCGCGGGTTGTGTCGAGTCCTGCCCTGTCAGTTCAGCCAGAACAAGTCCGAACATGACGATGAACAGAAGCCCAACCAACATGGCCACCCGCGTTTCCCTAGTCATTTGATGATCTCCACTGTCGTCAGGCACTTGCGACCTCATGCAATTCGTTCAATTCCGCGAAGCTTCGCAGATCTGCTTCGCGGGTTGGCGGCACGTTCCGCCTCGCCTGGTACAATCACTTTCTTGTTAATCAACCTTGCGCATCCGGTGGACGCCCAGGCTGCGAAGTTTTGTTTGACGCGTCTGTCTTCAAGCGAGTGGAAGCTGATGATCGCCGCTCGCCCGCCGACAGATAGAATCGTCGACAGCTTCGCCAGCAGTCGTTCCAGGCTTCCAAGCTCGTCATTCACTGCTATTCGAAGTGCCTGAAACGTGCGGGTAGCGGGATGAATTCCGCCGCTCCACCGCTTTGCGGGCGGATAAGCGATCGCCACGACATCCGCCAGTTCCCTGGTGTCTTCGATAGGCTTTTTCTGACGAGCTTCGACAATTCGCCTGGCGATGCGTCGGCTGAACCTTTCTTCACCGAATTCGAAGATGAGATTCGCCAGCTCGCTCTCTTCAAGCTGGTTGACAAGGTCTCCGGCGGTTTTTTCGATCCGTCGGTCTAGCCTCATGTCAACAGGCCCGTGCGTCTGAAAACTCAGTCCCCTTTGGGGGTCTTCAAGCTGTGTTGACGAGACGCCCAGATCCGCAAGCACTGCGTCAACGCCTTCGACACCCGCTTCGTCAAGGACTTCGTTCACCTGGTCGAAATTGGCCTGAAACAACCTTACCCTAGTACCAAATTTCGAGAGGCGCCGCTTGGCGCGCCTCAGGTTGTCCTCGTCCACGTCCAGACCGATCAGGTTCGCTTGGGGACCCCGCGACAGAAACTCCATCGCATGTCCACCTAGCCCGATCGTGCAATCCAGCAACACACGCCGGCGCGAGGGTTCAAGAAGCTCCATAACCTCGTTCGGCATTACCGGCAGGTGTCCTGATGCGCCATCCATGGCGCCCGACCCTATGCCGTTACTGCATGCTGTCGGATCGCTACCGACGCGAACTTGGAAAATTCGACCCGGGCAAAGTCACCTCCCAGCGCCTGAACCGCTGCCAGGCGTCGTGACAAGTCCAGCAGGCGCTGCCGTGACCTATCGGGGATTGCTGATGGTCTGGCCAGCTGGCTTCGCAGTTCCGCAAAAGAGCCCTCCGGACATCCATGTCCGTCCTGGCCCCTGCGATGGGTCTGCCGGGAGATGAGCATTGCCAAATCCTTTTTTACGGGTCCGATCCTTATCCGTCATCCTTGACCATCCGCAAGGCCACGAGCCAGGCGGATGCATTCATCCTTGCTACTTCTTTTCGTCTTGCAGTGCCTCGGTCTCGTCTGAAGCCTGCGTAATTATCTCGTCATAGTGCTCAAGCGCGTCAGTCACATGCTTGTCCCATTCGTCCCGAGGCCAGATTTCGAGGTGGTCGTCATTTCCCACCACCGTCACCCGCTCGGAGATATTGGACCGCTTGAGCGATTTATCGGGCAGGACAATCCTTCCCTGGTTGTCGGCACGCACGATTCTTGCAGTACCGAAGAAAATAGTCAGGTCCGTTCCATGTTTACTGGGCAAGGGAGAACGCTTGAGATTCTTGAGAAGCTGGCGGTGATACCTATCGGGATACAACCATAAATGCCGCCGTGTACCCAATGTGAGAACGAAATTCTGACCGTCATCGTCCGGGTTGATCTGCTCGCGGAATTCAGAGCTGATCGCCAAGCGATGCTTGGTGTCAACTGTCGTCTCAAATTCCCCGACGAAATAGGCCATTTCAGGTTCTCTCTGCCACAGTTAGGAACTCTTAGGGATTTTAAGGTACATTCAGGGAAACGCAAACCAAAAAAAATGAAAAATGCCTGCAAAGCCCGGTAGTGACTTATCTTGGGTCTGTCTGTAGCACCCCTCGTCGTCACCAGCCACAACTTGTAGTGTAAACGGGCCGAGTGAAAATTTTCCCTGCCCTGGTTCCTCTTGTCAAACATTCCGATCGCCAGCCGCCTAACGCGGCGTATCAAATGTATCGGCATGGGGTGGGAGTGGACTTTAGAGAATGTGACATTGGCGCGTATTTTTCATGCACCGCGATATGCGAGGGGCGGACATTACATCATCTGTGCGAGCCTGGTGGCGTATTCCCTGAATTCCTTTTCGAACGTTTCGAGGTCACTGTTGATGTAGTATTTGAACAGTGGAACACTGACGCTTCGGTTGTATATGTGCCCCGAGCGCCGCATCCTATTCATGGTCGCTTTATCGACACCCAGTGCCTCGTTGAGCCTGCCTTGGGCGGCATCGGCGAGCATTCGGCGAAAACCCTCGCTGTAACGATCGTCGTGCCTGAGAAAATGCGCCAACGCCCAGAGTTGACCATAAAAGGCGGTGCGTGTTTCAGTGTACGGACCGTCTGGCCCGCCAGAATTCATGGGTAGAAGCTCATCCATGCTCAACCAGAAGTTGCGAGCGATTGCGGACTGAAGATCGGCGAATCGCGCAACGTTCATGTCATGCGCGAAATAGACATGCTTCTCGCCGACCTGGTACCCCTCCGCCAGCGTACACAGGCCCTCTTCCATCCATACGGGAAGTTGATCCTCAAGATAATGATACAGGAACTGGTGCATTCCCTCGTGGGCGGCGACCAGCAGCGTGCTCATTCCATGCATCACCCAATAGACGCAAACGTCGCGGTAGCAATACCCGCCATTTTGTATCGCCATGAACCGCCCCATCGCCCGCTCGCCGACAATCGTCCTGGTCAGCGACAGCCACTGGTTTCTGCTGGCGAGCACGTAGACGGGCATGCTGGTGGGAAGCGACTTGGCCTCCAGCCCGGTCAGGTCGAGATAGTTCCGCCTGCACGCTTCGAGAAAAGCGGGAATGGTGTCACGCGCCAGCGATCCGCCGGACGTGGTGAATACGCTGTAATTCGCGGTCTGAATTCTTCTACCCATGCCGTAGGGCGTCTTCCAGTCATTAACCCTGCTGTCAGTGTAAAGCACGGTTCCATCGGACTCGACAATCTGGGGTTGACACCCCGCCGCCATCGCCAGCGTGATCATGAGCAAGGTGAGGGTCGAGATGGTCTTCATGGCTTCGTCCTTGTTGGCCTGCCGGGGTGCGTAAACAAAGTAATCGAGTTTGGTCGGGCGAAATAGACTCAGAATCCGCCTGCAACGGGCATTGCACCGGGGAGGACTCGAACCTCCAACCCACAGCTTAGAAGGCTGTTGCTCTATCCAATTGAGCTACCGGAGCGGTAATTTATATCCTACGCGAAGGATTCCCCCTCGTCAACGAAACATGCTGCCGACAAAGGCATTACGCCTGGGCGGGCTTGACCAGCTCCGGGTCGAGCAGGGCGCCTTGTTCGCGCAGGCGGGACTGGAGCTTATCGATCTCGATGTTCAGGACATCTCCGCCTGCATCAATGGCGAGACCCGCGGAAACGCCCGCTGCCGAGCCGGTCAGGGCACAGGTGGGAATCGCCCGGGTGAGATCCCAAATGGTCGTGTCTGCCGACATGCATCTGCCCACAGCCAGCAGGTTACGATTGGCCACACCGGTCAACGCACGATAGGGAACCGCGAATACCGGCCCCCTTTTGCGCCAATCACCGGTCAGGCCTACGGCGTCGTCGAACCACTGATGTATATGCCCCCAACCCAGCGAAAAATCGCCCACCAGCCTGCGTGTCATTCGCAGGCATGCAATAGTCGGCGGGTTGAAGATCTGAATGTCGTCGTCAGGGCTTTCGCTGCGTTGTTCCTGGAGTTTTTGCCTCATAACCTTGCGAGACTCGATGACATGGCTGGTAATGTCTCGTGCATTGTCGCCGCGGAAGAACGGGCCTGTTCCGTCTTTGGTGCCATCCCGGCTGCACTTGTTTGTCCATGGCGTCTGCTTGAGCCCATCGCGCCTCAGCTCGTAGAACCAGCCGGTAAGCACGTTGTTGTCGAGCGACTCGGTTCGCTCGCCGGCGAGCTGACAGATGTCGGCGTCGCCGGTGGCGTCGATTACCGTCTTGCACGCGATGGCGCTTCTGCAACTTTTGTTCTCAATCACCAGGTGAGTGATTCTGTCGACGTTTCGCAGGACGGAACATACCCGCGTGTCATAGAGCAGATCAACGCCTGCCTCCAGCACCAGTTGCTCAAGAGCCAGCAGGTAAGACGAGGGATTGAAAGAGGTCTTGTAACGCTGGGTCTTTCGCTGCGTGACATCGCCCCCGTCCTTCCAGCAGTCGGGAACACCCAGAAACCTCGCCTGCTTGTTGTCGTGCTGAAGGTCGGCAACTGACAGTTTGAGCAGTTCTTCCGGGAGGCCTGCCATGACCTGCCTGCCCATGCCGTCGCATATCGGCAGATACACGGTGACATTGCCCAGCGTCGCCAGCCCGCCGAGCGAAAACATTCTTTCGAGCAGACAGACGCTTGCCCCGTTCCTCGCCGCAGCTACCGCCGCGGCCACCCCCGCAATGCCTCCCCCTGCCACAACAACGTCATATTCCCCTGTCACATCAAGGGTTTTTGCAGGCTCTGTAACTTGACTGATCTTCATTCCCAACCTTCACGATTTCAGGAATACAAACAAAATAAAGCCGACCGAGGGAGTCGAACCCTCAACCTCAGCTTTACGAAAGCTGTGCTCTGCCATTGAGCTAGGTCGGCGACAGGCGAACATTATACCGATAGGGCAATTCTTCGACAAGTGGGGCAGGTGGCAAAATTCCCCTGTTTTGGGCATCGCCTCCGGGGTGGTGTATGTTTCATTGCCAATTGCCATGACGGAAAGACATCATCCGGGCTGGGGGGGTTTATTTGTCGAGGGGAGGACTGTCCGGCGGCCATGCTGACGACATTATCCAGGGGGCGACGTTTTGCACGACGTAATTGGCGTTTGTCGAGCTGCCGTGCGGATCGATGGACAGCCCCCCGTCAACATGCACCTGGAAGAGCCTGGGCGATTCAAAGCCAAAGCCTTGAAGTCCAGCAGAAGGCCCGCGAACCCCGTCGACATTTCCGACAACGGTCGTTCCGACCGCCAGCAACGCCGCGTCGCGGGGATTAAAGAAATTGACAATTCCGTTGCGTGTGCGTCGCATAGCCTTTGTGAGGTCGTATCCGCTCGACAAGCTCGCAGAAAGCAGTACCAGCCCGTCAACCTGCCCCCCTCCCCTGTCGTCCAGCACCTCGGCGGCGAATACGGCAATTCCACCTCCTCCGCTGTGCCCCACCATGAAGACGGGTTTTCCGGGGTTCTGTTGCCAGTATCTCATTACGGTATCGGCAACGCCAACAGCCGCGGCACGATTACCGGCATGGTCCATCTGGTTAAGCAAGAGTCTCGCCACTGGTATCGACCTTCCCCACGGTCGAATCATCAACGCGTATGGACAACCCGCCTCATCCAGCCCTTTGCGGATGTTGCGGTTATACCTGCTCACGCCCTCGATGCCCGGTAGAATGATTACAAGCCCCCTCGCCTGCCTCTGGGGCGACATATACACCTGCCAATCATTCGATTCGCCGAAGCTGCACCCGCCAAGTGAACCTGCGAGAAATATCAGAATTAACGGCAATCGGAGAGGTATGCGAGTTTTTTTCATCGGAGGAATTGTACTAGACCCCTTCTCATTAGCAACAATATACGTCTGTGCATCAGTTCCTGTCGCTGCCGCTAAGCATGTCCATGCTTCTCATTCCGATGCGGACCTCGGGAATACCCTCGGGCCAAACGCTCAAGCTCACTGACAGATCGTCATCCCACTGGTTGTAAGAAACACTAGTGCCCACATACCACCGTTCGAACTTGCGGATGAGGGCGACGGAGGTATGCACGTTCTGCCTTCCCCTGAAGTCGAGGTCGTACTGTTCGAAGAAGCTCAGGCGATACTTTCGGCTGATCTGGTAGTTCACGCCCATGGTTGCGACGGCGGAGTCGTAATCGTCAATCTTTCGCAGACCTACGAAATACGACAGCCTCGGGTCCCGTCGCACCGAAATCGCGAAGTTTGTTCGGGTGAACCTGCCTCTGTCGATATCGAAGTTCGCATCGGCAAGGAAGGTTGTCGAGTCGCTCATGTGCCATGTAAACTCGCCGTTGATGAAGTTTCGTGACAGGCTGCTTTCGGGTCTGTACTCGAAGAACCGACCGTCAGACCTGAACGTCGGCTGGGGATCGCTGACATGGAGCCAACCGCCGGATAGATTCAATCTCATCCATTCGACCTGTCGTCTCTGCCCGCTCACGCCCCTGACGGTGGTCAGTCGTTGATCTATTCCCACCACTGCCCCCTGCATGCTGCGGATGCCTTCGATGGACGGGTCCATCGGGTAAAGCTGGTCGCTGTCGGTTCCACCGGTGCTGCTCATGAACGCCGTCGCGTGCGGGGTAATAGTATGCCTGAGCCCATGAAGATCCCAAAGCCTGCTGCGAACACTGTTGTACTGTCGCCAGATGTGCGTCGCCGCCGAGAGTCCCACCTGTCCGTAGGGCCTGTACTGGCTGTTTCCGTCGGGGCTGTCGCCCCAGCCGCTGAGCCTGCCCACCGCAAAATGCCTCAACCTGACCGGACCCAGGCTCACAGGGAAATTGAGCTCGTTGCGGGTGTCGCCGCGAAGCATGGTGCTTGAACTGGACATATTGCTAGAATCGTCAACGCGATATCGCTTCACGCCTCCGTGTGACTCGTTGTAGTAAGTCAGCCTGTCGTTCAGCAACGGCTGACCCACAAGATAAAATCCGAAGTCGGGGAACGACTCAGTCTGCGTCAGGAACCTGTTGAGCCTGTACTGAAGAAGCGACGTAAACGCCCAGTTGTCCTTCTGGCGCTTAACATAGATGAGCGTTTCCTGCTCTTTACCGTTCCAATATTCGCTGCTGAAGAACTGTTCAAGGAAGTTGCGGTCGCACAGGTAGCTCAACTCCATCTGCACTTCCCACCCCTGCACCTGTTGCTTGTGTCTCGCCAGCAGCCTGCCTCTTTGCCGGGGCGCGTCGATGTTCTTTCTGACCCTGCCGAAGTCGTCTTCCTGCGTGCGGTCAACCAGGCCATATGCCAGCGCATACCCGCTGAAATTCTCTCTTGCGTATTTAAGGTTGAGCCCGCCCAACACTCCCCGGTCATAGTAGTTGAAGTCAGCAGTTCCTCGAAAACCGCTTGGTGATACGAGCCCCAGCAGCCGGAACAGGTGCCACTGCGACTCTACGCCCAGCCCGAATCGCGAATCTTGTCCGACGGCAATGGTTCGCAGGGCGGTATGCGACTGCGTAACCTCGCCGGAACTATAAGGCCAGTACGCCACGGGCAGACCCGCGATCCTGAACGTGCTGTGGGTCGTATTGATGTGCCAGCTTCGCTGGCTGATTCGCTCGCCCAGTTCATCGTAACTCGTGCGATCCTCAAGCCGCATGTCGCGGGAGTTGATAGAATACCTCGGCGTGTGGAAATCGCTGGTCGATACGCTTGCATCGCGGAAGTATATCTCTTGCTCGGACAGCGATCTCGCCTCTTTTGCACGTATCCACACGGGTATATTTCGTTGTTCCTGGCGGGTGCGAAAGACCGGATCGATCACAGTCGCCTGTCTGGTCTGGAAGTCATAATACGCCTGCGGACCGGTGAAGTACCGCTCGCCTCGCGAAATCACCACGTCGTCTTCAAGGTAGACACCGGTGATGTTTTCGGAGGTGTTCATCTCTGGCATGATTCCACCAGGCGTTGGCGTCTGTTGGCCGGTATCCGATGGGGTGCTGAAAACCACCGCGTTGCCCGCCCGCAGTTCAAGGAACAGTTCGCTGTCGGGATCTCCCTGCGAAAGGTAGACATTGCCCCTGGCGACGGTGGTTCGGACGCCGTCGACAATCTCGCTTGTGAGGGAGTCGGCGAAAAAGCTCACCGGTAGCGGCGCCGTAGGAGGCGCGGGCTCGATGGGTTCCTGAGGCTCAGACCCGGGGGCGTCTTCGACAGTTTCAATATCTTCCTGGGCCGGGGGTTCGGGAGGCGTCTGTGCTTCATCGATGGATACGGGCTCATCCAGCACGGCCACGACCTCCAGCCCGGTTCTCCGCGAAGGCTGGTACGTGGGTTTGTCAAGATCCCTCAGTTGGCGAGCGCGCCGGTAAAGAGGCAACTCGGCTCGGGAGTCCTGGAGAATCGTTCCGGATGCAATAATTCTGCCCTGAACTTGCAGATCGACCAGCATGACATTGTCAGCGGTGATCGCCCCTCCGATATCCTCAACCCTGGCGTCGCCTTCAAGGTAAATAACCAGGCGATGCTTCATCTTTGCCGGGTCGATGGTGTTGACCCATAGCACCGCCTTGCGTGAACTGAGCACCCTCGTGCCGACCGTGAGCCTGAACTGCCCACCCACGACGGTGACCATCTCGTCGCTGTCTTCGAAGGTGTAGATTTCCCGCCCGCTGAACCTGGCGTCGGCGTGTATGTAGTCGGACGCCTCAACGATACCAGCCGTTAAGCAGAGAAAAGCCATTCCTGTCGCGACAAGACGACAGAGCTTTGGAACAGTTGCACGCGCCATATGACTCCGAACCCGGCCCTGATGTGCCGTTGGGGGGCGATTATAATCATGTGGCGGCGCAAGTCAATCATTCAACACGTCTTGTAAAGAGCTGACACGGCGCCGAACGGGCGGCCCATGATGGGCGCAAAAAAAGCCTCCACCATTTGCCGGTGACGATAAAGAGAAAGAACCCATTAATTCAAGGTGGGCGGCCGCCGAATCTCGTAAGACCCTGGGACTTAGCCTCCCGTAATGGGTTTATCGGTTCTTTTCACTAACATCGCCTGCCGTGCAACAGCAGAGGCCGTTGTGTCCTGATTATACCATTTATTTATTCGGGAACAAGCCCGATAAAGTTGAGACAATTTGCGTCTGTCGCAACAATTTTCTTCAGGCTCTCCGCAAGTCATTCGGTCTTAATCAGATACGCGCATCAGGCGTCGATATGGGTGTGTTAAAACTTCCACACCACATCGACCATGATTATGGTTGTCAAGCCTTCATTCGCGTTCCCGGCCGTGGATGTCGGGGTGAAGATCGGCTCGGTCACATACACGCTCGCCCCCATGGTCACGTTGTCGAGCAAGTTGTATGTCGCACCGATGACGTGGCCCTTTCGGTTGGCGAATCCAAAGTCGCTGTCCATGAAATAACCCGGCATTGCATTTGCTTCTACATATGCCCATCTATACTTTACAGCCCAGTCACCCTTTTTTTTGGTTGATCCGACATCGACTCCGGCGGCGTAGGCGTTGTTCGCTCCTGAATAATGCTTTTCATTGTCGTCCTCAAGGCAGTTATGGGCCCAGTCGAAGAAGGCACGCACGGGTACGTTCCACATTCGCCATTTCAGCGCGTTGTTGACACCGACTACACCGAACGAGCCTGCGCGGGACAGGGGGTTGGCGTTTCCTCGCGGGGCGACTCCGGTGAGGTCATAGTTGTTGTAGGTCTGCCAGTATCCACCAGTTGTCCACTTGAGATTATCACCCATCACGATATTTGCGCCGATCTGCCCGCCGATCATGGTCGAGTCGCCCGCGCTGGACTGGTGGCGAAGGATAAACGCGCCCGCCCCTCCGAACAATTCCACCGTCCCCATCGAGGGGGCCTTGTAATTAGCAAAAAAGTCTTCGGGGTTGATGTCAGTATCGAAGAATATATCGTTCTGTATCCATGGGTTTGGCATTTTGCCGCCCGTAAGCGTCAGACCCTGTATAGCGTTTGGCGTAAACTTCGCGTATGCCCTGTCCAGGAAGATGTACTTCTGACTGTAGTTGTCGGTGAAGCTCTGGTTTGCGGAGGTCGGGTCATTGCTTTCGCCGCTGGCGAGGCGCACGCCTATCTCGAACTGGTCATCCCACAGTTTCTTCGAGAACCCGAACCTCGCACGATATCGGGCGCGATTGCGGTTTTGTTTGTTCCAGTCATAGAACTGCCCCTCGTAGCGAAGCCTGAGGTCGCCGGAGAACTTGAAATTCTCAAGCCAGCCCGGCAGAACCGGCAGCACCTGTGTGTCTTCGCGCATTTCGGTCAGCACCTGTCGAATCGCCTCGTTTCTTTGCTCGGTTTGCTGTTCGCTTCGAGCTCGAAGTTCGGCAAGTTCCTTTTCGAGCGCTTCGAGGCGGACGTTTAGATCCTCATTGCCCATTGCAACCAGTGGCGTAAGAATCGCACACGCCAGCACACACAGACCCGCATACAACCTGATTCTCTTCATCGATCACTCCTTCATGGTTAGGTCGGCACACGCTGCCGACATCAAAGGAATGATCTCTTTGGCTGGTTGAGGAATGATGAAGATAGAGTTAATGTTGGGTTAAGCTTCATGCTTATCGGACAGGACGTTTACGCGAGGCAGATACACAGTCGCCGTCGTGCCTGCGCCGAGAATGCTTTTGAGGTTGATCCTCGCCCCAAGCCTGTCGCAGGCGTGTTTCACTATCGCCAGACCCAACCCGGTTCCCTTTCGCGTCCCCCCCGCCGACGAACCACGGGCCTGGTAGAACCGCTCGAAGACGCGGGCTATTTCACGCTCGTCAATGCCACAGCCGTTGTCGGCGACGGTTATCGTCGCGTCCTGTGGCGTCGAAACGATGTCGCATGACACCTCGCCACCGGACGGCGTGAACTTCACCGCGTTGTCGAGCAGATTCTGCACCACAAGCTCGATAAGCTTTCTGTCGGTGTCGATGGGATGATCGGCCTGGTGCATATGAAACGTCAGTTCGACGCCTTTTTCGCGCGCCAGCGTCTGGAAATGCCCCCGCATGCGTTCGACAATATCGCAGGGACGAATCGATCTGATATCCAGCATATGTGATGGGCTTTCGACGATGTGAAGGTCTAGCAGGTCGTTGGTCATATTCTCTAGTCTTGATACGTGCCTGTCGAGCATCGATATGAGTTTGTCTTGCTCAGATGGGTCGGCGGGTTCGAGGGCAAGCGAGTCAACCGCGGCCCGAAGCGTCGCAAGCGGCGTACGCAACTCGTGGGACGCGTTAGCTACGAACTGGGCCTTCATCTCAGACGCCCTTGCAAGATCAGTCACATCGCGCAGCACCATCAACACAGCCATGCCCGGCGAATCGGTATCGGCACGAATGCAATGCGCGTCGATTATCCGCCTGCCCGACCCGCGTGAAAGCTCCACCTCGCAGCGAGAAGACGAGGCGATGCTGGACGTTCGCTCATAAAGTTGAATCAACTGAGCCTGCCTCAACACCTCGTGAGCGCCCAGGCCCACTGCGTTAACCGGGGCATTCATCATCTCGCGGGCGGAATCGTTGAGCATCGACACCCGACCTGACGGGGATATCGCCATGACTCCGTCATGCAGGTTGTTGACCACCGCGAGCAGTTGGCGTTTGGTGTCCTGAAGCTGATTCATCTGCTCGGCGAGCCTGCGGGCCATGTCGTTGAGAGCCACAGACAGTTCGGCAAGTTCGCCACAGCCGGCGGGCTTCAACGTTGTGTCCAGCTTACCATCGGCGAAGAGCCTCGCGGCGTGAACGATTCTTCGCAAAGGTCGATGCCACACCCTGCCCAGCAGCACCGCGAGCAGTCCCGCAGTTATCACGCCGGCAACAATAGCCCACAGCAGCGCGTTGCTGATAATCGAGGTGGAATGTGCGATGTCAGACCTTGAAATCGACGTGCGAACCGCCCCAACGACGACGCCTGCGCGTGTTATGGGCATTGCGAAATAGCGATACTCGATATCGAGCGTTTCACTTGTTCGCACATCCACGCCAGGCGTGCCCCTCATGGCCGCGATGATCTCGGGTCTGTCCGGCGTGAGATGATCCGACATGCCCAGCGAGTCGCCCATGCTTTCGCCCAGCACCTTGCCGTCAGATGCGACAACGGTAATTCGGAATGCATTTGACGACACCAGGCTTCGACAGTGCTCGTCGATTACCCCCTGGGCATGGAACTGCTCCCACATCTGCTCGAAGTATCTCGCATAAGCGCTGGTAAGCTGGCGCTGATGCTCATGGCGCTGGTCAAGGTGAATCTCGCTGAGTTTCTCAAAAGCGATGAACCCTGTTCCTGCCGACACCGCGCCGATGACCAGCAGGTTTCCCAACAACATCTTGGCGAAGAAACTACGCAGGGTCATCTCCTTGCGACTCGACGTCAAGACGATATCCAATTCCCCTGACTGTCCGTATGATTCCCCGCGCACGTTCGAGTTTCTTCCTCAGCGACGCCATGTGCACATCGATCGTCCTGTCAGTGACAATCGTATTCACGCCCATTGCCTGGTCGATAAGCTGGTTTCTGCTCAGTATCGCCCCGCGCGCGTTCGCCAGCGCCACCAGCAGTCGATACTCTGTAAGAGTGAGTTGCAATCTCCTGCCATCAAGCGTGACATCGTGCTTCCTGGTATCGATATCGACGGGCCCTGCCTTGATCGATCCACCAGTCTCTCGCCCGTCGCGTCTCACCCGTCGCAGCATCGCCTGAACCCTCGCCACCAGCACCGACATGCCGAACGGCTTGGTGATGTAGTCATCCGCACCAAGTCGAAGCGCGACGACAATGTCGCTTTCTTCGCTTCGGGCGGTCATCATTATCACGGGGATGTCGCTGGTTCGAGTATCATTGCGCAGCTCGCAGGCGACGTCGATGCCGCTCATGCCCGGAAGCATCACGTCAAGAAGCACCAGATCCCACTGACCAAGGCGGATTTTACGCATAGCCTCGTATCCGTCGGGAGCGATGTCAACATTGAAACCCTCCCGCTTCAGGCGGGTCGCGACGAGGTCGGCCATGTCCGCTTCGTCCTCGACTATGAGAATGTTCTTCCTGGCCATGCGAGGACATTCTAACGTTTCTCAACCGCGCCGGACAATGCCCCAGCCGCTTCTTAACGCAATCTTAGCGCGCCATCACCCGATCGTCGTCGCGCCGTATTAACACGATCTTAACCAAACTCTAACGCGCCGTTGACTAACGTCCGCTAGCATCCGAATAACGTTCGGGACTGGCCCGGGCGAAACTTCTACCTTCAAAGGGAGATTCAGATGAACAGATTGACAGTCACCACCGGATTGCTGCTTGTGCTCGTCACATCGGCGCCCGCATCGAGCAAATCACTGCAAATAGACGGTTCGACCACGGTCGGGCCTATCTGTGACGCCTTCGCGGAGGTCTTTCAAAAGGCTGGTTTTGTAATCACCGTCAAGAAGACCGGTAGCGGAGACGGCGCAGCCGCCCTGGTCGATGGCAGGTGCGATGTCGCCGCGATGAGCCGATTCATGAAACACAAGGAATTCTCCAATGCAGTCGAAAAGGGTCTGATGCCCGTCGCCCACGTGATCGCGATGGATGGCGTATGCGTTGCGGTGCACCCCGCCAACCCCATCAAGGCACTGACCATCGATCAGATACAGGCGATTTTCGCGGGCGATATCACCAATTGGTCGCAAATTGGCGGACCCGATATTTCAATCGTTCCCATCAGCAGGGACACGTCCAGCGGAACATTCGAAGTTTTTGGCGAATTGGTGATGAAGGGTCGCTCACTGGCTGGCAGGGTCGAAACGGTCAACAGCAACCCGGCGATGCACGCGAGGGTATCGACTACGACCGGAGCGATAGGATATATGGGGCTCGGTTTCATCGACCAGAAGGTGACGTCGGTGACGGTTGATGGCGTATCTCCAAGTCGACAGACAATTGCTTCGGGCACATATCCAATCGCTCGCCCGCTGTACCTGTTCACCGACGGGTTCCCCGCTCTTGGCTCGCTGATGCACAAATTCTGCACCTTTCACCTGACCGAAAAAGGGCACGAGATCATCCAAGCCAAGGGTTTTATACCGCTGACTGAGTATTGACCCCGACTATCGCACGCAGGGCCGCTGACAGGAAACCGAATGTAACCAGATGGCACAGATTACCGACAATATGGAGCTTGCCCCCCTTCGTACAGGTCGGGATCGCCCCTTGCTGCTCTCCACCAGACAGGATGCAAGAGGCTGGGCGCTAACGCTTGGCATACGGGCTGGGGGATTGATCGTCACCGGCGTGAGCGTGCTGGGAGTGGCGATGATATTCCTGTTCATCGTCCGCGAAGCCTGGCCTTTCTTCGCCGGCGACAACGCGGGCGAGCTGTTGACCAGTGCCTCGTGGAGTCCCGAAGCCTCTGTCGCGTCCTCCAACCCGAGGTTCGGGGCGATGTCGTTGATCGTGGGCTCAGCCTACGTGACCATCGGGGCGCTCGCGGTGGCGGTTCCACTCGGGCTGACGTCGGCGGTATTCCTCAGCGACATTGTGAGCTTTCGCACCCGCCAGTTCATCAAACCAATGGTCGAAATTCTGGCGGCGATTCCATCTGTGGCGTACGGGTTCTTCGCGCTGCTGATCGTCGCCCCATTTCTTCAAGAACACATGGGATTCGACACCGGAACCAACGCGCTTAACGCGGCGATGATATTGGGCATCATGGCCGTTCCGACAATCGTGACAGTGGCCGAGGATGCACTCTGGGTGGCGGGACGCGAGCTTCGCGAGGGTAGCTATGCGCTCGGAGCTACGCGCGCCGAGACATTGATCAAGGTGGTCATTCCCGCCGCCCATAACGGCGTCATCGCCGCGGTTATTTTGGGCATGATGCGGGCCATTGGCGAGACCATGGTCGTATGGATGGCTGCGGGCAACGCCGGGCAGATACCCACACCATGGTGGAACCTCGGCGCAGGCGTGCGCACGGTAACAGCCACCATCGCCGGGGACATGGGCGAGACCGCAAGAGGAACCACGCACTACCATTCACTGTTCGCGCTCGGCGCCCTTCTGCTTACGTTCACCTTCGTGCTGAACCTGCTGATGGAGTACTTTCTGTCAAAACTTCGTGGTGATTATGGTTCCCACATAGGCAGCGATACAAACAAGCTCACGCTGGTCGATCGGCCAATGAATCTGGTTCGAGCGATTTTCCGCCTGGCGACGTGCCTCCCGCGCCGCCTCGCCAGAACGCGGGCATGGAAACGATTCTCGCAAATGCGGTCCGAGCTGAAGTGGCGACGAATGTGCGATAAGGTGTTTACCTTGGTCTCGGCGGGCGGGGTCGTGATGCTCGCGGCGGGGTTATTTACGGTGTTGGGACCAATGCTGTTCCGCGGCTGTGGCGCGGTCGTCTTTCAGGGCACCGTAGAATGGCGACGATTCGTCAACGAGGAGTTCGCAAGAGGTGATGAATTCGCCCTGCAACAGGAATATGCATCCTCCGACGAAATACGCTCGCAGATATGGACGATAATCGACCGCTGTGCGTGGATGAGCCCGACGCTGATACAAGATGAAACAAGGCGGATATGCCGCCAGATCCGCCGGGAGCACACCGCCCAACAAGATGAGATGAAGGCCGCTATCGCGAAACTGGTCACCAGAAAACAGCAACTTGTCATGCAAAACGCCAGCGACGATGAAGTCGCTGCACTCGATGCACGAATCGAACGACAGAACGATGAGCTTTCCCGCCTGATCGCACACCACCAAAAAGTCAGTGGGGTCGGCAGGGACATCGGAGACATTCTTACAGGCGACACCTTTCGAGAAGGCGCATTCCAAACCACCAGCGTCAACCTTGCCATCTCCCTGCTCGACGAGGCGATACACCACCCCGACGCAGACCTGCTCGATGGGACACCCGGCGAGACAATGCTTCAAATCGCCCGCGAGTACCGCAGGGGACTGGCTGGCGCCGATCTCGCCGCACGGAATAAATACAGGCCACACTACGAAAAGGCGCTCGAACACGTGCAGCGACTGCTTGGACCCAGGCATACCCAGAACACGCACCACTTGCCACCAGAAGTAAGATACGGGGCGACAAGATGGGATATCGCATGCAAATACCTTAATGATTTTTCTCATGAAACCATTTGGTTGTCGTCAGATAACAACCTAAGCACCCCTAAGGTGGTCAGGCGGGTCGATCGGTTCAAGGGCACAGAAATGGAGGAGCTTTTTGAGCTTGTCGAGCAAAACACCAGTCGATTGCTACGACCCAGATGGACAATCTACTGGCGATACTTCACCGACGACTCGACCCCGGGAAGGTATCTCGGCGGAATAGGCCCTGAGATTCAGGGCACATTGCTCATGACGGTAATTGCGGTGTCGATAGCACTGGTGCTGGGGGTAATATCCGCAGGGTGTCTTGTTGAGGCCAATCCTGACAATCTCCTCGTAAAGATTATTCGCGTGTGCGTTAACACACTTGCGGGCGTGCCAAGCATCATATTGGGCCTCTTCGGTCTGGCGTTTTTCATCATTTATCTTTCGATGCCCGTAAGCATTCTCACGGGCTCGCTGACGCTGGCGATTCTAACGCTTCCGATCGTCATTCGAGCTTCAGAAGAGTCCATGCGCGCGGTACCAGGAAGCTACATGGAAGCGGCGATGGCGCTGGGGGCGGGAAGACTCAGATGCTTCGTGACTGTCACGCTTCCCGCTGCGCTACCGGGCGTATTGACAGGAACGATCCTGGCAATGAGTCGATCCGCGGGCGAGACCGCGCCGATCCTGTTCACCGCGGCTGTAGCGATGGGACCAAGAACATGGAACATACTGCACCGCACACGCACATTGAGCTACAGTTGCTACGACATGGCCACCGGGGACAGGCTCGGCGCGCTTGCACAGCATAATCAATATGGAATGGTCGCCACACTCGTGGGACTGGTGCTTGTGATGAATGTCGCAGCAATCGTCCTGAGGGGACGAATCGAACGAAGTCTCACAGGCCAGCAATGATCATTACTTATCCACATGACAACAAGGAGCAATTTATGAACGCCATGCAATGTCCCCCGGCGCCAAAACCGGCGTTTGCCACATCATCCAGGGCGTTTGATGGACAAGCCACCCACCAGGCGCGCGGGCAGGCAAATACTGAAGCGGTGATTCGAGCAAGGGATTTCTGCCTGAACTATGGCGACAAGGTCGGTGTCAAGAACATCAGTATTGAACTCTATCCGGCCTCCGTTACCGCTATTATCGGGCCCAGCGGATGTGGCAAGAGCACGTTTCTGCGGAGCATCAACCGCATGAACGACCTGATACCGTGCATACGGACATCAGGCGTTCTTGAAGTCGATGGGCAGAACGTCTACGACCGGCGCATCAACCTCGTTAACCTGCGCCAGCAGGTCGGCATGGTGTTTCAGAAACCCAACCCCTTTCCCAAAAGCATTCGAGACAACGTCGCGTACGGGCCTCGTCTTCAGGGAATGCGAGGCGATGACCTGGAGGCGGTAATAGAGCGGTCATTAGAGGCAGCAGCATTGTGGGACGAGGTCAAAGACAGACTCGGAAGAAACGCTCTCGCTCTTTCCGGCGGGCAGCAGCAAAGGCTTTGCATCGCGCGGGCGCTGGCGACCAACCCCAGGGTACTGCTCATGGACGAGCCCTGCTCCGCACTTGACCCCATCGCAACCAGCAAAGTGGAAGAGCTGATCATGAACCTCAAGAACCACTACACCATCATTATTGTAACTCACAACATGCAACAGGCGGCGAGAGTCTCTACCAGAACGGCCTTCTTCTGCATGGGCGAACTTATCGAGTACGGGGACACATCAACTATCTTTACTTGTCCATGTGTTCGCCAGACCGAGGAATACGTCACCGGCAGGTTCGGCTGAGGGAAGCGGGTCTACCACCCAGGCCGGTCACCAACCTGTCTATTGCGGTGTGCGTCAGCGATCAGGCGCGAAGGTCGGCATCGAGTGATGTCTTCAGGGCGTCGAGCACGCAAGCAACCTGTTCGTCAACCTGTTCTCCGCGGAGTGTGCCATCGGGGGACCGGTATGTCAGCGTTGCGGTAACGCTCTTTGCGCCCGGGGGAATGGGTTTTCCGCGATAGGTGGTGACGTAGTCGACGCCCACCCGCATCGGCTGGGGCACTGCGTCAATGGCGTCGGCAAGTTGCTTCCAGGTGGTAGACTCATCCACGATCACCGAAATATCTCGTCGAATCGCCGGGAACCGCGGCACGTGCGTGTAACGTCTCACGTCACCCCCTGCCGAGATGAGAGCATCTACGTTAACCGTCGCCATCATCACCGCCTGCTCGATACCAAAATGGTTAAGAGTCTTCGTCGATGCCGGTCCGAGCACGCCAACGATCTCGCCGTTGAGCAAGATGTTCGCCGAAGCGGACTCATCAAACCCCGCCACCGGCGCCGACGTCACTTCAACTCTCGCCGAGGGCACAAGCTCAAGCACCAGCGATTCAACCACTCCTCGAACGTCGCGAAGCTCGCCGCCCATGCTCAACATTGCCAGTTCAGTATGCTCCGCTGGCAGCTTCTGCCCCGCAGCCGGCGGGAAGACCGACGCAAGCTCGTATAGCTGCACGTCGCCATTTCCGGCGTTCTGGTTCGTTTTGCATGCTTCAAGAAGATTGATAAGCACGGTCGGCCTAAGCGCGTTGTTGGTTCTTCGCACGATCGGATCAACACACACGGGCTCATCGATGCCGAACAGCGCCGCAGCCTTGGTGTCAACAAAACCTATGGTCAGGGCCTCGTCGAACCCCGCTGCCGACATCACTGCCGCAGCTTGTTTCCGCAGACGCTCCACCACGCCGGGCGCCTTCACCTGGTGGGTGATGCGATCGGCGGTGGGAATCTTGTCATACCCCTCGATGCGGGCGACCTCCTCGATGAGGTCGATC
>CAZWAT010000014.1:0-25300 GCA_964632015.1 uncultured Planctomycetaceae bacterium
CCCGATAGCTGTATGCACGAACCTTCACTGAAGGGCAAGCTGCGAAGACTCTCGCAAAGGGGCATCGACCTGTCGTATTACACAAGGGGCTGTCGCAGGGGGGAATGTACGGTATAGTAACCCTTTGGCTTTTTCGGGAGATTGTTTTGGATTTACTGGCGGATTTGAATGAACCTCAGCGTCAGGCAGTGACGCATATCGAAGGCCCCCTTTTGGTATTGGCGGGCGCGGGGTCGGGCAAGACGCGCGTCATAACCCGTCGCGTCGCGTACCTGGTGGAACAGGGAGTCAGGCCTTGGAATGTGCTGGCGTTGACATTCACCAATAAGGCAGCGGGCGAGATGAAGCAGCGGGTCGAGTCGATGGGCGTTCCAAGAGGGGCGACTGTCTGCACGTTCCATGCGCTCTGCGCGAGGCTGTTGAGGGAATTCGCATACGAGGCCCAGCTTGAAAGCAACTTTTCGATCTACGACCGGGACGACCAGATAAAAGTTGTCAAAGACGCCATGACCGCCTTGGATATTCCCGCCGACAGAATTCCCCCTGGGGCAGCCCACGCTACAATATCGCGCGCCAAGAACCGGCTGATAACCGCCCAGACGTTCGCCGAGCAGGCACAGGAGTTTTATGATCGCAAGATCGCCAAGGTCTACAGCGAGTACCAGCGCCGCCTGGCGCTGTCCAACGCACTTGACTTCGATGACCTGCTTATGAAGATGGCAGCGATTCTAGGTCAGCGTCCGGACATTCGCGAAGCATTAAGCGATCGGTATCAATTTATACAAATTGACGAGTACCAAGACACCAACCGCGCCCAGTACATCATCGCCCACGCGATAGCGATGGGGCACGAGAACATCTGCGCCACCGGCGACCCCGACCAAAGCATCTACGCCTGGCGCGGCGCGGATATAACCAACATAATGGAGTTCGAGAACGACTATCCCTCTGCCCTGGTCGTCCGTCTTGAGGAAAACTACCGTTCGACGCAGTCGATTCTCTCGTCGGCTTCGGGGCTGATATCCCACAACAAGATGCGAAAGGACAAGGCCCTGTGGACCCGTCGTGCCGGGGGTTCGAAGGTGCATGTTCTCGCCTGCCCCGACCAGTACGCCGAGGCCCGCGAGGTAGCATCCAAAATACACGCCCTGGCCAAAGGCAGGGATTACGGTGACATCGCCATCTTCTATCGCGTCAACAGCCTGTCGCGAGTGATGGAAGAAGCCCTGCTGCGTAAGGGCATACCCTATCGCATCGCAAAGGGTGTGGAATTCTACAACCGCAAGGAGATCAAGGACTTGTTGGCGTATCTTCGGCTGATGGTCAACCCTGCCGACGACGTGTCGTTCAGGCGGGTTGTCAACACCCCTGCTCGCGGGATCGGCCAGACTACGGTCAACAGGCTCATCGCGTACGCCCAAAGCCGCGGGCTCGCCCTTATGGATGCATGCGAACAGGTCGAGCAATCTCCACTACCGGCGGCGGCCCGTCGCAAGCTTGGTGGCTTCGCGGACATGATTCGCCTGCTTCGGGCCACGACGTTCCCGACAGTGCGTGAAACAATGGAAGCGGTGCTGGATCGTACAGGTCTGGGTGCGTCACTGGGGGGCAAAGATGAGGACGAACGACAGGCCCTGGCGAACGTGAACGAACTGGTGTCGACCGCTGAGGAGTTCGACAACATCTCCGAAGAAAAGACCCTCGACGCGTATATCCAACAGATAAGTCTGGTCAGCGATGTTGATCATTTCGAGGGTTCGGGCGGCGCCGTTTCGCTGATGACGTTACACGCCGCCAAAGGGTTGGAATTTCCAGTGGTGTTCGTCATCGGCTGTGAGCATGGATTGCTGCCTTTCGAGCGGGCGGACGATTCGATCGACCCGCAGGACATCCAGGACCGCCTTGAAGAGGAGCGCCGACTGGCGTTCGTAGGCATGACCCGCGCGATGGACGAGCTTACTCTCAGTCATGCCCTCACCAGGATGCTGCGCGGGCGCACGACGCCAATGGCGCCGTCGCAGTTTCTCGACGAAATCGGCACGGAGCATGTGCAACGGGAAGAATCCGCCTCGGCCCCGGTGTACCACAGGCGATCAACCATCAGGCGAAGCGGCTTCTACGAGGAAGCGGTCAACCGCGAGCGAATCGAGCGCATGGATGATTTCGCCAACCAGGTCTCGGAGGCTTTTCCGCCTGAATACGAGGATCTTCGCGTTGGATCAACGGTAAGGCACCCGATTTTCGGGGCAGGTAAGGTAACCGCGATTTCTCAACCCTGGCCCAATACCCGCGTCGAGGTGTTTTTCGAATCGACAGGACCCAAGACGCTGGTGCTGGCGCTGTCAAGGCTGAGCGTCGTGTAGAGCATTACGCGCCGGGCTTGCAAATATCGCATGCCGAGTGCACATTAGCAGGTGTTTTGTTAAGGTGTTCATCATGGATAATCTGGACAACATTGCTGCCGATATCTTGGTTGTCGAGGACGAGGTCGCCCACGCCGACGCGATTGTCGAAGGCCTGGGGCGGATGGGGCATCGCTGCCAGGTCGCCAACGACGGCGCCAGCGGAATCGCCAAGATCAAGAGCCAGCATTTCGACATCATCGTGACGGACCTTGTTCTTGGCGGGCCTGAAGATGGCCTGGTGGTGCTGTCGGCTGCGAGAGAGCACGCCCCAGGCGCAAAGGTGATTCTCATCACCGCTCACTCGTCAGTGCAGACTTGCCGAACCGCCCTTCAGCAAGGGGCGTTCGACTACATCGAAAAACCCCTCGATCTTGACGAGCTTCGCATTGTGGTTCGCAGGGCAGCCGAGGACACCGCTCAGAAGCGCGCGATAGCCGACCTTCGCAAGCGTCTTGACGAGAAGTACGGTTTCGACAACATAATCGGGCAGAGCCCCTCGATGCTTCGCGTTCTCGATATGGTGCGCAGGGTCGCCGCCTCGGATATTCCCGTGCTGCTGCTTGGCGAAAGCGGAACAGGCAAGGAACTGCTCGCCAACGCCGTGCATCAGAACTCACCCCGCAAGGATTCACGCTTCGTCGCGATCAACTGCGCCGGTCTGAGCGAGACGCTTCTTGAGGACGAACTGTTCGGGCACGTCAAGGGCGCTTACACAGGCGCGACCGTCGATCGTCCGGGCAGGTTCGAACACGCCGACGGAGGGACGTTGTTCCTCGATGAGGTCGGCGACATGCCCCCCGCAATGCAGGCGAAGCTTCTTCGCGTGCTTGAAAATGGCGAAGTCGTGCGTGTGGGCTCTAACGAACCGATTCGCGTGAACGTGCGGATTGTCAGCGCCACCAACAGCGATCTTCCCGAGCGGGTGAAGAGCAAAGAGTTCCGCGAAGACCTGTACTTCAGAATCAAGGGCGCCACCATCGAGATACCGCCCCTACGCAGCCGGCGAGAAGACATCGCGCCGCTGATCGATCATTTTATCAGCACATTTTCGCGTCAGCATCCAACCAAGCTCACGGGAATCACCTCCGAAGCGAGACGGGTGTTGACCTCGTACCCCTGGCCGGGCAATGTGCGCCAGTTGCGGAATGTGGTTGAAAACATGGTTGTGCTGGCGGGTTCGGGCAAGCTGGACGTACGTGACATTCCGCCTGAGATATATCGCCCGCCCGAAGACGTCACCGATCAGCAGTTCGGCCAGCTCGCGGGCATCAGCATCGAACAGGCCGAGAAGGAACTCATACGCAACACGCTCAAGATGACCGGAGGCAACAGAGAACAGGCCGCCGGGATCCTGGGCATTGGCGAGCGGACGCTTTACAGGAAGATCAAGCAGTACGAAATCGAGTAACATTCTCGCGTTAAAGGAATCGTTATGAGCGACAGGACCGGACCAACCCCGAATGATTTCATATTCGAAGGGCCTTTGGGTTCTGACGGTGCGAAGGTTGAGCAGATAGAGCCAGCTTGGTTCAAGATCACTCTCGGCAGCGCTCCCAACCACCCGGAGTGGCCGAACAAGCTCAACTTCATGCTCAAGCGCGTACCGACCCAACCGCTCGTGCTTGAGGTAGTTTTTGATGCTGCAAATTCGGACATGGCGTTCAACGAGTATCCGCAGTCCTATTCGCCCGACGGGGTGAACTGGACACAGGTGTTCTGGGAAAGAGATCGCGTTCAGTCGCCCGGCCATGATTTTCTTCGTCTCGGGCCGCTGAACTTTCCACGCCTGTACGTTGGAACGCAGACACCCTTGAGCAACGAACAACTCATGGAGAAGGTCGCCCGGTGGGCCAAGTCCCCGTTTGCGACGCTGCATACTCTGGGCGAGACTGCCGAAGGCAGGAAGATAGTCAGGTTGACCATCACCGACACCACGGATCCGCACAAGCCCGCCCGGCGTTGGGCACATCACGTGAGCCTTCAACATCCAGGCGAGTTCAACGCCCAGTGGCGAATGGTAGGCATGATCGAGTGGTTGCTTAGCGACGACCCCTTAGCAGCACAGGCCCGGAGGCGACAGGTATTCCATTTCGTGCCCACGATGAGCCCCGACGGCCCAAGCCATGGCTGGTACCGGGTGAACGCCTCGGGCAAGGACATGAACCGCACATACCTTTCAACAGGCGCCGACCCGCAAAGACAGGAACCTGAAGCATACCTCGTGCATCACGATTTTGAGGAGCTTATGAACTCCCCCACGCCGATCACCACCGCGTGGGCAATGCACACGTGGCAGGGCATTGTCGAGCCTGTCATGTGCCTGGGGCCGGAAATAGGCACCCAGACAGGCCCATTCGAACAGTTCGTCGAGATTATGCAGAAGCACGACGCCAACCGCCTGATAAAACCCCTTCGTCAACGCCAAGGAAAGCCCAGGGACAGCTCGTGGGGCCAAGGGCCGTTCATGCAATATGGAATTTCGAACATACTTTGCGAAGGCGGCAGCTTCTTCAACAAGGCCCAGAACATCCAGTCTGGTATTGCCATCGCCAAGGCAATTTGCGAGTTCTATTAAGGAACCATTTCCGACAGATACTCATGCGGCGATGGTTTCTTCGCGGTACTCGACGACTTCCTCCCGGATGTCCGCGGGCACGCAGTTGCTGACCGCGGCGAGGTACCCGTAGATCGCCTCCGTGATGTTTCGCTTGGCCTCTTCGTATGTCTGCCCCCTGCTCTGGCAACCCGGCAGCGACGGGCAGGTGGCCTTGTATATCCCGGACGTCTCGTGAATTATGTGAATCTCCAACCTCATGTCAGATCACCTCTCCTGCTCCATTTCCCCATTCTATGCGCCTAATTCCCCGATAGTCGCTTTAATGGCGAACCCTATTCACTTCTACGCCCGGTGCAAGAAGAAGTTCCTTGGGTCGTCACGCTGGTTTGTCGCACCGGCTTGATTTTGACCCGAGTGCGTTGTAAAGTTCGGGTTCCACAGGAGTTTCTATGCCTATCTACGACTACATTTGCGAAGGATGCGGTGAAAAGTCAGAGCTGCTCGTCAGCAGTTCCTCCGCCGCTGTGCGATGTCCAGTGTGCGGCTCGAAGAAGCTCAAACGCCAATTTTCCACGTTTGCCGCTCACAAGGGCGGATCGTCCACGCCCCCCTGCGCAGGCGCGTGCTCATCGGCGGGAGACTGCTGCAACAGATGCCCTATGTCGGGATGACTTAATATCTCGGCCACCGGCAGCGCGAGGAGGATGCAATGGCAAGAATGGCGGTCATACTGTATGCGTTGCTCTGCATCGCGCCCCATGTACGGGCGGACAAGCTCATCATGAATGATGGTCGGGTCTTCGATGGTGAAGTCACCCCCAAAGGGAACACCGTACTTGTCGTCAGCGCCCTGGGAACGCTTCGGTTCGCCCGAAGCGAGGTTCGCGAGATCATATATGACAAGGAGCTTCAGTCAGAGCTTGACCGTCAGATGAACGAATTGCCCGAGAATGTCATTCCCGCCCTGCTCGCCGGCGCCAAGTGGGCCCACAACAAGGGACTGATCGATGACGCAAGAAGACTCTATCAGCGGGTAATTAATGTCGATCCCGCTAATGCCGTCGCCCGCGAGGCCCTGGGACACGTGCTGGTGCTGGGCTCCTGGATGGACTTCGCTGACGCCGTCGATTTCGCTTCCCGACGACTTCAATATGGCCTGCATCGTTCGGTTATTGAAGACATATTGCCCATTCTCGAATCAAAAGCCAAAGGCCCGCAACAGACCGAGGCGGTAATGGAAATTCGAGCCCGCGCCATGTTGCAGGATGAGCAGTTCCAGGAGGCAGCGCGTGAATTCGGTGAGCTGGCAATCAGGACACAAGACGCTCACGCGTTCAGGTACGAATCGGCAGCGAAGATTTTGAGGGACAACCCGGACGGGATGTATATTCTCAACAATTCGTATCCACCTGAGTATGTATTGCTTGATATTTCGGATGGTCTGATCGGTCCTGGTCCCGTTTCGCTTGCCGAGCCAGTGGCGTTGGAGGCGGCTCTGCACGAGATCGCATCGAGGGAGATAGATACCGCTCGCAGGCTGATAAGAGAGGCCAGGAACCTGGAATCCATTGACGCTAGATCCGCTCGGGGCCTCACCGCCGAGGCTATCGAGGCGCTTGATCGCGCCGACGCGATAGTTCCCTCAATCGCCCGAAGCTATCGCGTCGAGCTTACCCGCAGACGCATTACCGCCATCCGCAACAGGATAGACGCGCAGGCGCAGGAGTTTGACAACCAGGTCTCTACGCTTGGTAGCCTCGACATGTCTCCATATACATTTCGCGACAAGATACGCTCCTTGATACAAATGCTCGACAGCATACGGGACAACCTCAACGAGGTGGTAAGGATAGCGAACCCCTACCAACGAGACCTGGTGCTTGAATTGTCCTGGGCCAAAGGCGATCTGGGCCGCGTGAGTGAGATGCGGCAGGAGTTGACCGATGCCCTCGACGCCAGGTAAACCGCCAACCTTTCTGGCGTGGGCAGCCCTGCTGGCGTTAGTATCCACACCACAAAACGCCCCTGCCCATCAGCGTTTACACCCTGGACTTCTACGGGAGGCCATTGAACACCTTCACGCTATGCAATATGAGCAGGCCCAGGAAAAGGCGATGGAACTCGCCAACTGCCCCGTCGACCCCGTGCCGAGAGCCTGGTTGATAATTGGCGACGCCCGCGTGGGCCTGGGGAAGTACAGCTCGGCGGTGCGTGCATACCGGTTGTACCTTTCCGAAAACATCCCCCCAGAGTCTCGCGGATACGTCCTGCGAAAGCTGGATAAATGTCGCAGGGCGCTGTCCACATCGCCTTCGCTATCACCACCGGGAGAGCTTCTCGACGAGCGTCAGCTATCGGAGCTTGGCAGGATATACGCCGCGTTTTTCACCGAGTACACAGATAATTTCGTTGTGCAAGCCCGTAACCCCATGCTGGCCAGAATCACCGCCAGTCATGCGCAGGCCTACCTCAACCGAATAAGCGCATCCATCATGGGCGAGCAGCGCTTCCCACATATGGTACACGTATACATCTGGGCGAATCACGAGGAGTATCTTCAGAACGCACGCGACGCCGAGGACTGGTCGGGCGGAAACTTCAGCGTGCGGGTGGTGGACGGAGAGTTGACCCGACGGATAGACCTGACGCAATGCGGGGACGATGGCGAATTTCTTCTATCGATGATCGACCGAACATTACCCCACGAGCTCAGCCACCTGGTGCTGCTTGAACGGTTCGGTGACGCACCCTGCCCGCTGTTTATCAACGAAGGCATGGCGTCCTTGGTGGAGTGGCACGACAATCATAATAGAATCATCACCGCAGCCGCCGCACTGGAAGAAGACCCCAACCTGCGTCTGCACGATCTACTGTGCTATGAACAACATGACAACAACAGGCCCGAGGCGTTCTATGCCCTTGCGTACAGCTTCACCTCGTACCTGTATTCCCGCATCGGGGAAGAGGCATTCGGAGACCTGCTTGAACACATCAAGGATGGCTGCTCTGTCGAGGATTCTATCGAGCGCGCTTTATATGTTCCTCCCACTGAAGGTTTTCTTGACGATTTGGGGGCTTCCTGGCGTCAGCACGCACTAGCGGACGCGTACTTCTTAAGAATGCTTATGCTTGACTAGGCGCGCGACGCGTCAATGAGCTTAGCGCTTGACTGTATGGGCAACGGGGCGATAATCAAAATTTGCGTTCTGGGCGGGGTATATTGAAGATCGTTCAACCAGGAGTTTTCGACATGCCGGTTTATGACTTCGGCAACATTGAGAAGAAGTGGCAGCAGTATTGGCAGGACAACCAGACGTTTCGCCAACCCAACCCGGGCGAAAGTGGTTTCGTCGCCGACAAGCCCAAGTTCTATGTGCTTGATATGTTTCCATACCCCAGCGGTGCGGGACTTCATGTAGGGCACCCGGAGGGTTATACCGCCACAGACATCGTCGCCCGCTATAAGAGAATGAAGGGATACAACGTCCTTCACCCTATGGGATATGACGCCTTCGGCCTGCCCGCCGAGCAGTACGCCGTCGAGCATGGCGTGCATCCCCGCATCACCACCGCCAGGAACATCGAGAACATCGAGCGACAGATAAAACTTTTCGGATTCAGCTACGACTGGAACAGGCGAGTCGCGACTACCGATGTAGATTATTATAAATGGACGCAGTGGATTTTCCTGCAACTGTTCAAGTGCTGGTACGACCCAGACGCCAACGCCGCACGCCCCATAAGCGAGCTTGTCGATAAACTCAGCCGCGGCGAGCTGGCGATCGATCCGGAGGGAAACATCACACGCGCCGATGCGGACAGAAGCGACCTTCAAAGCTTTGGCGATCTCGACGCCCAGACCCGCGACCAGATCATCGATTCACACAGGCTGGCGTATATTGACGAAGTGCCCGTCAACTGGTGTCCCAAGCTGGGAACCGTTCTTGCCAATGAGGAAGTCACCAACGAAGGAAGAAGCGAACGGGGCAACCATCCCGTCTACCGCAGGGCGCTGAAGCAATGGATGCTGCGCATCACCACCTATGCCCAGCGACTGCTGGACGACATAGAGACAGTCAACTGGCCCGAGCCCATCAAGCTCATGCAACGCAACTGGATAGGCAAGAGCATCGGGGCAGAGGTCGACTTCCCGCTTCAGGATATCGGTACGGATGAGTGGTTCGAGGCCCGCAAGGGCAGAGGGTTCGGCAAGGTGGAAGACGGCGTTGTGCGAGTGTACACCACCCGGCCCGATACGCTGTTCGGCGCTACATACATGGTGCTCGCGCCTGAGCATCCGCTGGTCGGAAAGATCGTAACCCCCCCGCAAAAACCGGCAGTGGAGGAGTATATCAGATCCGCTTCGAACAAGAGCGAGATGGAACGCACCGCCGAGACAAAGGACAAAACCGGCATCTTCACCGGCGCATTCGCGATAAACCCGGTCAATCGAAAGCCCATACCCATCTGGGTGGCAGATTATGTAATGATGGGCTACGGTACCGGCGCGATCATGGCAGTGCCCGCCCACGACACCCGCGACCTTGAGTTCGCGCGCAAGTTCGACCTGCCTGTAATCCAGGTCGTCCAACCCCCCGGCGATGAAGACTGGCAAGGATTCGTCGGAGACGGAAAGGCTCTCAACAGCGGGCCTTTTGATGGTATGCCCACGTCTGAGTTCAAGAAGAAGATCGCCGAAGACCTCACCGCCAGAGGCCTGGGTCGCGAGGCGGTGAACTTCAAGCTGCGCGACTGGCTCTTCAGTCGACAAAGGTACTGGGGCGAGCCGTTCCCCATCATTCATTGCCCCAAGTGCGGAATAGTAGCGATTGGCGAAGATAACCTGCCGCTGGAACTGCCCGAGATGGAAGACTTCACCCCCGCGGCCAGCGACGACCCCGACGCCCTGCCCCAACCCCCGCTGGGCAAGGTGAAGGACTGGGCATCAACAACCTGTCCATCATGCAACGGGCCTGCGCAGCGGGAACTCAACACCATGCCCCAATGGGCCGGTAGCTGCTGGTACTACCTGCGATATCTCGACCCGCACAACAGCGCGAGCTTCTGCGATTCGACGATCGAGAAATACTGGATGCAGCCGTCAAAGGACAACCCTTGCGGAGGTGTCGACCTGTATGTCGGAGGGGCGGAACACGCGGTGCTGCACTTGCTCTATGCGAGATTCTGGCACAAGGTGCTGTTCGACCTCGGGTACGTCTCGACAAGAGAACCATTTGGAACACTGTTCAACCAGGGCATGATCCGCAGCTTTGCATATCGCGATTCCCGCGGAATTCCGGTGGGATACGACGATGTCGACCTGTCGGGCGACAAGCCAAGACACACAAAGACTAACGAGGTGCTTGTACAGTCGATAGAGAAGATGTCCAAGAGCCTTAAAAACGTGGTCAATCCCGACGAGGTGATTTCGCAATATGGGGCCGACACCTTTAGACTCTATGAGATGTTCATGGGCCCACTCGAGGCGTCGAAACCCTGGAACACCCGCGACGTGCCGGGCGTACACCGCTTTCTCAACCGCGTCTGGCGAATGATCGCCGGCGACGAAGACCAATCAAGCCTGCTCGTCGATGAACCACAGGAGCAACTCGAAAAGCCCCTGCACAAACTCATACGCAAGGTCGGTGAAGATATCGAGGCGATGAAATTCAACACCCCCATCGCCGCGATGATGGAGTTCGTCAACTGCGTCTATCGAGCCGGATCCATCGGACGTTCACAGGCAAGGCGGTTCATGCTTCTGCTCGCGCCCTTCGCGCCGCACATCTGCGAAGAACTCTGGGCAATGATGGATGGAAACGATTCCCTGACGCATGCATCATGGCCCACGTTTGATGCGTCCATGGTCGAAGCCGATACCGTCGAAATCGCCGTGCAGGTTAACGGAAAGATTCGCGCGAGAGTGCAAGTGCCCGCCGGCGCGTCGAAGGATCAAACGCTTGAAGTGGCGATGAAAGACTCCCAGATTTCGTCACAGATACAGGGCAAAGCCATCATCAAGCAGATCGTCGTGCCGGGCAAACTGGTCAACCTTGTGGTCAAATAAGTTGACCAGAACCCCAACGCAATGGGAGGTGAGCGATGAATGAACGACTGACGGCTGTGGAAGAAAAACTGGCGTATCTTGAACAGACCCTCAGCGACCTCGATGAGGTGGTGCTCAGAATCTCCCGCGATGTTGAAGCACTGCGCAACCAGTGGAAGGAAGTGCGCGAAGCGGCGACGCCGATAGATCCCGAGCGCACGCCGCTTGACGATGTTCCGCCGCACTATGGCCCGCCTTCAAACAGGTGACAACGCTGCGGCATATAGAGGCGACCCATCAACCGACATCTGGCGACCCGCGTCAGAACGGTTGATGAAGCTATCGCTTATTATGTATGCAGACGTGACTATACTTTTGCGGACGATGTGCCCGTCAGCGTCAGCAGTTTCAGGGCGGTGTCAACTTGTGGTGCGCGACAAGCGTCTATGCCCAGCAGCTCGATGATGACTATCTCAAGCACGCAGAACACGCTTGCCCCGCCCCTGGGACACCCGACGATTGTTTCATCCCCCCTGCCTATCGCGGCGTGAAGGTGTAGCGATGGCCCCTCAGAGTCTTCGAAGATCGTTCCAACACCCGCGATTTCGCGTGCGTCGTCGAACTCTCGAAACATCGGATCGATCTCGCCACGCGGATCCTTTGGGCCTACGACCACTTTGGAGCTTCGCAACCCGCCTACCACCAGCACCGATGCGCTGCGGATGCCCTCTTTGCGGGCGATGGACTCGATGCCCTTGTATACGTCCTCGCCTTCGAACCCACGGGCAACTATCACCCGCCCAATCCTACCGGTAGAGTAATCCATGGTTCACCTCGCCATCTTTTATACACGCCCCGCCGGTTCGGTGAAACCAAGATTCGACTATTGCTCACCGAGCCTCTGGCGCATCGCCAGGAACCTGTCGCGGTTCGGATCGGGCTCGTCGGGGTTCGCCTGTGGGTACTCGCTCTGAATGGCATTCCACACGTCGTCGATGCGTCGGTCAGTCAACGGATGTGTACGGAAATATTCGCTCCACCCGGGCTGTTGACCTTCGAGGCTGTTGAGGGTGCTGAGCAACTCGACCATGCCGTAAGGGTTATAGTTCGCCCTCGACATGTACCTTAGCCCGATGCTGTCGGCCTCGAGTTCCTGCTCTCTGCTGTAGCTCAGTTGCACCATTCCGGTGACGACCTGGGCAGCGGTAGCCGCCGCCTGGGCGCGCTCGGGACTGACCGCCGCTGCCGCAAGTTGAACAACCAGACTCGCACCAAGCTGCCTCTGAAGCGCCTGCACATTGTGCCTGGCCGCCACGTGCGCGACCTCGTGCCCCAGAACGGCAGCGAGCTCCCGCTCGTTCTCCATCTGCCGCATCAGCCCGGCGGTTATGTAGACCTTGCCCCCAGGCAGGGCGAACGCGTTGGGCACATCGGAATTCAATAACGCGAACTCATACGGCATGTTTCGCTCGCTCTGCGACGCCACCGATTGACCCACCTGCTGAACGTATGATTGAAGCTGCTGGTCGGCAACGCGTCCCCCGAACTCACGCTCGAACTGCTCGGCTGCCTCGTTGCCCAGGGCGATTTCCTGCTCGTCGCTGATGAGTATCAACTGACGCTCGCCGGTGACAGGGCTTATCTGGCATCCGTGGAACAATTGAGCAAGCATGACCATAGTGATCGACAAGAATATCCTTTTCATGACTCGTCCTTCCTCGGGTGTTCTGTGAATTGTATGCCCCGCCCGGGGAGCAATATCCCCACATCCGTGCCCATCAGACTACACATTATTTATACAGTCGCGAGTGCTCGGGGCGATTTGATTTCTTACCCCCACAAGCCTAGCATTAGTTATGAAGCAGGTAGAGTAGTGACCCCGATTGTCCGAAGCGGCTGATCCGGATCACAAAACTACCTGCTTCTTTTTTCGTACCTCATGTGATGCCCCTCCCAACTCGCAACTAAAGAGCGTTTGTTCGTCCACCATTCTGGATCCGGGCGCAGGGTCAACCGACTGTCAAGCTCATGAATTTGATATTCGTCCCGGACGGGCCTACTATTAGATAGCTGAAACAGGTGAATCTCTTCAAGGGCATGTTCGGTGTTCGAACTGCCGATTTGAAGAAAGTTACCTGTTTCAGCCATTTTTATTATATGCGTATTGGCGGATTACCTCCGCCGGGCAGCGGAAGAATACGTAACCTGCCTGCGGAAATATTCGAGCTGAGGCCGGTCGCATGTTTTAAGCTACGCACAATCCTATAGCGATCAACTTAGATACCCGCCGCCTGGCGGATGTCCGCGGTGCAACGTTCCCACCCTAACGTCATCAGGTGGGCCCCTTGGCAGCAGTGTTTCATCTTGCTGATCAGTTCGCCGCAGATCTCTACCGAGGCCTTCTGGCGATCTTCCTTGTCCACCTCGCCGAGCCTGTTGATTATCCATTCCGGCACGTCTACGCCAGGTACATAATTGTTCACATACCTCGCCATCGCCGGCGACTTGAGCACCAGTATTCCAACAAGCACCGGAACCCTCAGCCGCTCCACTCTGCGCATGAAGCGTTCGAACTGGGCCGGATCGTACACCGCCTGGGTCTGTATGAACTGGGCGCCGGCTTCAACCTTCTTCTCCAGTTTGATGATCTGTGGCTCGACCTCTTGTGCACACGGGGTCACACACGCACCTTTGAAGAAGCTGGGCGCTCCGTCAAGCTTGTTGGGGTTTCCCTTGCTGTCGCGTCCCAAGTCGCTGCCGGCTTCGAGTGTGCTGATCGCCTGCAGCAGCCCCACCGAGTCAAGGTCATACACGGGCTTGGCCGATGGATGATCGCCCAGTGCGACATGGTCGCCCGTCAACGCAAGCACGTTGCGAATACCCAGAACGTAGGCGCTAAGCAAATCGCTTTGAAGCGCCAGGCGGTTCCTGTCTCGCGTCACCATCTGGAAGACCGGTTCAATCCCTTTATCTATCAGCAGGTGCGAGATCGACAAGGCGCCCACTCTCATCACCGCCGTCTGAATATCGGTAACGTTGACGGCCGTGACGGAATCCTTGAGATGCTTGACGGCGTTATCGAGGCACTTTTCAATGTTCGTTCCCTTGGGTGGGCCTATCTCGCCCGTGACCACGAACTCGCCCGCATCGAGCTTTGCCTGAAGTCGACTCAACGGTTGGGTCATTGTTCCGGCTCCTCTATCTGCGCAAGTTCCTGGTGGCTGAGTCTTCTGACGCCCCCGCCTCGGTCCTTGCTCCAGTCCCTTGGGGGCCGAATTCGTCGGTACTCGTCGAGCCTGCCCGTTTCCTTCAGGCGTTTATAGATAAGGTACCACGCGCAGTCCATTTCGGGGTTGACCTCACACTTTCCATCCGTCGTACCGCCGCAGGTTCCGTTGACAAGATTTTTCGGACACCGAGCGATGGGGCAAATTCCCCCCGTCCACGCCAGCACGCAGTCGCCGCAGCCGTGACAGTATTCAGTCCATTGTCCCTCGGCGGTGTGCGCCCCATAAAATGTCGTGTTCAGGCCCGGTAGCACGCGGACATCGGGCATAAGCCCACTCATAAACCCCACGCCCACCCCACAGGCGAGTGACAGGACAGCATCATATTGGCGGGGATCGTATGCAAGGTTATCGAAAAATTCCGCATCGCACTGACGGGTGATGCAGTCCACGTCTACCGTCATCTTGCGACCCTTTTCCTTGGCGGCGAGGGTGATGAGCGACGCCATTTCATGTGCCTGCTTCTCTCCACCGGAGTGGCACACGGTGACGCATGAGCCGCATCCCAGCACAAGCACCTTGCTGTGATCGGCAAGCATCGCCATGATCTCGTCGAACGGTTTTGTTTGGGCAACTATCATCTTGTTCTCCGCGGGCGGTAAATCACCTGTTTTTACGATTGCTCGCCAAGCTCAGCCAGGAATTGCCTGATCTCCCGCACGATTTCATCTCTGGAGCCTGCGGCGCTGAACGAAAGCCCGACCCGCCTTGGGTCAAGCCCCGCTTGCTCAAGCAGCTTTCTTGCCTGTTCGACCCTCAACGACGTTCGCCCGCACGCCTGGGGATACCTGTCAGCCCGCTCGGGACATGCAACGACAATCACGCCATCGCACTTTTCGAGCGCGTTGAGAATGTCCATCGTTCCCAGTCGGGCAGAGCTGGTGAGATAGACCTCGGCGACACCGTCAATCGCCTCTTCCTGGAGCGTCCATTCTTCAGCCGATGCGTGGTATCCGTCGATGAAGGCGATTACTTTGGTGGATTTTCCGTCAAGCGACTCGATTGCCCTTGCCGTCCTGATTCGCTGCTGAGAGACGGAATCGCTTCGCGAGATGATCGCTCCCGAGGGGCACTCGGCCATGCAGATTCCGCATGACTGGCACAGGTCGGGGTCTATTCTCGCGACGTCGGTGATCTTGGGGACATCGAACGGGCACACCCTCGCGCATGTCATGCATGCGGCGCATTTGTCGACCAGCACCAACGCCCCGCCTCCGCAACCCATGCACCGGCGCGCCTCTTTGAGGGCTTGGTCTTCGCTCAGGTTCTCGTCAATCGCCCGCCAGTCGCGTGCCCTTTCGCTCGGGGGAGCTATAACCCGGACATTTCGGGCGACCTTAACCACCTTCGCGGCGGTAGTTGCAGGAACAGTGCCTATCTTTTCGGGTAGCGCATCGTCGGGCGCATCTCCGCAACCAACATACATATGCACACATTTTGCCACCCTTGCGCCGCTTGCGCACGCCTCGACTACCGACCCGGGCGGAGATATGATCTCGCCGCACGCGAACACGTCGCTCCTGCTGGTCTGCTGCGTCAGCGGGTTGAATTTAACGCGTCCCTCGTCGGCTTCGAGCCCGCTTCCGTGAAGATAGCCCGCGTCATGCGACTGACCTATCGCCACGATCACCGTGTCGCATGGAATATCCCGGATGTCGGCGCCGTTGAACTTTGGCGAGAAACGCTTCTGGTCGTCGAAGACCCTGCGTACCCCGACGGTCTTGACGGCGGATATCCGCCCGTTGGCGACGATTATCTCAACCGGCCCGCGACGGTTAATGAATTCCACGCCCTCTTGCCCGCCTTCGTGACGTTCCCATTCCCAGGCGGGCATCTCCGAGGCGTCTTCGAGGCACATCACGCGGACCCGGCGAACACCCAGGCGAAGCGTCGATCGCGCGGCGTCCATCGCCACGTTGCCCCCCCCGATGACCAGCACGTCTTCACCAACATCAGGCTTGTTGCCAAGCCCGAGTTCACGCAAAAAATCCAGTGCCGGGTATACCCTCGGGTGTTCGATATTGGGCAGGGGCAGCATTTTGCTTGCCGAAAGACCCACCGCTATGACGACCGCCCTGAAACCCTCGTCGATCAGCAAGGGAATGGTCTTGTGCTTTCCGATCTCCACACCGGTGCGCAGTTCGACGCCGTGGGAGATGATCCAGTCGATATCCGCCTGAAGCACATCCCGTGGCAACCTGTATGCGGGAATCGCCAGCCTTGGAATTCCACCCGCGACGGGTTGCTTTTCGAAAACGGTGACGCTGTACCCCAGCCTCGCCAGGTCCAGCGCGCACGCCATGCCAGCAGGGCCTGATCCTATCACCGCTACACGAAGTCCGTTGGGTTTGGCAGGTCTCGAAACCTTGCTTTGAGCCCCTATCCGTTCACTCACGAATCGCTTAAGTTCTCGAATGGCGAGAGGTTCGTCAACATCCGCCCGCCGGCAGTTGTTTTCACATGGGTGGTGGCAGATGCGCCCACACACGCAGGCGAACGCAAGGTTGTGACGGATAACCTCCACCGATTCGGCGTATCTTCCCTCGGCGAGCAACTGGATATATGTTCTCACATCCGCATGGACAGGGCATGCCCAACGACATGGAGCCCACTGGCGTTCCATGAGTTCGCAAGGCGAGTCCATGGCGATGATATCCCTGGATGTAACATCGGGGTTCCGCATACATAATCTCACTGCGATATAAGGCTTTTTATCATACTCCCGCACACTGTTACAGGTTTTCCACAGGACAAAAAGTCCGCACCCCATCCTCATCACCTGGAGGGACTTGTAAATAAGCGGTGATCCCGAAACGTTGGGATGAAGTCACCGAGCCGAATCTGAGTAGATTCACTTTTACCCGCTTGGGGGGTCATACGCAACTATCAGTGAGCCCTTTGGCTTTATGAAGACAACTGCGAAAGGTAATTTTGCGGGCCTGCGCAAACAATTCACCACGGCAGAGGCAATGCCAACACCTTGTTGTACAAGATCTTATGGCACACGATGCCGCTGATCTGGCGTGAAGGTCTTTGCTGTGTCCGGTATCGGTAAAAGTACGCGCCTAACATGGCATGATTGGCTCTGGAGGTGTATGCGGGCTAGTTCGCCTCCGGTGCTCTCATGCGTCAGGACAGCTCGATTACAAGGAGAATTCAGATGAAGTGGCGCGCATCGTACCTGGGGTTAATGAGTCTTGTAACCATGATGCTGGTCGGCTGTTCCATGCGTTCGCCGCAAACGGTGCGACTAGATCCTTCCAGTGACGTGAACCCGGTTCGCACTCAGCATGTCCTGATCGCCACTGTTCAAGATAGTGAAGGTCAGGCGGTAACGAATGAGCGTGTGGAGTGGAAGATAGTCAGCGGCCCGGGCGTTTTTGTTGACGGAGCCCGGGCGGACGGCAGGGTCAACGACGGCAGCAGAGACCTTTCCACCCGCACGTACGGCAATGATCGCACGATAGAAACGGGAACGCGGGGCAACGGTTTCAGGGTGCGCCGCGGCCAGACATGGGCGAGCATTACATCCACCATTGAGGGAACAACCCACGTGTTGGCGTATGTTCCTGGAATCGACAACTGGGACCGCCACAAGGCGTTCGCCATCAAGACGTGGATGGACGTCTGTGCGGAATTTCCACCATCCGCCACCAACCCCATCGGCAGCGATCACGAGCTTGTGGTTCAGGTCAGGCGGATGAGCAACGGTAACGGTGTGCCGGGCATGGAGGTTACATACTGCATAACCGGAGGCCCGGACGCGGTGTTCGTCGGCAACAATCAGAACATGATCACCGTGCCCACCGACAACAACGGCATCGCCAGGGTGGTGATGCGCCAGGTTCGTCCCCAAGAGGGTCAAAACACCATCGGTGTAGTGGTTGCCCGTCCAGCCGCGGGTCAGCAGGAACGACTTCAAATCGCAAGCGCCACGACGACCAAGCAATGGGTAGGCCCGCAGATCAGCATTTCCAAACAGGCGCCCGAGCGAATCGAGCTTGGTGAAGACCTTCGCTACCAACTGGTCATTCGCAACACCTCGCGGGTTCCTGCGCCAAATGTGCGCGTGACGGACGAGCTGCCCGATGGTCTCAGGTATGTGCAGTCCAACCCGCAGGCACAGGTTGAGGGCAACGCACTGACATGGAACCTCGGTGACATTGCTCCCGACGAGGCGAGGCGAGTTGACGTTCTGGTTCAGCCCACGCGTGTTGGCAGGTTCGACAACGTCGCGGTTGCGATGTCCGACGAGCTTAGACAAGACGTGGCGGTGACGACTATCGTTGACGCCCCGCAACTCGCCATCAACAAGACAGGCCCGTCCGACGCCCTCGTCTGCGACATGATTCCGTTCGCGGTTGTGGTGCAGAACACCGGCGAGAGACCTGCCCGCAACGTGCGAGTGGTTGACCGCCTGCCCGAAGGCCTGACGGTTGGCACAGAGGGACAGCGCGACCTGGCATGGAACATCGGAACGCTCGAGCCGGGCGCTTCACGCACCATCTGCTACGAAGCCCAGCCAACACGTGTCGGAACCATGACCAACACCGCGTCGGTGTCATCCGCAAACTCCCCGACGCTGCAGGCAAGTCATACCGTTCGCGTCCGCCAGCCTGTGCTTGAGGTCAGCAAGCAAGCGCCGGCAGTGAGATACGTAAACAATGAGATCGTCTATCGGATATCCATTAGCAATACCGGCGATGCACCATCTGAGCGAACCTTTGTGGTCGACACGCTGCCTCGGGGCGTGTGCTTCCTGGACGCGTCCAACGGTGGAAGACTTGAAGCGGGCGAAGTCAGGTGGAGCCTTGGAACTCTTGAACCCGGCGCGTCGGCTGACCTTGCGCTGAGGGTTCGGGCAGAGGAACAGGGCATGCTTCAGAACTCGGTGGTGGCGACCGGATTGTGCGCCAGAGGCGCCGCCCAGGCGAACACCGAGGTGCGGGGAATACCGGCAATCCTTCTTGAGATGATCGACACCGAAGACCCCATTCCCCAGGGCGCCAACGAGGTGTACCGAATCATGGTCACCAACCAAGGCTCCTCGGTTGATCGCGACATCCAAATCGAAGCCTTGATGCCCGATGGCATGGAATTCGTGAGCGGGGCCGGCCCTACCAACGCCCAGGCCGACGGTCAGTGGGTCAGGTTCGAACCCCTGCCCTCACTTGAACCCGGCGCCAGCGTCATGTACACGGTGACGACCAAGGCCAACACCCCCGGCGACGTGAGGTTCGGCGTGCGTCTCACCAGCCAGCATCTGACCGAACCCGTTGAAGAAACCGAGGCGACACGAATCTTCGACGGTGAGATGGGTGGCGCCACCGCTGGTGGGGCTCAGGGCGAGGTAACCCCTGAAAACAACCAGCGAACGCCCCAGTCCAATCGGCCTCGCAACAATCGCACCGCCCCCAGCCGAAGGGCACCGAGGCAGTAAAGGCTCCTTCCGGTGGTTATGAAGTAAAGCGGGCGACGAGAACAGTTATCTCGCCGCCCGCTTTTGTTGTTTGTCCTCACATCACCAACGTGACGTGGTATGCGTTATCGGCGTTTCTTCTTCTGCTGTTTCCGCTTATCGCGTTCTTTCTTGGTCAGGCGGCGCGAGCGCTGCTTGACCTTGAATCTCGGCGACATTCCGGACATGCCCGCCTGCCCCATCTTCTGGGCGAACGCCATGCGATCTTTGTTGCCCATGCCCGCCATCTGCTTCATCATACCCGCAGCCATGTTAAAGCTCTTCACCAAGCCGCTGACATCTTCAGGAGCGCAGCCGCTGCCCCGGGCAATGCGTCTGCGCCTGTTGGCCTCGATAACCGAAGGGTCTTCTCGCTCCTTGAACGTCATCGACTGGATAATGGCTTCCATTCGCCCGATCTCGTCGCCGTCCATTCCCATGGCATCAACCTGCTGACCGACACCAGGCATGAGCTTGAGAATATCCTTGAGCGGACCCATCTTGCGCATCTGCTTCATCTGCGCGAGGAAATCGCTGAGGGTGAACTGACCCTTCGCCATTTTCTCCTGCATTTTTGCAGACTGCTCAGAGTCGAACTGGGTCTGGGCCTTCTCGACAAGCGTGACAATGTCGCCCATTCCTAGAATTCGACCGGCCATCCTGTCAGGGTGGAACTCCTCGAGGTTCTCGAGCTTCTCGCCAACGCCGATGAACTTAATGGGCTTGCCAGTCACCGCCTTGACCGACAGCGCCGCCCCGCCACGGGCATCTCCGTCGAACTTCGTAAGAATCACGCCGTCGAGCTCGAGACGCTCGTTGAACTCCTTTGCAGAGTTGACGGCGTCCTGACCAGTCATTGAATCACAGACAAGGTAGATCTGGTGCGGGTTCACCGCCTGGGCGATGTCCTGGGCCTGCTTCATCATCTCTTCGTCAACATGCAGGCGACCCGCGGTGTCGATGATGACCACGTCGTTACCATCTTTGGTAGCCTTTTGAACCGCCTTGCGAGCAACTTTGACGGGGTTCTTCTCGCCTTCGATGCAGAAACATGAAGCGCCGACCTGCTGGGCGACCACGCTCAACTGGTCAACGGCGGCGGGACGCTGAAGGTCGCATGCCACCAGCATCGGATGCTTACCCTGTCCCATGATGTAATGCGCCAGCTTGCCGCATGTCGTGGTTTTGCCGCTACCCTGAAGACCGGCCATCATGATGATCGTAGGCGGAGGTGTTACGTAATAGATCCGCGTGTCAACCGGCCCCATAAGGTTGACAAGCTCATCCTGCACGATTTTGACCATCAACTGGCCAGGATGCAGCGACTTGATAACCTCTGTGCCCAGCGCCTCGGTGACCACGTCATCGCAGAACTTGCGCACGACCTTGTAATGAACGTCGGCCTCAAGGAGTGCCTGACGCACCTCGCGCATGGCGTCCTTGACGTTCTGCTCGGTGATCCGTCCCCGCCCGGACAACTTGCGGAAAACATTGCTGAATTTGTCAGTCAGTGATTCGAACATAGTTTTGAAAGGATACCAATACTACGCCACCGACGAAAGAGCGTTTGATTGACCTGCACAACTTTCAACAAACGCATCGGCCGGGGGCGTCAGAAAGTTACAGGTACTTTGCGACCAGTGGCGCGAGCTCTTGCCTCGTCTGGGCGTTGATGACGTCGGGCGAAGTCCAGATCGCCATCTCCAACGCGCTGTGAGTGGGCGAAGGCGCATCGGCAATGGCGTCGAAACCCTCAACCGCGTGGGTTATCAACGCCATGGCGTTGCGGGTTGCCTCTTGAAGGTTACCCATTATCTCCCTGGTCAACTCGTGCTTGTCGAGATCGTTTCGACTGGGTCGCCAACAGTCATAGTCACTGGGAAGACAGACAATGGCGTACGAAAGCTCCGCCTCGCGGGCAAGTTTTGCCTCCGGCATCGCCGTCATTCCGATCAGATCACCGCCCCAGAGCCTGTGCATCTCGCTCTCTGCCCGGGTGGAAAAGGCAGGCCCTTCCATGCAGACATACGTTCCACCATCGTGAACCTTCGTCTTAAGAGACTTCGCCGATTCGAGCAGGTGCTTTCGCAGCACCGGACAAAACGGGCTTGCGAATTCAACATGAACCGCCATCTCGTCGAAAAACGTGCCCACGCGCCTGTTTGTCTTGTCTATGATCTGATCGGGTATGACCAAGTCCTTGGGGCGAATTTCCTCACGAAGCGACCCCACCGCTCCGGAGGCGATCACGTGCGTGCAACCGAGCTTTTTGAGCGCGAAGATGTTCGCCCTGTAATTGACCTTTGAAGGCGCAATGGCGTGCCCCTGGCCATGCCTGTTAATGACGGCGACCTGGGTTGAACCCCATTGAGCAAGCTTTATCTTGTCGCTGCAATCGCCAAAAGGGGTTTCGACGGTCACATCCTCGCTGCCGCCTTTGGATGCGAGCAAGTCGCCCAGTCCGCTTCCACCAATAATTCCCACTTTGCCAGCCATGCGGTCTCCTTGCCTGTTGAAAAGGGCATTGTATTCGACCTGATTCGCGACATCCACACCGCATTTCGCGACTTCACCCGTATCCAATCAGGCGCGGATCCACTACAACTGCTTCGCCAGTACACGGGGCGAAAGCGATGCCCTGTCAAACGCCGCCTTGACCTTGTGAAGCGTCGCTCGCAAAATCTGTCGCGTTCGCTCGGGGCTAAGACCTATGATCGGGCCTATCTGTTCAAATGTCATGCCCTTACCGCCACGACCCATCGCGAAACGCTCAAAAAGCACGGTCTGCTCAACCGGGGTAAGCTTGGCATGGTTCTTCGCAAGCATCTCGCGAACCCACTCGATCGAATCCTCCCATCGCGACTGGTGAACACAGGCGGAATAGTCGCATCTTTCCAACTGCGGGTCGAACAAAACTGGAAAGTGTTTCACATAAGTTGCATGCCTGTTCACAAACCTGTGAAACGACTTTAGTATCGCCCTGCATGCGTATGTGGATAGCTTGAACCCTTTTGAAACATCGAATCGATCAACGCACCGCAGAAGGGCAAGGTATCCCTCCGAGATCATCTCGTGGTGCGGGACATTCTGGCTGCCGATTCGCTGGTACATTGCCAGAACCAGCGGCATGTTGGAGCTGACGATGGATTCTCGGTATTCCTCGGCACGACGACGCCAAATCGCCGCCGCTTTGGGCCTGATGTGAAGGGTGTTGTTCGCCTGAATGCGATGAAGGCGATAACGTGAATAATTGTACCGCATGAACAGAATCTTTTCCTCGTGACGAGTATGCACCCTGGTCTTTGGGGCAGGCGACTTGGGGTCTTCGTATCTCTCGAAACTGGCGTGGTTCCACGGCATGATTTCGATTTTTTCGCTGTGCTCGCCGAACAGCTTTTCATGAATTCCAAGAGTATGGAATTCGGGATGATCCACAAAAAAGATTTCGGGTGAATCATCATGCTTGCCACAGACCCCGACCGAAGCGTCCTTGCGGGGACCATTTTGATGTTTGCGTGGCGTGTCGACAGCGATAGCGGCGTTTGCAAAATTGATCATGTGATTCCAAGCCTCCTGAACCGGGTGCTAAAACAAATCATGAATCGGCATCCGTTCCCCAATTGACGCCAGCCGTGGCACGGAGTTTTTATGGTAGGAAAAACAGCGAATTGAACAATCGGGGCATGCACCGTTTCACGTTCAGAACTGTCACGTAAGGGCATGTAGGGGAATCCCTTACGATTCATCGTCTCATTTGCCTATGCTTATAGGACATGCCCCCAACACCAACACCGACATTCCCCCTGACCACATATGTTGATATGTGTCACTCTAGACATATTCTAACGAATTCACTCTTCGGGTCTGAGCAACCTGCCGAGGATCGCCTCTATACTTCGAAGCGGAATTGTTCTGACCCTTGGCCTACTCAGCGTACCCGTCACCTGGTATTCCACCATCTCTCGCAGGAGGCCTTCGAGCAGTTCCGATCCAAGCCCGCTCATGCGTGGAAGCAGGCCCGGGCGGCCGAGAAAGGTTAGCTTGATTGCTTCAGATTCAGTATTCATGGTTCCCGAACCCACAATCGACATGCCCTTTCCGGACAGGAATATCTCGGTAAATTCCAGCTTGTGGTCTTTCAGATGATAAATGGCGGCGCCTTCGGTGAAAGGTGATTCGCCGGGCATGCTCAGCAGCATCGGCTGGAACATATCCAATAGCACTGGTAATTTGTAGATGCGAGCGTCGAATATCCGCAGCATTCCCGACGCCTGCTTTGGCGCCCCAACCGATCCTTTCAGCTCCAGCGTTGCGTCCAGCAAGCCTGAGACCTGCGAGTTTAAAGAATCTGGCCCGCCTTCTTCGTGTACTAATTTTGATATATCTATTCCTTCAGTAAACAACCTGAAGCCATATTGCATAGTTTCATCCAGGTGCACCTCGCCAAATCCCGCCATCCTGCCGCCGTATGCGCTACCCACCAGGTCATCAAGCCTGAGAATGTCATTCTGTGCCGTCTTGATGATTTTTCCGCGGATATTGCTCGCCAGTCTGCCTTCAAGCGTAAGTTCTTTCACAAAGCCATTGGCGTCTATCGCGATGCCTTCACCGTCATCGAACGCCATCCCCTCCACCCTGCCGGTAACTTGCTTTGTTGTCTCGCCCAGTCGGATATGCGCCTGCTTGAGATCCACCGCTCCCTCAACACGCCATTTCGTCCGCACCGACGCATCATCATCCGACGATGGAAGCTCGACAACGATTGAAGAGAAGTCGGCATCGCATTGTCCACCACTGAGGAGATTGTCCGCCAGAGCCGGCAAAAGTTTTCCCATGCTCTCAATCAACATGTCATCAATCGCGATGTCCTTGGCCCAGACCTTCAGCCGTCCAAGCTTGCTTGAACCAGTGACAATCTTGCCGCTGACCGAAATCCGCATCTGGTCGTCAGTGGCAAGCAGGCCATCAAGTTCAATCCCGCTTGGCGTTACAATCGCCATCCCTCGAATATTCTTGAACGTGTATGGGAACTCAGCGTAGGTCAGGCTCAGGTCACGCGCGTCTATTTCGCAGCGGTAATCAACCTTGCCTTCACCATTGCGGAAATAATCGGCCTCGATATCCACAATTCCTGACGGGGCGAGTGTTTCCCACAACTTATCGCCAATTGGTCGCAGGGCATTGCGCGTCTGGTCGTCCAAGAGAACATCGGATGCGTCTACGTGTAGCTCAAGCTCATCGCCACCGGTCAAATCAACCCGCCCCCTCAGCGAAACGGGGCTATTGCGGTATCGTCCGTTCACGGCTTTGATGGTCAATTGCCGATTGTCGAAAATCAGCACCCCTTCCGCATTTTGCACGAGCAGCGGTAGCTTCTGGTCGCAAAAAGAAAGATTCTCAACATGGGCGACCACTTCATGTTCCAGCGTTTGACCTTCGACCATCCTGATTTTGCCGCTGACATGGTCCGCCATACCGCTCAACCCAAGCCTGACGAACGCATTCTGGCCCTCTTGCCTCAGGGCGTTGACAAGGCGATCGTCCAGC
>CAZWAT010000015.1:0-25076 GCA_964632015.1 uncultured Planctomycetaceae bacterium
GGTACGTACATTATTCTCCTGTCCTGGTCTGGGCGGCATGAAAGGAATGACATGAACATCATATCGCACAGAGGCTATCGCAATCGCTGGCCTGAAAACACCTTGGGCGCTTTCGAGGATGCAATTGCGTTCTCAAAGACCAACAACCTGGTGCGAGGCGTGGAACTGGACATCCAGTTGACGGGTGATGGCGAGGTGATCGTGATTCACAATCCTAGCCTGTGGGTTGCAGATCGTGAAGAATGGGTTTTTTCGCACACGCCCTATGATCAAATCGCCACATACGCCTCACAATGCTCCGACGTGAGAGGTAGAATTTGTCCGCGTTTCGAGGACGTGCTCAAGTTCATAGATCATCGCCTTGTGATTTATTGCGAAATAAAAACATATGATTATAGGTTTTCTTCACTTGTAGATCGTATTGTCGACCTGCTCGATGACTATGGCGACGGTGATATCGTCCTTCACAGCTTCAATGCCGAAATGATGAAGCTGGTCATGAGCGCCTTTCGCCCCACGGGCAGGAAATTCGGTTTTCTGCTGAGCGATCCTGAAATGCTGAACACCGTCGCTGAGCTGGCGCCGAACCTGGATTACATCCATCCGCAGTTCGGATTGTTTTTGAATCATCCCGAGAAGTTCACCGCGATGGGCCGGCCGCTGAACGTGTGGACGCCCAATTGCGGCGACCATATTGCAAGTCTCATCGAATGTGACAAGGGTCGGATTATCGAAGGAATAATTACTGATGACGTCTCGCTTGTGCGGCACATATGATGTGGTGGTAGTGGGGGCAGGTGTTTGCGGAGGCGCCATAGCACGCCAGTTGTCGAAATACGATCTGCGCGTCGCTATTCTGGAAAAATGCGCCGACGTGTCGTTTGGTGTTTCCAAGGCAAATTCCGGCATCATCCACGCGGGTTTTCATCATCCCACCGACACTCTCAAGACCAAGCTTGAGATCCGTGGAAACATGATGTTTGAAAAGCTTCAGCACGAGCTGAAATTCCCATTTGAACGGGTCGGCATACTGGTGGTTGCGTTTTCGCCCGAGGAGATGGAAACCTGCCGGAATCTTTACCTGCAAGGCTGCGAAAACGGCGTGTCCCGCCTGCAACTTCTCAACGCTGCCAAGATCCGCGCGATGGAGGACGTGTTGAGCCCTGATGTCTTCGGCGGGCTGTACGCCCCGACGGGAGGCATCATAGAGCCATATCGATATGTGTTTGCTCTTATCGAGTCGGCCACTCTCAATGGCGTGACGCTGGCGACCCGGTGGGAACTGGCACAGGCGCACCGGCGGCAGGGGGTCTGGGAGCTTGTTTCCACTGGCGGCGAAACCTGCCGCACCCGTTGGGTCGTAAATGCCGCGGGCCTGTATGCCGACAAGGTGTCCGGCATCCTTGGCGCGGAGGAATTTCAGATTGTGCCTCGCAAGGGCGAGGAATATCTGCTTCGTCGCGGGGCGCAGGGTTGCCCAAGGCACGTGTTGTTTCCGGTTCCGTCGCACACGAGCAAGGGCATGCTGGTCATTCCCACTGTCGAGGGAACCGTCATGGTCGGCCCCACCGCGCATGAAACAGACGACAAGTGCGATGTCTCGACATCGGCGTCCAATCTTCGGCTTGTGTTTGACAATGCAAAACGAATGGTTCCCGCGATATCCAGCAGGGACATCATCACCGCATTTGCAGGCATGAGGCCGACTGTGGAAGGACAGGATTTCTTCATCGACATATCGTCGATGGCAAGCAATGTCGTGCAGGTTGCGGGGATTCAATCTCCGGGGCTCACGGCCTCTCCGGCAATCGGGCTGTATGTAAAAGACCTGCTCAAGGAGGCAGGCCTGAAGCTTACCGAAAAGCCTGGGTTCGTTCATGATCTTTCCGCTTCGCCTGTTGTTCGTGATCTTGACGGGCAAAGCCTGGCCAAACTGATCGAGCGCGACCGTGCGTATGGAAACATCGTATGCAGATGCGAGCGAGTGTCGGAGGCCCAGATTGTCGAGGCGATTCGAAAGGGGCACACCACGCTTGACGGAATCAAGTTCTACACCCGCGCGGGCATGGGAAGATGCCAGGGCGGGTTCTGCTCGTACAAGATCCTGCGAATCATCCAACGCGAGACCCACATGCCCATCGAGTCCATCACCAAGCGAGGCCCGGGCAGCGAGATAGTTCTGGGTACGCTCGAAGAAGAAGGGGCTCGCACATGATCGAGCGTCAGGAATGCGATGTGGTGGTAGTCGGTGGGGGGGCTGCGGGCATGGCCGGGGCCCTTGCCTGCCATGAACAGGGGCTCAGGGTCACTGTCATCGAGCGTGAAGAGTCGCTGGGCGGAATCCTTCTACAGTGCATTCACAATGGCTTCGGCCTGCACCATTTCGGCGAAGAGTTGACCGGCCCCGAATACGCCCTGAGGTTTCGTCAGAGCGTCGAGGAGTCCGGTATTCATGTCTGCTGCCGGACGACCGCGTTTCGACTGGAAGATAAAGGCTCGTATCGCTCGGTGATGACATGCTCGGGCGAACATGGCGTACGGGAATACCGCGCAAAGGCGGTGATTCTGTCTGTCGGTTGCCGCGAACGCAACCGCGGGAATATAGGAATACCCGGAACGCGCCCGGCGGGGGTGTTCACCGCGGGTCTTGCCCAACGCCTTACCAATATAGACGGGTACATACCCGGCAGGCGGGTTGTCATTGTCGGGTCGGGCGACATCGGACTGATAATGGCCCGGCGAATGACCTGGCTGGGCGCGAAGGTGCTTGGCGTCGTTGAGATAATGCCTACGTGCTCGGGCCTGCTGCGAAACGTCGTGCAATGCCTTGAGGACTTCGATATTCCCCTTTACCTCGGTCACGTGGTGACGAAGATCATCGGCGCCGATCGCGTCAGGGCAGTCGAGGTAGGACCCATGCGAGATGGTGAGGTGGACACATCAGCCGTCTTTCGCCTTGATTGCGATACGTTGCTGCTGTCGGTAGGGCTGGTTCCGGAGCACGATCTTGCACAGGACGCACAGGCTGAAATCTCTCCAGACACCAATGGGCCGATTGTCGACGCTAACTGGATGACCAGCGTTCCGGGCGTGTTCGCGTGCGGCAACGGCCTGCACGTGCACGACCTGGTTGACGATGTGTCTCATGAGTCGAGGCTCTGTGGCCTGTCGGTGGCGGATTTTGTGCGGGTCGGCGGCTTCGATAATGAGCAGCTTACCGTCAACGCGGGAACGAACGTCAAATATGTCATGCCCGGCAAGATAGCTTCAGGTCGGGGCTGTTCGTTGTCGTTCAGGTCGCTGATAGAGTGCGAAAAGGCGACCTGCACGCTTCGCCAGGGTCCCAATATCCTTGTTTCAAAGACGCTGAGATTTGTCAGGCCCGCTGAGATGATCCGCTGGGACATCACGACCGAGAAGCTTAAAGGTGCCTGTGGCGAGCCTGTCGAGTTATCGCTGGGAAAGGCAACCAACGATGAGTGACGCAAGGACAATCACATGTATCCGCTGCCCCAGGGGTTGTCGCGTGACCGTCTTGTCTGTGGATGACCGAAAAGCGTCCGGCCAGACTTGCAAACTGGGGCTTGAGTACGCCCTTGAAGAGTGCAGGTGTCCCCGCAGAACCGTCACCGCCGTAGTGCGTACCGACAACGAGAAGATTCGCTACCTCCCTGTCAAGACCGACAAACCGCTGAAGAAGTCTCTCATCGTCCCGCTGCTGAGGCAGTTGTACACGATGAAGGTGTGCCTGCCCGTCGAATCGGGCGGTGTCATTATGACGGATTTCCGCCAGACCGGGGTGAATGTGGTGGCGTCTGTGGGAGCTGAACCGATATAACAATTGCCAGTTTCGGTAGTTATGGGCTGCGATAAATGGTTTTCCGCGGGCTTTGTTCTCTCAAAACCATGGTTGCGGGGGGCAAACTTTCTCTTGCTCTGGTCGCTATAACGTCTATAGTAAATAGTCTTCTGCGCAGGAGCCTGTAAGCCTGTGCGCCGTCCTGTTTGAAACTATTAAGACGGGAGAGCAAATGCCGGCCTCAAAACCTCAGGATATTCGCAACATCGTTCTTCTTGGGCATGGCGGATCAGGCAAGACTTCTATTGCCGAAGCAATGCTCCATACAGCCAAGACCACGGGACGACTTGGTTCGGTTGAAGACGGAACCAGCATTCTCGATCACACAGATATCGAAAAGGAACGCCAGCATTCGGTGGATCCTTCATTGTGTTTCCTCGATCACGAGGGAAAGACCATTAACATCATCGACGCCCCGGGTTATCCCGATTTCATTGGTGGCGCAATCGCTGCCCTTTCCGGCGCTGATGTGGCGGTCATCGTGATCTCAGCGACCGCGGGTATCGAAGTGAACACCCGCAGGCTCTTCAGGGTGGCGCAGCAGGCGAATCTTCCCATCGCCTTCGCCATCAACAAGATGGACGGTGAAAACATCGTCTGGGAATCGCTCATCAACGATATCTCGGAGACGTTCGGGACGTCATGCAGGCCCATGAACCAGCCCATTGACGCCGGCAGCGTTCTTGACTGCTTTGTCAACACCGAGGGCGAAGGCGCGTTGGGCTCGGCGGGTGATGTGCGAACCCAGCTTATCGAGAGCGTGATCGAAGCCGACGAAGATCTCATGGAAGCCTACCTCGGTGGCGAGGAAATTCCGCCCGCGAAGTTGTCAGAGTCCTTCGCCAAGGCGATGGTCGCAGGCGCGGTGGTTCCGATGTTCTTCATGGGCGCAAAATCACAGGTGGGCATTAAGGAATTCATGGATGCTGTCGCCCGATATTTCCCCAGCCCTGTTGATGTTACCCCAAGGCCCGTGACCGATGGCAAGGGTGAAGAAGCAAAAGAAATCCCCTGTGTCGTTGATGCTGACAAGCCCTTCATCGCCCAGGCGTTCAAGATCGTTACTGACCCATTCGTGGGCAAGCTGGCGTGGGTGCGTGTGCTTCAGGGCACGGTCACATCGGACACGTCGTATCTTCTTCGGGATGAACGCAAGGCCGCAAAGGCCGGGCATGTGTTCAAGGTCATGGGCAAAGACACCCAGGAAGTCAAAAAGGTCATCGCCGGAGACATTTTCGCCCTTGCCAAGGTCGAGGAAATCCGCATTGGCGACGTGTTGCACAGCGATCAGCAGGCCATGTTCAGGGACATGCCTTCTGTTCCGACACCGATGTACTCGCTTGCGGTCACACCCAAAAGCCGAGGCGACGAGCAGAAGATTTCCGAAGCTCTCAGCCGACTTGCTGGTGAGGATCCCACTTTTGTCGTTACCCGCGACACCCAGACCGCCGAGACGGTCATCAGCGGAATAGGCGACCTGCACCTGAGAATGATGCTCACCAAGATGAAGGTGCGTTTCGATCTTGAAGTTGACACCAAACCTCCAAAGATCCCGTATCGCGAAACAATCAGCCAGAAGGCGGATGGTCATTACAGGCACAAGAAACAGACAGGCGGCGCGGGTCAGTTCGGCGAGGTCTACCTGCGAGTCGAGCCGCTTGAGCGAGGCGCGGGGTATGAATTCGTCAGCGAGCTGTTCGGCGAATCCATTCCGCGACAGTTCCTCCCCGCCATCGAAAAGGGAATTCAGGATGTCTGGAACGCCGGCGCCATTGCCGGTTACGCAATGCAGGACATCAAGATCGCCATTACCGACGGCAAGCACCACCCGGTAGATTCGAAGGAAGTCGCATTCCGCACGGCGGGCAAGTATGCGTTTATCGACGCTATCGAAAAGGCAAAGCCTGTAATACTTGAACCAGTCGTTGAAATGGAGATTTCCGTCCCCGCCAACTACATGGGCGACATCGCCAGCGATCTGTCGGGACGCCGAGGTAGAATTCTCGGGCAGGACATGCTTCCGGGCAACCAGGTCGTCATAAAAGCCCAGGCGCCGCTGGCCGAGGTGATGCAGTACAACAGCCAGTTACGATCGGTCACCGGTGGACAGGGAAGCTACACCATGGAGTTGAGCCACTACGAGCCTGTTCCCGGAAACGTGCAGCAGCAGATCGTCGCGGCAGCCGCCAAGGACAAGGAAGAAGACAAAGACAAGTAATCAACCGGCCCATTAGTGCGGGCTGATGTGTGCGAGGAAGCTTCCTGAGGAGGTTTCCTCGCACATTTGCGTTTTGGGTAAGCGTGCCGACGCGGGACTTATGACTCGCCCGTGATTCGGCAATTCATTGACATTCAGCAGCGCGGAATTTATCGTATCGGCCTGAACCGATCTTAACCATGAGGCTCTGAGCGATGCTCGATCTGCCAACAACACAAGCCCGGGACGTGAGCGAGCAGTCTTCTCACAGCGAGGGGGTCAGGCTGCTTGTGGCCATGCCCGCGCTGAATGAAGATCGTACTATTGAAGACATGATCCGCCGGGTTCCGCGAGACCTGCCTGGCGTGTCGCAGGTAGATGTGCTTGTGGTGGATGACGGCAGCACCGACAGCACCTCATCCAAGGCTGCCGCCGCCGGGGCGCAGGTGATATCCCACGGGCAACAGTTGGGAGTAGGCGCTGCCTTTCATACCGCGCTGCGGGCGGCAATGAACCTCGGGTCGGACCTGCTGGTGACGATAGACTCCGACGGCCAGTTCGACCCCGCCACTATTGCTGACATCGTAGCTCCCGTCATTGACGGCCGGGCCGATTTCGTAACCGCAAGCCGATTCGCCGATCCCGCACGCATTCCACAGATGCCCGCCGTGAAGAAGTGGGGCAATCGCGTGATGAGCAAGCTCATATCGAGCATCATCCACCAGAAGTTTTTCGACGTGTCATGCGGCATGCGGTGCTACAACCGCGAGGCGATAGTCCGCCTGACCCTTACAGGATCATTCACGTACACCCAGGAGGTGTTTCTTAATCTCGCGTTCAAGCGCATGCGAATAATGGAAGTCCCCATAACCGTGCGGGGTGTGAGGGAATTCGGAAAGAGCCGCGTAGCAAGCAGCATTCTAAGGTACGCCATCAACACGGCAACGATCATCCTGCGAACCTACCGCGACTATAAGCCCATGCGATTTTTCGGCAGGCTGGCGTTGCTGTTTGGTATTCCCGGGGTTCTGCTGTCGCTGTTTCTGCTTGTACACGTGTTGATGACCGGAAGCTTTACGCCACACAAGTGGGCAGGCTTCACGGGTGGAACATTCATCCTGCTGGGGCTGGTGTTTCTGCACATGGGCATTATCGGTGACATGCTCGACCGTCACAGGATATATCTTGAAGAAGTACTGTACATGGTCCGGCAGTCCTCCGGCCAGGACAGAAATGGCGATCGAAAACGATGAACGAGGTTGGGTCGCATTCAAACAGGCCCGCACCCCGGAAGGTACTGCTGGGATGCTACTTCACTCGCAGCGTTGAGCTTGAAGGCGTGGGTTCTCTGCTTCGGGAATTGTGCGCCTCGATGACCCAGTGGGGTTACACGCTGCGCACCCTGAGCCCTGTCGGGGGGCGGATAAGCGAGCATGTCGAACAGGCGATTCATTACAGGCCCGGGCCTCTGGGTATTGTGCGGTATCGCGATGAACTTCGCAGACATAGCGCCTGGGCGGATGCGGTAATTCTCATCGAGAACAATCCCAATATGGCTTTTGCTTCCACCGCGAGCCAGTGTCCTCGAACCTGGTGCGTCTTCCTGACGCCGCTTCAGAATTTGAGGCTGTTCAAGGAAATGGGGCTCGGAAGGCAGGCTTGGCTGCACACGGTGGGGAAGCACGAATTGTTCAGCAGGCTTGGGAACTGGATCGACAAGCGGTGCATAGTGAGCAGCGACTATCAGGCACGACAGTTGCGCAGGCTTGGCGCGCGGGATGTGCAAGTAGTGAGACTCAGCGGTGTGGGGGCGCTGAGGGAAGTTCCATCCCGATCAGAGGCACGTCGCAGGCTCAATTGGGATGAACGTCCCGTAGTTGGTTATCTTGGGCACTTCTCCCGCGCCAAAGGGGTTGATGTGCTTGTTGAGGCGTTTTGCAGGCATGATTGCGAGGCAGTACTGGCGTTGGCGCATAGCGGCAAGGGCAGGCTCACGTCCCTGGCACAGTCGAAGCTTGATGAGCTGACGGCGTTGTCGAAGGTGCGCATGGAAGGCGTGGTCGACCCGCTGACATTTCTGTCGGCATGTGATGTAGTGGCGTTGCCCTACATTACCAGCAGTATTTTTCACCACCCACAGGTGCTGTTTGAATCGATAGCGGCAGGCACGGCGGTTATCACCACTTCGGTGGGGGGAGTCGCCGAGGTGGTGGAACCCGGCGTCACGGGGTGCATTGTCGCCCCGCGCGATGCATCGCAACTGGGTCTCGTCATTAACCAATGCCTCAAAAACCTTCAAACAACTCACCGGATGGGCAAGGCGGCTCAAGAGGCTTTTGTTCGAGAGTTCACCTGCCAGCAGGTGACTCAAAAGCTGCACAACATAATATTCGAGGGGAATTCATGACGTACGGCCTGGACGATTACAGGACGAAGTACACGCAGGGCAATTTCGTGACCCGGTGGATGATCAATGGGTTTTTCAGTGTTGTGGACAGGATGATCTCGCCATTGAAGATGTCCTCTGCGTTGGAAATTGGTTGCGGGGAGGGTTTCAGCACGCAGCGTCTGCGAATGATGCTTCCGGCGTCAGTTTCGTTTGAGGCAGGGGATGTGGAGCAGCGTCTGGTGGATGCCGCAGCCCAACGCAACAGTGATGTCAAGGTTTGCATGCAATCGATCTATGACATGCCCCACGCTGACAATAGCTTTGACACGGTGTTCGTGCTGGAGGTGCTTGAACATCTTGAAGACCCACGCGCGGGGCTTGCGGAGTGCTGCCGGGTTGCACGACGCTGGGTTGTTGCTTCCGTACCACGAGAGCCGCTGTGGAGGGCGCTTAACCTTGCCCGGCTGAAGTACATTGGGCGTGCGGGCAACACGCCGGGACATATTCAACATTGGAACTCCCGCAGGTTTCGAGAATTCGCCAGCGGATTCGGAAGGGTCGTCTCGGTTCGCACACCGTTACCGTGGACGGTTGTCTTGCTGAATGTGAATGGCGAGCAATGAAGCCATCGTTGTCGGCGTTGATATTCCCGGCCGGCAAATGGATAATCAGCTATGCCAGCGTCACGGAACATCGGACGCTGGCACAGCTCACGACAAAACCAACAGCATAAAGGTATTTCCCACATGGCTGAACTGGACAGTGCCGCCATTAGAAAACGCCAGGCATGGAGCGAAAAAAGCGATACCGAAGATTATGTCGAGAAGATGGGGCGCTATGCGCTCGTTCGCGATGAGAGGATCGTGGCGTCGATGCTTGGGCATGGCCCCGGAAAGCTGCTGGATCTGCCCTGCGGCACAGGACGGTATCTCGATCTCGAAAAGGAACGCGGTTTCGAAATAGTCGCCGCTGACTATAGCCCGACCATGCTAAGCGTCGCCAAGCGACATCAGGATGTCAAATTTGTGCAGGCGGACGCGTTCGATCCACCATTCGATAGCGAGAGCTTCGACGTGATACTTGTGAGCAGGCTGCTGTTTCACTATCGCAATCCCGAGGCGATCATCGGGGCGCTTTCGAGATGCCTTAAACCAGGTGGGAAGATGGTGTTTGACACGTTGAACCGCTTTTCCCTGCGGTGGTGGGCCAGCATGTTGCTACGTCCGCTGCATCGAGACCCGGCGAGACGACTGTATTTTGAAACTCACCGGTCCATGACCCGCAAACTCGACGCTTTGGGCCTGAAGGTGAAAAGACGTACCTCCGCGTATGTGCTTCCTACACGATCATACCGCCTCATCGGGCGGGTTGCGTCTCGAGTGATTCATTGCTTTGAAACCTTCTTGCCGGCTCAACTGCGGGTGCTGACCTTCTGGCAAGTGGAACGAGGTAGCTAGTTGACGCCTTCCAGCGACAGCGTGACCACCCGCCGCAAGTATTTGCCGGTTGTTCGCCTGATACAGTTGATACTGCTGGCGACAGTATGCTGGTTTGTCGCCAAGGCCATGTATCAGGGTTTATCCCGGATCGACTGGGAGAACACGCACTTTGCCTGGGGTTACATTTCCGCCGCGTGCGCCTGCCTGGTGGGTCACATGATATTTGTGGGGTCGGCATTCCATTCGCTGCTCGGACGAATCACTATATTATCACCGTGGCATTTCTCAGTGGCGGCGACATGGTTGTCGCGGGCGGGGAAGTATATCCCCGGCAAAGTGTTCAGCGTGATGGGGCTTGCGTATCTGCTTCATAACAAGGGTGTGAGCGGATACGCCGCGGTAACATCGGCTTTGCTGAACACCATATTGGTCGTGGTGGTTGGGCTGATCGTGGCTGCGCCGCTGCTTGCGCTTGATCCTGATGTGGCGAATGTGTTGCCAGCGCCCTGGCTGATATCGGCGGGAATCATGCTGGTGGGTCTGATGCTGTTGCATCCCGGAATGATACGTCGACTACTGAGCCTCGCACGATCGAGCATTGCCGACAAGACCATTGTCACACCGTTGCGGTGGAGCGATTACGCCAGGCCCGCTGTGCACGTGGCCGGTCAGTGGTTGACGGCGGGAATGGCGCTGTGGTGCGTCTGCAGAAGCATCGACTCTTCTTTTGATATCGCGGCGATTCCCCAGATGGTGTCGCTTTCGGCGCTGGCGATAGTGGGCGGGTTTTTGGCGCTGTTCGCCCCGGCGGGGATAGGGGTGCGAGAGGCTATCTACCTGGCCGTTCTGACACGAACGATGGGGCTGGCAAACGCATCGGTAGCTATCATCGCCATGAGGCTGATTTATACCGTCATCGACCTTCTGCTTGCCGCGGTGGGGCTGGTTGTCCTCAAGCTCACGAATTCTGAACAGATGACAGCCGAAGACCCATCCGCCCTCCAAAGCCACACATCGCAAAATGAGATGTCAGATGAAGAGGTGAATCCAAATGAGATCTGCTGAACAGCATGTTCTGGACCAACCCATTGCCTGGCTCGTGGCACGCCCGTGGATGTGGTGCATACTTGTCGTTGCAGTGCTTGTCGTCTATGCGTTGTCATACAGTCCGCATTGGTGGATAGGCGAAGACAGCGCGTTGTATCTCAACCTCGCTCGCAATCTCGCACGAGGAGATGGATACACCATAGCCCATCAGCCCCACACCACCGTACCTCCGGGACTACCCGGTATTCTAGGCGTCCTGATGCGTGCGGGGGTGCAAGAAGTCTGGGCGCTGAATCTACTAATGCTTGCGGTGAGCCTTTGTGTCATATGCATGACATATCTGCTGCTTCGCACGTTGGTGCACCCGCATTGGGCGGCAATATTGACCGTGTCACTGGCGTTCACAAAGCACATGGTCGAACTGTCTGGGCAGTTGCTGACGGAATTTCCCGCTATGCTGCTCACATTGACGGCACTTGTCATTCTAAGCAAAGGCCTGAGCGATAACAGTTGGCGGCGATGGTGGCCGGTGGGGGCGCTACTGCTGACCGCGTCCGTGTGGTTCAGGCTCGCTTCTATCCCGCTCGTGATCGGGGCTGGCGCGGGACTGCTGCTGAGCGGATGGCGCACCAATCGTCGTCACGCAGTAATGACCGTGGGCGTAATGGCCGGGTGCCTTTTGGCGACCGTGATATTTTTCTACATCTACTATCGAAACAACCATCCACCATCGGCGGCCTCCTATGCATGGCGGGTGGAAGCGCTGGTGCACGGAAGAATGAACCATATAGCCTCGTTGCTATTTGCTTCACATCAGTTCAGCAGACTTGTCATCGCCCAGCGCATGCCGGCCATCGTAAGCTTGCTGCTGCTGGTTGTGCCAGTACTTCTGGCAGCCATCAGACGGTTACGAAGGGGCGATTGGCTGATCGTTATGGCGACCCTCTGCTATGTGGGAGGGATTATTGTCCTGTCTGAGAAGCCACGAACCCGATACCTGGTGCTGGTGGCCCCGATGCTGCTATTGCTGCTGATCGAGGGCTACTGCCGCATCGCCACACTTCTGGCTGAGCGTTGGCGCAACAGGCACAAGTATCAGCCCAACACAATAGGTGCAGGCATGGCGTCAATATTGGTGATGCTCATCGTAGCGATGAACCTGCCGCCGGTTGGTGCGCACTTGCTTGAAAAACGCATGCCCAACTATGCGGTCGAGCAGCAGAGAGGAAAGCGGAAGTATGTGTACGAAGTGGCAGGATTTCTGAAGAATCAACCAGACGACAGAATGATTTTTGCGTCCCAGCCTATCGCATATCTGGCGGATCGACAGGCGATGATGCCCTCGAACAGTCTGCTTGAGTCCAGACCTGATGACGAACAATTGGCCCAACTGTTGGAAAACTGGAACATCGGGTACGTAGTCCTTGATGCCGATTTGATGGAAGAGTCTCCAATGATGCTCAGCATGCAGAACTACCTGCGGCAATCTGGCAAATTGGTCTTTCAACACGAAGACGCCACCGTTTTCGCCCTTCCCTGAGCCATGCCGGCGAAATAGCCCAATCCCGGTCCGCAGTTTCACGAACGAAATAAAGCCCCGGACCGGAGCACCGAAGCGATAGCCACCGGTAGGTTATCTTGACAAGTATCAGATCAAGGCACCTATTGTGGCCGTGGGCGGTGAACGAGTAAGGCTGGGCGACCGGGTATTGGGTACGCGAAAAGAAAAAAGTACCGGAAAAATCACTTGTCGCGGGGCGGGATGCGTATTACAATTCTCGATCCGCATGTTTGGCGGGACAGGAGTGTATTATGCCTCGAGTATGTCATTTTACAGGTAGAAAGACTGTCGCGGGTCGGCAGATAACCCGCCGCGGCAAGGCGAAATATCTCGGTGGCGTCGGTCGAAAGGTCACCGGCAAGACGAAACGACAATTTCGCGCTAACATTCAGCGTGTGAAGGCGGTTGTTGACGGACAGGTTAAGCGGATCAACGTATCCGCCAAGGCCATCAAGATGGGTCTTGTCACCAAGCCCGCTCGTCGCAAATACGTCGCGCCGTCCGATTCTGAATAATCATCCGATAGCTTCGTAGCTATTCCCAAAGCCGATGGCCTGCGGTCTGTCGGCTTTTTGCACTGCATAATTCCCGCCACCGCCAGCGCATGTCGCTCCCTGTCGCCTGTGTTTTATTCGGGCACCCGCATCGGGCTTGATCTGTCTGGCCCGGCAGCGTCGCTCAGTGGTTGAAGTGTCGGGTGCCTGTGAAGACCATCGCCAGGTTCAGTTCGTCGGCCCGGGCGATAACATCAGCGTCTTTCTTGGCGCCTCCGGGTTCGATGACGGTGGTTGCGCCGGCTTCGACTGCCCAGTCAAGGCTATCGGAGAACGGGAAGAACGCATCGCTGGCAAGGGCACACCCGGTGGTATCGACAACGTTTCCGCCGCCGTAGGACTTGGCGATGGTAGTGGCGAGTCTGGCCGAGTTGACCCTGCTCATCTGTCCGGCGCCTGCCCCGAGCAGCGTCTTGTCTTTTGCCAGCACAATGGCGTTGCTCTTGACATGTTTGCAGACCAGCCAGGCGAATCGCAGGTCGTTCATTTCCTGTTTGGTGGGTTGGCGTTTGGTGACGACTTTCCAGTCATTTTCGTTGAGTCCCAGCAGGTCGCGATCCTGTACTATCAGGCCACCGACGACATACTTAAAGTATTTTTCGTTGTTCCTATCGCTGCCAAGCGGGCCTGTTTCAAGCAGTCGCACCTGGGAACCCCATCCCTCGCGGGCGCGGATTACAGACAGCGCCTCGGGGTTGAACGATGGTGCGATGATGATTTCGGCGAAGAAGCCGCCAGCGCCTGCGGGTTTTCCCCAGCGTTTGTAGCTTTCGACAATCGCCTTCGCCAGGTCTGGGGATACGGGCCGGTTGACCGCGATAATTCCGCCCATTGCCGCGTTCACATCGCCAAGGTACGCCTTGCGATAGGCCTCGACGAGATCATCGTCAATGGCGCACCCTGCGGGGTTGGCGTGTTTAATTATTGCTACCGCGGGCTGGTCGAAATCTTTCACAAGCTCCAGCGCGCCGTTCGCGTCGAAGTAGTTGTTGTAGGATATTTCCTTTCCGCCCAGCAGCCTTGCGCGTGCGACGCATGCTTCATGGTCGTCTGCGCCGACGTAAAACGCGCCTTTCTGGTGGGGGTTTTCGCCGTACCTGAGATCGGCGGCCTTTCGGTAGCTCAACGTCAGTCGATCGGGGAATTCCTGACCGAGCTGGGCGGCGAGGTAGGCGGAGATCGCGCTATCGTAGTGGGCGGTATATGCGAATGCCTGTCTTGCGAGCCGGCTTCGAAGCTCGTCGCTGAGTTTACCGCTGTTGGCGCGCATTTCGTCGAGCACGAGGCTGTACTGTGACTTATCGGTGACGACGCCGACGAACTTGTGATTCTTGGCGGCTGCTCGCACCATTGTGGGGCCACCGATGTCGATCATCTCGACCGCCTCGGCGAGGGTGCAATCTGGTTTGGAGATGGCGTCCTCGAAGGGATACAGCCCCACGCAGACCAGGTCGACGGGTTCTATGTTGTACTTTTCCATATCCGCCTGGTGGGACGGATCATCCCGCAGTGCCAGAATGCCTCCATGCACCTTGGGATGCAGCGTCACCACCCGGTGGCCGAGCATTTCGGGAAACCCTGTCCACTCCTGGACGTACCTTACCTTGATTCCCGCGGCCTCGATGGCCTTGGCGGTTCCACCGGATGAGATGATCTCGACGCCCATGTCATTGAGCGAGCGAGCAAAATCTTCAATTCCGGTCTTGTCGAACACGCTGATAAGCGCGCGCTTAACGGATACACCGTCCATGGTTTGCCTTCCTTCGATCTATCATTTCTACGGCACTGATCCCCAGGCCGAGTGTTCTATCAGCGAACAGCGGCATCAAGCATCTGCTTGCTGACCTGTCCTGATGAGACGGGCCTGATGCACCGCACCGTGTTGCTGCTGTCGCATGCCCAGATGGTCTGCTCGGTTGCCTGCGAGACGAACACGCTGAGGTCGCCAAGCATGGCGTGATCAAGCACCTTGCCCAGTACCTCGTCAACTGTCAGCACCTGGTTTCGGTTGTTCCGCACGAAGACTTTGCCCTCGCCGGCGGCGAGAACTGTTGTTCCTTCGGCAAGTTGCCATCTTTCCTGTCCGTTGGCGACATTGACCGCGCACAGGCCCGAGAATTTCGTGCTGACGAACGCGCTCATCGCCGACAGCAGTATGCCCTGGTTTGTTTCGCCGGACATTACATATGGATAGCCCCAAACGGGCTTGCCCGAGGCAGGGTTGAACATGTGCAGCCGGCCGTCGTCGCAGGCGACGAACACGCCCCGGTCATCAACAGCAAACGGTGATGAAACCGGAGCGCCAAGGTCTCTCGTCCATGTGATACTGCTTTCTCTGCCCTGGGCGAGAACACCTCTGAAGATTCCATCGCGACCGGCTACAAAGAACATGCCCCTGGCGTATTCCAGCGGAGATATCACTGACTTCTTCGACCACATTGACCATTGCTCGACAGCATTCTGAATGTTGATCGCCCGGAAGCTGGCGTCGGCGGAACCAACAACGAACAACTCCCCATTGGTAGCGCCGCCGGTGCTGGCGGAAAAGCCCAAGCGGATATCTCGCAGAACCACGCCGCTTTGACGGTCAATCACAAACAATCTGGATCGGGTGTTGACCATCACGACGTTGTACTGGTGCAGTCCGAGTCGATTCTCAATTAGGTCCACCGAGCCGGGAACCTGCCGGCTCATCGTCACGTTGTTGGCGTGGATGGGAGTAAAGGGCATATCGCTTCTATTACCGACTGATGTACGCCAGTGAACGATGCCGACGGATGGATCCATGGAAATCAAGGCGCCGTTGTTCGTCATGCAGTAAAGAACGTCATCGATGCGATGCATACTGATGACTCGCTCCCCGGCTGCCAGATTCAGAGGCATCTGCCAATAAGTATGCCAACCCATGTCGGAAACATCCCTGGGGCGTTCGAGGGGCTCTACAGGTTCGACAGTCCTGGGGCCACAAGCGGAAAGCAGAAACACGACAGACACGATCCCCAGCGTACTGATGAAGCTTCGCATTCGATACTCCTATGCATCAATCAAGTGTTACGAAGTCGCCCAAATCGACGCTGCGACTATCTTCAAACGCCCGCAATCGCTCTATGCGATCGAGATCGTCGGCAATTCTATGCGCCAATTTGAATATGTAAGGCCTTCCCTCAAGACGGGCTTGAAGATCATCGACCATCTCGTTCCAACTACCTTCGTACAGCTCCCGCTTGAGCACAACCAACATACGTTCCTCGTTGGTCATGCTCTCAAGGAACCGGCGAACGTCATCTGGGAGTTTGGCCCAAGCGGAATTCACTTCCTGCACCTCGCGCCGAACCATAAAACTTCGCCAATCCGGCGATTGCATCAGTTTAAAACCGCGAACCACCGGATGCAAACTATTATGGCGCCGCAAGGGCGACAAGCCTAACACGAATCGCCTAATTGGCTTGGCGATTCACGGACGCCAAACTCTGTTCGATCATGCCCAGAAGACCCCGTGCCTGGGGATCGTTTCCAATTTCCACCGCACGAAGTGCATCTTCGCGTGCAAGAAGCATCATGTCAACGTCGTTACTAGCAATTGCGCAGCGGTATCGCACAGCCGAGAGTTTGGCGAACGCCCGCGCGGATTCCCCCTCAAGCACAACGGCGTTTCTCGCTGCCGAAATGGCGTTATCCCATTGTCCAAGGACGGCGAACAGACCAGCGATGGCTTCATATGTGGCCGAATCATAAGGGTTTACGTGCAGAGATGCTTGGTACATCTCGACGGATTCGGCGTAATCGCGGTTGCGTCGATGTATTTCGGCCAGTCTCGTGGCGTGTCGAGGGTTGGTAAGGTCGTGGCGAAGAAGGTATTGCAGTTGGGGCAGGACGTGGGCGTCCATCGACCCCAGCTTCTCGTAAATGTCGCTGAGCTGGCGATAGCTGTAGTCGTCATGAGGCGCCAGCCGCTGGTATTGGGTGAGGGCATGAATCGCCCGCTGAATGTCAGGCCTGGCATTGTCTGATTGTTCAAGATGGCATCGCGCCATTATCTTGTATGGCCACGCCTGCTGGGTGTTTGCAGTTATCGCCTTGTCGGCTGCGGACATCGCGAGGTCATACTTACGCGATTTGACAGACAGCGACGCCTTGACGAACAACGCCTGGTTGTTGGCAGGATCGATCTTCAGCGCCTGCCGAGCTGACCGCATCGCGTCGTCGTCCATCCCGGCGTAATGCAGCGCAGCGGCATGGCGGGCAATCAGGTCGGGATTATTCGTGTCGCGAGCAAGCGCCCTGGCGGTCTCTTCCGGCCTGGCGGGGGAGGAGGCATCAAATCCCCACAGACCTACCTGACGACGTGCCCACTGCTCGAAGGAATGGTCAAACTCCTTCTCAGTCAGCTCGAAAACCTGCTCGAACACCTCGCGCTGATCGAGCCCCCGCTTGAATGCGTCGAGCATCTTCAGGATCTTCGCCTTGCCGTGCTGTCTGATAAGGTATTCGAGCATCCATTGGCTCTGGGCATATGCAAGATGTCTCTGCCATGGTGCGCTGGGCCTGATGAATCCCCAGTCGAGCCCGCTGACGGGCATGAGTCTGTTCAGCCGAACACTGTCCACCAGTACCCGAATATTAGCGTAGCTTCTGATGTCCGGCTGCTGATCGACGGCGAAAGCCTCCGTCAGCCAGTGGGGGATGCGGTTATCGGTAGCGCTGAGCGTGATGGCGTGACTCAATTCGTGTCTGAGCACCACCGCCCAGTTGAATGCTGATTCAGGCCCGTCCTTTCGATGCGGCGAGGGGGCGGCGAGTGCGATCACTCTGCCCGTACACGCGCCAACTGTGCTGACCCAGCCGTGGCCGCTGATGCGAACCGAAAACTGCGCCTGCGTCGGGAATATCTCCACAATTATCTTGTGCCCGGGGCGATGGCCGTGGTGGGCGACCATCTCGTCGTAAATGTCTTCGAGATACTCGCTGACCTGATCCAGAAGCACCTTGTCGGGATCGCCCACCTTCACGATGAAGTTTGTCGACTCCTTCGTTACAAACTCTGACATATCCTCCAGCAGGCGCAGGTAGTTCACCACATCCGCCCCAAAATCGTCAAGCTGGTGGGACTTCTCGAACGCCTCGGCGGCGAGGTGTTCTTCGCCTGTCTGTATGTAAAGCACGCCCAGTTGCTTCAAGGGTCGATGCGACCATGGGGCAAGCTCGCGGGCGAGCATAAGATGCTTGCGGGCCTGATCGAAGTCGCGCACTGCCGATAACCACTCGCCGATAATCAGGTGTGCCCGCCAACTTGTGGGGTTGGTGCTGGCAATACGCTCCATTGCCTGGCGGGCCTTATGGGCGTCGTTCATGCATAGGTGGGCTGCCGACAGTAGCGACAAAGCCTCTATGTGATGAGGATTGACGCTAAGCATCTTCTCGACCCGCTCGATAGCGTCGCTAAACCGACGCCACGTCATCATGCACCGCGCCTGGAGCAGAAGCGCCCCGTCATGACGCGGGTTCGTCTTCAAGGCGTCCTGGGCATGTGCGATTGCCTGCTCGAACTGGCCCCGCTCAAGGGCGATCATGCCCAGTCCCACATGAATCTCGGGGGCGTTGGGATTGATCTTCCGCGCCAGGCGAAACTCCGTCAGCGCCTGCATCGGCCTGCCTTTGTCGAGCAGAAACATTCCCGTCTGCACATGTCCGTGCCAGTAATCAGGCTGATATAGGTACGATTTCTGAAGGTAATTGTGCAGGATGTGTTTGCTTTGATCACTCGCCCGCCGACGGGAGAAGGTTGCGTGTCGCTCAAGCGCGACGCCGGATGAGAGCAACTCATCCCCGTCGGCGTCGTCCGCTAGCGGAACAAGCTCGACGATGCGCGCATAGGTTTGTGCGGCGTCATCATACCGGCCCAGCGTTTCAAGCAGCTCTCCCGTGGCGACGATCAGTTGCGGCGATGGCCCATGTCGATCAATCGCATCCGTCAGAAGGTCAAGCGCCTCGGAATATCGCCCGAGCGTGTTGAGCAGCGCGGCGGCTTCAAGCGCAAGTTGTTTGTCATGTGGGGCGTGCAAACGCCGCGCTTCAAGCAGATCGAGGGCCTGTTCGTAGTCGCCTTGCTCTGCGAGAGCCGAATAATCAAGGGCCTTATCGCCTGGCTGGGCAACGCATGGCGACAGCAAAAGCAAGATCGGACAACATGTTGTCAGAACCAAACACAACGAAGTTCTGGTGTACAGCATGCAACAACTCCGGGGTGTGCGACTAATGGCGCACACAAGGCTGATCGATACGTCCGGTTTTATGGTAACAAATGATGCGTGCGGATTGATGGCGATTTGAAGAGGCGGCCCAGGTGTGGGCGCAAAACAAAACCGCCGAAGAAGGGTGTTCTCCGACGGTCGAGTTGCTTTGCGAAAGCTTATGCTTCTTTGATTGCTCCTACGGGGCAGGTGTCAACGCATGAGCCGCAATCAATGCAGGCGTCGGCGTCGATGGTGTACTGATCGGCGCCTTCACTGATGGCGTCGGCGGGGCAGGATTCCTTGCATGATCCGCAGGTGGTGCATTCGTTTGTGATTGTATATGCCATTTTCAACTCCTCGATATAATGTTGTCCGCCCGGACATCCAGGCATCACGGGCATAAAGGTAGGGCAAGGCGGGGGTTCGTGTCAAGACCACCCGGCGGAAAAGATCGAAACGAACCAGTTATCGCACATCAGCCTTCGCCCCTCCGGGCCGACCACAACAGACCACGGATAGTCATCTCAAGCACCGCGGGGTATCGTTCGAATTCTTCGGCACAGTGACCAAGCGAAGAGTTGAACACCCGACCCTCATACCATCTTCGCGTCCAAATGACGGGCATGATGGCGCGAGATGAGTGATGCTCGTAAACCATATCCGCTAGTACATTTACGTCAGGGTCGACCAGCATGTAGTACTGTTCGCTGTCGTATGTGAAGTGACTTGGGAGGGGGGCGGTGATGTGGCTGCTTTGAGCGGTAAGCCTGACGGTATACTCACCCACGTGCGGATGCCCAACGAATTGCCCACCGGTCATCCATTGCCAGTCAAGATTGCCTCTAAAGGCGTCGCACATTCCGCCGTGGACTCCGCCGATTCCCATGCCGCCGGCGACCGCCGAGGCGACATTAGCTTGTTGTTGGGGCGAAATCTCCCCCATCGTCCATATCGGAACCATCAGGTCGAGCGACTTGAGATATTCCGCATCGTCGAGCGGCGACATACTGTTCTCACGGTGGATGTTCATGCCCCGGGCCGACAACTCCCGCTCAAATATGGCGGACATCTTCTCAGGGTCATGACCTTCCCATCCACCCCAGAATATCAATGCATGAGCCATTTTTAACGCTCCTGAAGAATCATATGAGCGTTTGGGACTCAACACCCTCAAGTTTTTTTACACCAATCCACCGATAAAGCTTGCAAAGGCGCTTGATCCGGTAGTGGGCGCCAACCAGCAGCAGTGGAGCGCCACGGGCGCAAGATTCTCGCCCGAGGACATAGCCGCCGGAAGTATGCTCAACGCCGAATGCCCCGTCAGGCAGTTTGTGTGCGGCCTGTCGTCTTTCCCAGACTACAGAGTTTGGTCGTTCGACTATCTCTTCAAACAACTTCGTATTGACGGTTATTATTACGACAACCAGATATTCCGACCCTGCAAGAACCCGGATCACAAAGACCACAGGGTTGTGGACGACAAGGGAAACGAAGTTGAAATCACTCCGCTTCTGGTGGTCAGGGAAACCTACAAACGCATCTACAGGGCCCTGAAGAAACAGAACGAACAGGCGATAATCGTCGGCCATGAGTCGCTTGTGGCGTATCCTTTCGTGGATATCGCCATTGGTCTGGAAGCAATGCTTCCCCTGGCCGGCGACAAGAATTATTACACATCGTTCATGGGGCCAGACGACTGCCGAGGCAGCTACTTCAGAGGCCATCAGAGGGGCATTCCGTTCCTGTGGCTGCCTGAATACCGTGGTAAGATGCAGGTGGGGGAGGAGTCTGTTCGAGCAGGCAGGGCGATGCTGTCGCTACTGTGGCTGTGCGACGCACAATATTGGGCGGCCTGGGCGAATATGGGCGTGCTGCACAAAGACCTCAGCGTCCGGGGACGCTTCAAGATATGGCAAGCCAAGTGGCATCCCTTCTGGAACCAGCACTACGCATTTCCCGAACAGGAAGATGTCAAGGTTGCTGTCTACCAGAAGCCCGAGGCGTCCTTGCTGTTCATCTCGAATCCCGGCAAGAACGCCTACAAGAAAGCGACCATAGCGATCAATGTCGGCGACGGCATGTTCGGCCCGCGGGTCGACCTGCGCGAACTCGAAATACGCGATGCCGAAACAGGACACATCATCGAAGGTCAGAGGTGGCCCGCAGAAGACAAGATGTTCTACAACATAGAGCTTGATATCCCCGATCAGGACTTCCGCATCGTGGTGATCGGCGCACCCCAAGCGGTGAAAGACAGCGTAATGAAGCCGCTGAACGCAAGGGAACTCAAGGCGGTGGAAGATCGGCGCAACGAGTTCATTCAAGATGATCCCGACGATTCCGCAAAGGAATCAGGTCCATCGGAAATCATCGTCAACCACGCCAAGGGAAGCATCGTGATCGATGGAAAACTTGATGAACAGGATTGGGCAAACGCCCCAGCCTACACAGGTTTTCTTCTCAACGCGGACAAGACGACCCCCGCACAGGAGCAGACTTCCATACGAATGCTCTACGACAACGATCATCTGTACTTCGCCGCTGAGATGTTCGACACCGAGGTGATTCAACTCGCGCATGACCCCAAACAGACCGTCGAAAAGCACGTTCTCCAGTTTGATACGATCGAGTGGTACATCGGAACCACCTCGAAAAATGATTACCACTGGTTCGCCATGAACGTCATGGGCTTCAAGGGCGATGCGCATTTCGGCGGCCCCTATGACGAGCCTTTCGTCTGGGACGGCAACTGGTCGGGACGAGTAACCCGTCATGCGGATCGGTGGGTCATAGAGGCTGCGATTCCCCTTTCGGAGATATCCCTTGAACTTGATGGCGAAGAGCTGATAACAAACATTGGTCGATCAATCAGGCCACCGGGTGGGAAAAAGGTCTTCTCCATACTCAACGGACAGACTGGTGGTTTTCACAGCCTGGATGTGCGAATGGTGCTTCAAAAGTAACCGCCACGACAAAAATCCAATACGCAGTCCCGGCAGAGTTCGACAGGCGATAACAACCAGCCGGGCCTGTGATGCAAATACTGCACGCAGTCCCGGCTGGTGTCTCCCAAGCCCGTCAAATCGTACCCTCCCCCCCAATCTCCTACCTGTTTGCCTGATATGCTTTGTCGGGTGCATAATCTTTTGTGTGGCCAACGTGCGATCGCGGATGATGCATCTTCCGCATTGTGGGTGTTCCTGATAGAGTATGCGCATGAGTCTACCGATTGTTTCCATCGTAGGCCGGCCTAATGTCGGCAAGAGCAGCCTGCTGAACTGCCTGGTGGGTAAGAAGATCTCCATCGTCGATCCCACCCCGGGCGTCACGCGCGATCGAATCTCTGCGCCGTGCCCGGTTGGCGAGGGCGATGACACGAGGTTCGTCGAACTGGTGGACACCGGCGGAATGGGCATCGTAGACCAGCAGGGTCTGACAGAGCACGTCGAAGATCAGATCACCTTCGCGATATCACAATCGGAGCTTATGCTCTTCGTCGTGGACGCGCGCGAGGGCGTCACCGCCCTTGACCGCCATGTCGCAACAAGACTACGACGACAGGACAAACCCGTAATACTCGTCGCCAACAAGGTTGATACGGTTGACCTTGCCAGCGAAATGGGCGAGCTGCATTCCCTGGGGTTTGGCGAACCACTCGCCGTGTCGGCAATGCATTCGCTGGGTCGAATCGATCTGCTCAACGCCATCGCCGAGACGCTTGGCGACAAGGCTGCCCAAGACCTCCCGCCCCAGACGATGAAGCTGGCGATTGTCGGCAAACGCAACGCGGGCAAGAGCACCTTCATCAACTCTCTTGTCGGCAGCGAGCGGGTTATCGTCTCGGAAATGCCGGGCACGACCCGCGACAGCGTGGATGTCGAGGTCGAGCTTGAAGGCAAGCGGTTTATTGTAATAGACACAGCCGGCGTGCAGAAGCTCAAGAAGTACGGCGACATCGGATTCTACGGCCATCACAGGGCGCTGCGATCCATCCGCCGGGCCGACGTGGTTGCGCTGATGATCGACGCCTCAACGCCCATCTCCCAGGTAGACAAAGACCTTGCCGGCGAGATATCACGACAGTTCAAACCCGTCGTGCTTGTGGTCAACAAGTGGGACCTCGCCGAGGGAAAGGCAGCCGGTGAAGATTACGCCGATTACTTCGCCCGAACCATGCCAGAGTTCTCCTACTCGCCGATCTCGCTGACAACCGCCAAAGAGGGAACCAACGTCCGCCAGACCATCCAACTGGCAAAGCAACTTTTCGAGCAGGCGAACACCCGCGTTCCCACAGCAGAGCTTAACAAGGTCATCGAAACAATCGTGCAGGTGCGCGGGCCCAGCCATAAGACCGGCACCAAGCCGCCCAAAATCCTATATGCTTCCCAGATAGCAACCGCTCCGCCAACGATCATGTGCTTCGTCAACGATGTTCGCAGCTTCGACACGTCGTACCAGCGGTTCATGCTTAACCACCTCCGCCAGTACCTGCCATTCGCCGAAGTGCCGATCCGTCTGTTCTTCCGCCAGCGCCGCCCACCAGAAGGCAGACAGCATCAGAAACGGTGATGGAACATTTTTGCCGAGCCCCCCGAGGGGATCAGCGACATGTCGTGGTTTTTGACCGCTCGGGGCCTGTAGCATCTATCATGCTATCGCGCACTATCAGCCTGGTGGGAATGTCGATGATTCGCGGGTCGACCTTGGGGTTCTTGATGCGTTCGATAAGCAGTTCGGCGATCATCTGGCCCCTGAGCCGGTAGTCGGGATCGATAGTCGTCAGGAAGGGTTTGGCGACCGAAAAGGCTGCGGTCTGCTCGCTGTTGTTGTGTCCGACCAGGGCGTAATGTTTCCCCGCCTCCAGGCCGTGCTCACTAAGGGCGTCGGCAACGCCCAAGGCGACGAAGTCTGAATTCGCCACAATTGCCGAATATTCGCTGAGCCTTTCCACCCAACCCAGCGCCGCCTTACGCGCCTCTGCCCGCGACGCCAGCGTGCCACGAACCGCAGGGTTGTAAAGGAAATCACTGAGCCCCTCCTCGCAAACGCCCGCCTGCGTGAGCATTTTGCGAAGGGTAGGAAAATACTCCGAGTACACCCCCAGCCGATGCGAGATGAAATACTCCGGCGCGACAAAGGCGATTCTGCGATGGCCTCTGGAAACAAGCTCCCTGACAAGCTCATTGAGTCCCGGCCCATCGTCCTTTCGCACCACGCTTACCAAGCCCGTCTTTGCGACTTGGGGATCAAGCTCGGTGGTTACTATGGGCACCTTTCTGGACGAAAGCTCTTCCATCGCCTCTGGCCCGAGCATGTTGGTGCCGATGTAGAACCCGTCGATCCGCCTGCCACGTACCATTTCCAGCAATTCGTTGTCGCTGGGATCGCTGTTGTCCATCGGTAGCAACGTGAGATGATAACCATGCTTGAGACAGGTCCTTGTCATCTCAAGAAGTATGGGCGAGAAACTCGGTTCTGCGAGATCCTTCTCGGCACGTCCCAGCACGATTGCGACGCAGTAGCTTTTTCCCGTCGCCAATGATCTGGCGAAATGTGCGGGCACATAATTGAGTTTCTTGGCGACCTCAAGGATTTCCCGCCGGGATTTTTCGCTTACCGGGAAATTGGTGTCGTTTCGTAGCACGCGGGACACCGTCGAACGGTTTTTCCCGGTAATCTTCGCAATATCAGAGATTGTAACAGTCATGACACACCTGTGCTGGCACCCACCAAGAGGCAATGGGCAAGGATAGTCCTGTTGCCACCGGTTGCAGTGTCTCATAATTCTACGGTTCAG
>CAZWAT010000016.1:0-23922 GCA_964632015.1 uncultured Planctomycetaceae bacterium
GTCGGCAAGAGCGGTGGAGGGAAGGGGAGTCATCAGGCGAGCGGAGAGGGATTGGGCAAGATGCAGGTCTTTGAGCTGGTAATCAACGAAAAAGCCGGGGCGATCGTCGCCTGATACCATTTTGGGGGCGAGATGGGTGAGAACCCAGCTACCGGCGGCCCCGCCGCTGACCGCCTGGAGCATCGCGGTGGTGTCAACCCCGGCCCGGTCGGCAAGGGTGAGCGCCTCGGCAGCGGCCAGGAGGTGAACCCCGCCGAGAATCTGATTGCACAGCTTGACGGTATATCCGCAACCACTTGGCCCGCAATAAGTTATGGTTTTGCCCATTGCGTGAAGGACATCAAGCGATTTTTCGTATGCTGATCTGCCTCCGCCGACCATAATGCTAAGCGTGCCTTCCTTGGCGCCCACATCTCCGCCGCTGACGGGTGCGTCGAGGAAGGTCGCGTTCTTCTGATTCAGGGCAGTGCAGCAATCTGCAGCCACGTGGGGGGCGACGGTCGAATGATCTATGACAATGGTTGACGGACTGACCTGTGAAATTACTCCAACTTCTTCATCCAACACGACTTGCAGCACGTCATGGGTATTGGTGACGCAGATGAGGATAAAATCCTTGTCCTTGGCGAGTTCGGCGGGGGTCTGTGCGACTTTTGCCCCAAGCCTGGCGAGAATCTGAGCCTTGGAAGGTGTGCGATTATAAACAGTTACGTCAAATCCCGCCTTGATGCAATTGGCGGCCATAGGCGCGCCCATGATTCCCATCCCGATAAAACCTATGCGTGTCGCCGACATTATTGTTGTCTCCTTACGGGGCTCGCCGCGTTGACATTGCCAAAACAACTCTCCGCATCTCGCCTGCTATTGAAGCCTCTATCAGCTAAGTGTGCAAGACCACAAATAGGCGGAGCTGTTGCCCAAACCTGGAAGGTTCAGACAAACGACAGGATCCCGAGTAATACTATTTACTCAAAATGATTACCGGCGACGATTCTGTTGAATCGTCGCCGGCAACGGCAGCGCCCAAGGCCGGGAAAAGCTAAAATTTCGCCGGCTCTGTAATAAATAGTATGTTGCCCCTGGTGGGGGATTCCCACTTCCGATGTGGTCTTTTTCGACAACTTGCCGACGAAACTTTAGCCCTTGGCCAAATCCGTCGGTTTACGGTACTGCTGAATGTCTTGCCGTTATAAACCCCTTGCTATACGATAGCCAGTTCAAGCTGTTGCAGGAGAAAAACATGTACAGACCGGATATCAAGGTAGTCGATTGCACTATTCGTGACGGTGGGCTGGCGAACAACTCGTACTTCACCCTGGAGACGGTGCGCGCGGTCTACAAAGCCATCTGCGACAGCGGTATAGATTATGTAGAGCTGGGCTATCGCAACAGCAAGAAGATGTTCTCGCCCGACAAGTACGGGCCCTGGCGGTTCTGTGATGAGGATGTCCTTCGTCAGGCGACTGACGGAATCGATCCGAAGGGCACGAAGCTGACGGTCATGCAGGACGCCCACAAGGCCGATGCCGACGACGTGCTTCCCAAGGAGCAGTCGGTTGTGGACATGATTCGCATCGCCACCTACGTCAAGGACGTTGACAAGGCGATTCACCTTGCCAATAACGCCACCGAGAAGGGTTACGAGGTCACGGTGAACATCATGGCGATATCCCACGAGGGTTCGCCGTTTCTTGACGAGGCGCTTCAGCAGATCGAGGAAGAGACCCAGGCCCAGGCGGTGTATATCGTTGATAGTTTCGGGGCGTTGTACAGCGAGACGGTTCACTACCTTGTCGAGAAGTACCGCATGTACATCAAGACCAAGGAGATAGGCGTCCATTTTCACAACAACCAGCAGTTGGCGTTCGCCAACACGGTTGAAGGAATCATCAAGGACGCGAACTTTCTTGACGGCACGCTGTACGGGCTTGGCAGAGCGGCGGGCAATTGCCCCATCGAGCTGCTGCTGGGTTTTCTCAAGAACCCCAAGTACAACATCGTGCCCTTGCTTGACGTCATTGGAAAGACGATCATCCCGCTGAGGGATCAGATCGAATGGGGATATACAATTCCGTACATGCTTTCGGGCGTGCTCGATCGGCATCCCCAGCTTTCGATGCAGTGGATGGAAGGTTCGAACCCGTCCAAGCACGATTACGTCGAGTTCTACAACCACCTTACCGACGATCCCGAGCAGTGATCCCCAGACCTGGTGATGTTCCGGTGCGCGGGTGAGCCTCGCGTGTTCGGCCATGCGCATTGCATGCGACCCACGCGCATAAATGAACCGAAGGGGCGGGCCTCTGTACTAATGTGCCCACCCCTCCGGCTGCAGTGGATGGTATACCTGCGTTTCGTGCGCAGGGTCATATTCTGTTGTTGGCAGTGGAGGGGCTGCTCCGGACAAAATAGTGCAGCTTCCTCACCGCTATATACATCAAACACCGCGGTGGGGTTACAGGTTCCGGCTGGAATTGCTATTTTTTTGCAGAGTCATGGCCAGTCGCCCGCCTCGGCGCGCAGCGGTTCGGGTGCAAAAGATTGATTGCGAGCGGGAATTACTGTTTCTTCTGTTGTTTCGCCCAGGTGTCTTTAAGCGTTACGGTGCGGTTGAAGACGGGTTTACCGGGCGCCGAGTCGACGGTATCGACGCAAAAATAACCCAGTCGTTCGAACTGGAAGCGTTCTCCGCCGGCGGCCTCTTTGAGGCCGGGCTCGAGTTTTGCGTTGGGGATGACCTTGAGCGATTCGGGGTTGAGGTTGTCTTTCCAGTGCCCGCCTTCTGGAATGTCTGACGGGTCGGGGTTTGCGAACAGGTGGTCGTATAATCTGACCTCGGTCTCGAACGCGTGGGCAGCGGACACCCAGTGCAGCGTCCCCTTGACCTTCCTGCCGTCCGGCGCGTCGCCGCCTCGGGTCGCCGGGTCGTAGATGCAGTGTATCTCGGTGATTCTGCCGGTCGAGTCTTTTACAATGTCGGTGCAGGTGATGAAGTACGCGTACCTGAGCCGGACTTCCTTACCGGGCGCGAGGCGGAAGAATTTGCGCGGGGGGTCTTCCATGAAGTCGTTGCGTTCGATGTACAGCTCGCGTGAGAAGGGTACTTTGCGCGTGCCGGCCGAGGGATCCTCGGGATTGTTGATCGCGTCGAGCAGGTCTTCGGAGTCTTCGGGATAGTTGTCTATCACCACTTTGACCGGGTCAAGCACTGCCATCACGCGCGGGGCGGACTTGTTGAGATCGTCCCGCAGGCAATGTTCGAGCAGGGCGATATCGACGGTGCTGTCGTACTTGTTTATGCCGATGATCTTGCAGAAGCTGCGTATTGCTTCGGGTGTGTACCCCAGCCGACGGAAGCCCGAAAGTGTGGGCATTCGCGGATCGTCCCACCCGCTGACGATTTTTTCCTGTACCAGTTGCAGCAGCCGGCGTTTCGAAAGCATCGTGTGGGTAAGGTTGAGCCTTGCAAACTCGATCTGCCGGGGCGCATAAATTCCCAGCTCGCGTATGAACCAGTCGTACAGCGGGCGGTGGTTTTCGAACTCCAGCGTGCAGATGGAGTGGGTGATTTTTTCTATCGAATCGCTTTGTCCGTGGGTCCAGTCGTAGGTTGGATAGATGCACCAGTCGTTGCCTGTGCGGTGGTGCTCGGCCCGCAGGATGCGGTACATTACCGGGTCGCGCATGTTGAGGTTGGGCGAGGCCATATCGATCTTAGCCCGAAGGGTTTTGCTGCCGTCGGGGAACTCGCCCGCGCGCATTCGTTTGAATAGGTCGAGGTTCTCTTCGACGGTTCTGTTTCGATAGGGGCTGTTTTGTCCGGGCGTGGTGAGGGTTCCCCTGGTCTTGCTGACCTGCTCGCCAGTGAGGTCGCATACGTAGGCCTTGCCTTTTTCAATCAGTTCGATGGCCCACTGGTATAGCTGCTCGAAATAGTCGCTGGCGTAGTATTCACGCTCGCCCCAGTCGAAGCCCAGCCAGCGGATGTCCTGCTTGATGGACTCGACATATTCCGACTCTTCCTTCGAAGGGTTGGTGTCGTCGAATCTGATGTTGCACAGGCCTGAAAATTCCTGGGCGATTCCAAAATTCAGGCAGATGCTTTTTGCGTGCCCGATGTGGAGGTATCCGTTCGGCTCTGGGGGGAATCGCGTGTGTACGCGTCCGTCGTTCTTACCGGTTTCGAGGTCGCTGGTGATGATATCTCTTATGAAGTCGCTTCGCGGCGTGCGCTGGGTGTTATTGTCGGTGTCGCTCATGAATCATTATTCCTTCGATTAAAGGCCAACGCACCATTTTGCTTGTTATGGTGTGAAATGACAAGTGAAAGGTTTTGGACATTGCGCCTTGCCCGTGCCGCCCATGCGCCCTGTTGGCAGTCGGGAGTGCTATTGATAAAGAGGGGTGGGGCCTCTATTGTAATACGTTCTTTGCCGGGGCAGGTACGCCTGTACAATCCCGGCCTGAAGGCAGGTAATAATGACACAGGACACCAAAACCATCAAGACGCGTTTCGCGCCGAGCCCGACCGGATATCTTCACGTCGGTGGGGCGAGAACCGCGCTGTTCAACTATCTTCTCGCCCGAAGGAAGGGTGGGAAGTTCCTTTTGAGAATTGAAGACACCGACGTCGGCAGGCACCAGGAGGAGGCGATACCCAAGATAATCGCCGACCTTCGCTGGCTTGGTATAGAGTGGGACGAGGGTATCGAGGTCGGTGGCGAGTCGGGGCCATATCGCCAGAGCCAACGGCTGGAAATCTACCGCGACCACGTTCGCCGGTTGCTTGATGAGGGTAAGGCGTACTATGCGTTCGATACCCCCGAAGAGCTTGACACCATGCGGAAGTCGGCCCAGGAGAAGAAACAGAACTTTCGTTATCCGCGTCCTGACACGCTTCCAACCGAGCAGCAGGCCCAAAACGCCCGCGACCAGGGCAGGCCGGTGGTGGTGCGACTGTTGTGCGAGCAAGGAGATGTCACCATCGCCGACGACGCCTTCGGCCCGGTGACGATGCCTGGCGACCAGGTGGACGATTTCATTATCCTCAAGGCGGATGGTTATCCCACGTACCACCTCGCCAACGTGGTGGATGACGCGTTGATGGGCGTTACATACATAATGCGCGGGCAGGAGTTCCTCGCACAGACCTGGCGTCATGTGCTTCTTCGCCGGGCGTTTGGTTTTCCCGAGCCTGGTTACTGCCATCTGCCGCTCATCATGGACATGCAGGGTAGAAAGCTCTCGAAGCGCGACGGCGACGTCGAGGTACACGCCTTCCGCAAGGCGGGATATCTACCCGAGGCGCTGGTGAATTTCATCGCGCTGCTGGGTTGGGGGCCAGGACTCGACCGCGAAAAATTCACGCTGACCGAGATGGTCGAGCATTTCAGCGTCAACAGGCTTGGCAAGACCAACGCCCGCTTCGACCGCGACAAGCTGCTTGCCTTCAACACCGACGCCATCGCTACTGCGGACGACGAGAGGCTTCTCGATGCCTTCAGGGATTACCTTTCGCTAAACGAGACACCCATTCCGTCCGGCGACGAGAACATGCTGCGAAGGCTTATACGCATCAACCGAACCATGCGCACGTTCGAGGATGTCGTGAAGAAAACGGCGACGCTGTTCGTTGACGACGACGCGTTCGAGTACGACCCTAAGGCGGTTGATAAGGTGCTCAGAAAGAATGACAACGCTGGAATGGGCGTGCTTGCCGAGCTGCGCGAGTCGCTGTCTCAATGCCCGTGGACGATGCAGGACATCGAGAAACTTCTCGAAGATTTTTGCCGGACCCGCCAGCTTGGGGTGGGCAAGGTGGCCCAGCCGATCCGCGTGGCGGTCACGGGAACCACCGTCAGCCCGCCGATCTTCGACACGCTGGATATCCTTGGCAAGGAAAAGACATTGACGCGAATAGACAGATGCCTAAGCTGCATGCAACAGGGTAAATAAAACCATATATTAATATAAATAAGTCTATTAGTCCACTTGCTCTGCAGGCGTGATGGTCGTGACGCCTGTGAACTCCTGCGTGCTTGAGACATCGGCGGTCTGGCCCTCGCCGTTTTGCATGGTCATGGCGGTTTCAACCTTTCCGGTGGCATGCTGTTCGACGACCATTCCGGTTTCGACAAGCATCTTCATGTCAGATGTCTGTTCGAGGTCCATCTTCGTAAGCGTCATGCTGGTTTCGCCCATGCTCATGGTCTGAGGTTCGGTGACGTTGGCGGTTCCGATGATGTCCAATATCGCCAGTTCACCCTGTGGCGAGGGTTGAATCTCCTTGAGAGTGATATCCTGGTTGACCGAGAGCGAGCCCACCACGGGCGCTTCTATCTTGGTCTGGGTCTGCCAGGATTCGCCCACCGAGACGGGTTTGTCTGGGTAGAAGTCCGACCCCTGCACGATGAGATTCTCGAAGAGTTGAGACCCGAACTGTCGCTTCATCTGCTGCGCCAGCGGCGCCAACTGCGGATTGTCCTGGGCGATTCTGTCCCAAAGCTCATCGAGTCCCGTGACGTTTCGAACCGTTCCTTCGGGCGTTATTTCGAACGAAATTTTCGTTTCGAGCAAAGGCCCATAGATCGACGCCAGCGGGCTGGGTGGTTCTTCCTGGCCCTGGGGCGTCTGGCTGTCGTATGACATCAGCTCCTGGCCGTTCTGCGAAAAGCTTTGGGCGATTCGGGTGAACTGCATTTCAACCTTCGTCACGTTGTCTTCGGTGCCTGTGATTCCGATGTCCATCACCATCGTCATTGTGCTCGCCTGGCGCATGCTCTGTTCGCCCATAGTGGTTGAGCCCTGCGAGTCCAGCTCGTGCGTGACGGTGTAGTGCCCGGGTTTGAAATTCTGCTTCAGCGTAACCTGTCGCTGCTCCTGTGCGGATGAGCAGACACAGGTGACCATGATCGCTGCTGAGACGATGCGAAACATTGGTATCCCCTTGCTATATGTGCGACAACCCCTGAAATCCCGACACACCATCTTAGTATGTCTTGACCCGGCGGGGGGGATCGGGCTGATCTTGCGGGGCATGAAAAGCGCATAGGGGTATTTCCTGTCCGTCCCGGGTGGGGAATTGCCTGCGAAGAAAAATTCGCTTCACAGCTTCAGCCCGGCGTGAGCCCCGATATAATATGTCAAGTCCTTCGCCTGATTGATCGAGGAGACCCGGGGCCGGCGTCTTGCATCCAATATGCCGGCCCCCGGTGCTTCACGCCGTCAATGCGCCCGCAGGGGTTCAAGATCTCCAAGAGGTATCTGTATTTCGAAGACGCCCGATTGAACCGTCGCTATCTCTTTGTCGCTGTTGATGCGAATGAGCGTAGCGGGCTTGTTGAACGGAACCACAAACACCTGTTGTCCAGGCGTGGCGTCGATGAGCTTGCGCTTGCTCGCCTGGGCAGCCTGGCTTTTGGGGTTTCTGCGGTGGAGGGGACGATCTTTGGATGAACCCTGCCCGCGGTTCTTGCCAACGTCCCGAGATGGGCGCTCGCGTCGCCTGCTATCTGGTGCGAAGGGTCCTGTCTGCGGGAACAGATCCTGTATTGCGATGGTAAGCTCGCCCTGTCCGGTTTGAACCGTCGCGCGAAGACCCTTTAAATCGATCGACATCACTGTGCCCTTTCCGGGCTTGACGGAAATGGGAACCTCGTCACCGATCTTCACCCGGGCGATTGATCCGAGCCAGTTATCGAACTGCCTTGCCCTTTGCCTCTGCTGCTCGATACTGTGCTGGTACTCCTGCTGCCGGCGCTGGGCGTCAAGACGGTTCTGTTCCAGCGACTTCGCCTGCGAGAGAATCTCCTTGCGCAAGTCGGCAATCTGCTTGCGAATCTCGTCCTGTCCGAGTCGCGGCATCAGGTCGCGAAGCGGCACTTCAGCCTGAACGGTTCCACCATCGACAATCGCCACCTGCCGATGAAGCTCGAGCCTTACCAACCTGCCGGGCTTGTTGAGCGACGGTATGAACACATCGTCGCCTTCCTTGAGGCTTCCCAGTGACGCCAGCCAGGTCTCGAATTCCTCCTGAAGCCTGTGAAGATCAGCGAGTTTCGCCTGGTAGACATCCTGTTGGTTGAGGGCTTCAACCTGTGCGGCCTGTGCCTGCTGACGGGCCTTCTCGGCAACCTCGCGAACCGCGGACGTGGCTGCGATGGCCTTTCTGAATTGCTTGCCCTGCTCGCCAAGATGCCTTCTCGCCGCGGACATGATGCGCCGGGGCATTCCCAGCTTTGAGGCGACGGTGATGGCGTGGCTCTCGCCGGGCTTGCCGATGCAAAGGTGAAACTTCGGCGTGAGTGTTGATGTATCGAATTCGACCGATGCGTTGTCGACGCGATCCTGGGTGTAGGCGTAAGCCTTCAGTATTCCAAGGTGCGTCGTGACCATGCCATGGCACCCGATGCGCAGAAGCTCATCGAGAAGGGCCTGTCCGATAGCGCCGCCTTCTTCGGGGTCGGTTCCGCTGCCCAGCTCGTCGAGAAGCACAAGGCAATTCTGGTCTACCTTCGCGAAAAGATATTTTAGACGCTTGATGTGGGCGCCGAACGTGCTGAGCGACTGTTCGAGCGATTGCTCGTCGCCCACGTCGATGAACACGTCGCGATACACAGGCAGGCGGGCGTTTCTCGATGCGGGGATGTGCATACCCGCTTGGGCCATGATCACCAGAAGCGCCGTTGTCTTGAGCGTTACCGTCTTGCCACCGGTGTTCGAGCCTGTGATTACCAGCAGGTCGAAGTCGAGCCCCAGGCGAACGTTTATGGGGACGACCTCCTGGCAGTTTTCGGGGGGTGTCCCGGCCTTTTCCTGTCTGTACCTGCGATCCACCAGCAGGGGGTGGCGAGCCTCATCAAGCTGCAAAGGCCCGTTCTCGGACATCAGCGGGCGGACCATGTCGAACTGCCTTGAGTACTGCGCCTTGGCGGATATTACGTCTATCACGTTCAACACGTGAATGGCGGATCTGATTTCTTGCGATCTCGCCGAAAGCCTGATCGAAAGCTGATTGAGCAACCTTTGTATCTCGGCTCGTTCGTCGTCGCGCAGATCGCCAAGGCGGTTGTTCAACTCAACGCACGCTTCCGGCTCGACAAAGACCGTGGCGCCGCTGGAAGACGAGCGATGCACGATGCCCGGAAGTCTGCCCCGATTCTCGGCCTTGACAGGCAGCACGAACCTGTCGCCATGAATGGTCACGGTCGTGTCTTGCAGAAGCTTTGCAACCTCGCTCTGTCGAACATATCCATATATAACATCGTGGATATGTTCAGTGGTTCGGTTTATCTCCTCGCGAATCTCGGCGAGTTTTCGGCTTGCGCTGTCAGGTATGGTTCCATCCGGCGCGACGATGGAGCGAATCGCCCTGATCTCGCCTTCGAAGTCGGCGATATCACGCTCCAGTTCGCCAAGCAGGGAAAATTCTTCGCCAATCGCGGCGAGGTACTTCTTGACGTTGAACGCCCCTTCAAGCGTGGACGCTATCGCGGCGAAATCTTCACCTTCGGCCCCTCCGCCCGCACGAGCCCGCTTCAGGGCGTCGCTGATGTCGCTGACGCCTCCGAAGGGCACAAGCCCGTACCGCGAAATCGCGTCGACCATCTGCGTGGTCTGGTCAAGCCACTGGTTGATAATAGCCGGGTTGCGCGACGGACTTATGCGAAGCGCCAGCGATCTGCCCGAACGGGTGGCGCAGAAGTCGCCCAGGATGCGCCTTACCTCCCCGAAATCGATCTTATTCAGAGTAAATGAATCCAATGAAAGGCCCTCACCTTGTCATACAGAAAGTTGTCCATCCATGTCGCCGAGGGAGCGATGATAACGACCACCGGCGTAGGTCTTTGTATTATATCTCATTATTCCCGATGACAAGTATAAACGTTCATGTGTTTTTAAACCAATCGTCGCATTGCCTCCAGGGTCGATTGTGACTATCCTGCTGTGTGGCAAGGGAAACCGGCCCAGGCCCAGGGGCAATCGCACGCCCTGGTTGAACCTCCGGTTCAGGGAAACTTCACATGGGTACGTGGATAGCATTCGGCGTGATCGCTCTGTTGGTGGTCTTCGCGATTATGACCTATAACAGCCTGGTTTCTCGCAGGGTCGCATGCCAGGCAGCGTGGAGCCAGATCGACGTGCAACTCAAGCGGAGATACGACCTGGTACCCAACCTCGTCGAAACCGTCAAGGGTTACGCCGCCCATGAACGCCAGACGCTCGAAGCGGTTATCGCCGCCAGAAACACCGCCGCCGACGCCAAGGGAATTCAAGAGCGGGCCGAGGCCGAAAACATGCTTACCGGCGCACTGAGGCAATTGTTTGCGCTCTCTGAGGCGTACCCCGACCTCAAGGCAAACCAGAACTTCATGCAGCTTCAGGAAGAGCTCACCAGCACTGAAAATCGAATCGCCTTCTCACGCCAGCATTACAACTCGACATGTGCCGAGTACAACGCGACAACCGAAAGATTCCCCAGCAACGTGCTGGCGAACATGTTCGGCTTCAAGAAGCAGGAATACTTCCAGATCGAAGACCCCGAGCACCGACAAGGCCCGCAGGTGAAGTTCTAACACGCTGAATCAGGAAAACAGACGCCTTCAGTAATAACGTGTCCCGACGGCTTGACGAATGGATAAATGCCACCTGTAACCTTTAATACTCTTATTGCCCGCAACAAGAGAAACAGCGTCCTGCTGATTCTCGGGTTTCTGGTGTTTTTCGTGATCTTCGGCGCGCTGATTGGCGAGGTGTGGGGCGGTGGCGACATGGGGTTTCGCATAGGCGTGCCCGTCGCGGCAGCGGTTATCGCGTTCGTGCTGACGCTGATGAGTTATTATGGTGGGTCATCGGCCCTGCTGGGTATCAGCCAGGCCCGCGAGATGAAAAAGCAGGATGACCCGCAGCTTTTTAATGTCATCGAAGAGCTTGCAATCGCCGCGAGCCTGCCCATGCCCAAAATTTACATGATCGAAAGCCGGGCGATGAACGCCTTCGCTACAGGCAGGAACCCGCAACACGCCTCTGTCGCAATTACGCGGGGTCTGCGCGAAAAACTTACCCGAGAAGAGCTTCAGGGGGTCATGGCCCATGAACTTTGCCACGTTCGCAACTATGACATTCTCTATGCGATGCTGATGGCGGTCATGGTGGGGACGCTGGTGATGCTGGCGGATGTGTTTCTCAGGAGCCTGTGGTTTGGCGGGGCGACGAGACGTTCGAGGCAGCGCAGCTCAAAGGGCTCGGGAGGCGCACAAATCATACTGGTGCTGATAGCGCTGGTACTGGCGATTCTCGCGCCGTTGCTTGCGAAGATAATTCAGTTGGCGCTTTCCCGGCAGCGAGAGTACCTTGCCGATGCAGCCAGCGTAGACCTGACCAGAAACCCCCAGGGGCTGGCGTCGGCGCTGATGAAGCTGGGTGGTGACTCACAACCGCTGGAGGTCGCCAACCGGGCAACCGCGCCTTTGTACATTATGCCGCCAGTGATGAAGAACCTCAGCGAGAAACGCTCGGATATCTTCTCGACGCACCCCGACTTGAAGTCACGCGTGGAGCGATTGTTGTCGTTGACGAAATGACGCCTCGCTTTACGTGAACAGCCGACCCGGCGGGGTGGAGGGCACGTAGTCGCTGTCAATGAAGAAATCCATCGCCTGCGCAACCGATGCGAACACCCTCGTAGCCGTCTCGGTGATGAAGGGCGACGGGTTCACCTTCGCCTGCCATATCACGAAAACATCCTTCGCCGCCTCGTGGGCGTGCTGCAATTCACGCTCGACCCCGCTTGAAATGCAAGGCCTGCCGTCCTCAATTTCGGGAATCAGCGAGATTATCATGTCCGCCTGGTCGATCAGCTTGAAGTCGCGTGCGTAAATCTGACCGTCTATGTCAGGGATGATCGCGAGAAGATCGCTCACATCCAGCGTGGCCTTTCGCCCGGCGGGGCCGTATTCGATGGTTCTCAAACCCGACCTCGCCGCCTCGATCGCCAAGGCGCACAGCGGCTTTTCTTCAACGTCGCCGGGGTCAAAACAAAGGAACATCCGCTTCATCTGCCTGCGAAAATCCTCGATGCGGGCAAGGGCGCTCGAACACGCGGGTCCGTTTCCGATATGACTCATGGGGAAGCTCAGATACGCCTTGCGCATCTGATGCTGGAACATCATCCTCACCAGCATCTCGGCGGGCGCGTCGTCCTCGTCACTGCCCCTCGCCATGATGTAGAAGCACCCGTGACCACGCACTATCTGCGAAACAAGCTCGGTGGCGAGAATTTCCTCTTCACGCCACACCATCAGGTCTTTAAGGGTGTGGTCGTGGTGCCTGTCGCGGCTGAGGCGGTAGTGAACGCGGTCTACGTTGTCCACTAAAACAATGTACATATCCGCATTAAACGCCTGCATCTGGTCGTGATCGAACGCATAGAACAACCCGTGCCGCCATCGGAATGTCGCATGCGTATTGACCAGGATGCTGGAACTCTTCTGCGAGGCGTTGAGGACATCCTTGAAGACGCTGCGGCGCAGACTCTGAAGCCTGCCCAGGGGTAAATCCAAAATGCGCCCCGGAGGGACGTCTGGCGCCTCAGCGTACATCATATCGCCAATGTTCATCAGATCGAGGTCGAAACCCTGCGCCGATGCCAAATTCAATACCCGCTGAAGGAATGGTTTCTTGTCCAGCCCGACCTGACCGGTGATTACAGTTCGCATTAGAATACTCTACACTCGCCAGGTCGAAACGACAACCGGGGAATCCCGTACTAACCGCGGGGGGAAGGCGAGGAAGTGATTTTGAGAAATCCACTCGCACGAGGGCGACGATATGGGATATCCTTATTGCATGGACAAGCCCCTTGAAGACATGCCAGAGGAGCCCGATGACATTGACGAATCGTTGTTGCACGATCTCGCCGCCGACGAGGTGGCGAAGCTTACTTCGTCGATCATGTCCGGGCAGTCGTGGCGCGAGCACATGGGACCTGTATCGGCAGCGTATGAGCTGTCCCGTGATGATGAATCAGACACTGACGACGCGCTTCGAGAGGAGATGCGCCAGGCGGAGGCTGAAAAATCTCAAACGCTTCCGTCAGCAGGGAATCAACAGGATGAAGAAGAAGATTCCCCCGGGCGGTCTGTGCTTCGACAACAGGCCCGCGATGCCGATGAGCTTTTGCGGGCAGCCCAGCGACTTGCGGGCAAGGATGCTCCTGATGAGGCGGGTTCAAGGGGCATTTCCGCTCGTGTGCTTGAGTTCGCCGTTGCGGCCGGTGGGGTATTGGCAGGCGTCGCCATATATGTGGTGCTGGACATGTTTGGCATGTGACAGCCGGGCGACGAAGGGCTTTACAACCTGCCAATACCGGCGCTGAAGTACCTTTTATACGCCTATATGACATGAAATATCGATCGCTACAGTCATAAGTAATGTGATTCCAAGAACTTACATCCTGGCATGGCCGTTGCAGCGGTTATGATTGGTAATCTATGATTTTTTGGCCCCTATGGGTTGTCAGGAAATAGGAAAGCGAGAGGACGAATGGCTACTGGCAAGATTATTGGAATAGATCTGGGTACGACCAACAGCGTTGTAGCGATAATGGAAGGCGCTAACCCCAAGGTGCTGATCAATCAGCAGGGTAGCAGGCTTACTCCGTCGGTGGTGGCGTTTACCGACAAGGGCGAGCGACTGGTTGGTCAGCCTGCCAGGCACCAGCAGGTGACGAACCCGACCAACACCGTCTTTTCGATCAAGAGGTTTATGGGTCGTCGCCACAACGAAGTTGCCTCCGAGGAGAAGATGGTTCCCTACGAGGTAATCGGCGAGGCGAACGATCCGGTCGCGGTGAAGGTTCGTGGAAAGACCTACACTCCGCAGGAAGTCAGCGCCATGACGCTGCGTGATCTCAAAAAGACTGCCGAAGACTATTTGGGTTCCGAGGTGGCCAGCGCGGTCATTACAGTTCCGGCGTATTTTAACGATTCCCAGCGTCAGGCGACGAAGGAAGCGGGCGAAATCGCGGGCTTCAAGGTTGAGCGAATCCTGCCCGAGCCCACCGCCGCCGCACTGGCGTACGGGCTGGGCAAGAACAAGAACGAAAAGGTCGCCGTGTTCGACTTTGGCGGTGGAACGTTCGACATTTCGGTTCTCGATATCGGTGACAACGTCTTCGAGGTGTTAAGCATCAACGGCGACACCCATCTTGGTGGCGACGATCTTGACGAGGTTCTTATCAACTACCTTGCCGACGAGTTCAAGCGAACCGAGGGCATCGATCTTCGCAAGGACGCCATGGCCCTTCAACGCCTCAAGGAGGCAGCCGAAAAGGCGAAGTGCGAGCTTTCGACCGCCATGGAAGCGAACATCAATCTGCCCTTCATCACCGCCACCGCCGAAGGTCCCAAGCACATGACGATGACGCTGACACGCGCGAAGTTCGAGCAGTTGTGCGAGCCGGTGCTCAGTCGCCTGATAACACCCTGCAAGTCGGCGATATCCGACGCGAAGCTCACGCCCGAGGACATAGACGAGGTCATTCTCGTTGGTGGCTCGACCAGAATTCCCAAGGTGCGTGAGATCGTCAAGGATGTCTTCGGTAAGGAACCCAACAAGTCGGTCAATCCCGACGAAGCCGTCGCAATCGGGGCAGCGGTGCAGGCGGGCATCATCGGTGGAGAGGTCGAAGAGCAGATGGTTCTGCTCGACGTGACCCCGCTTAGCCTTGGCGTCGAGACGCTTGGCGGCGTGATGACCAAGCTCATCGAGCGAAACACCACCATCCCCACCGAGAAGAAAGAGACCTTCTCGACGGCTGCGGACAACCAGACAGAAGTCACCATCCACGTGCTTCAGGGCGAACGCGAATTTGCCCGCGACAACCGCACGCTGGGCAGGTTCAACCTTACGGGCATACCGCCCGCGCCGAGGGGAATGCCCCAGGTCGAAGTGACATTCAACATCGACACGAACGGCATCCTGAATGTCTCGGCGAAGGATCTTGCCACCGGTACCCATCAGTCCATCGAGATCAAGGGATCAACAGGCCTGGACAAGACCGAAGTCGAGCGGATGAAAAAAGACGCCGAGGCACACGCCGAGGAAGACAAAAAGCACCGCGAGCTGATCGACATCAAGAATCAAGGCGATTCGATGGCCTACCAGATGGAGAAACTCCTGAAGGACCAGGGCGAAAAGGTCTCCGCGGACGAACGCTCCAACGTCGAATCCGCCATAAATGCCCTGAGGGAAGCCCTCAAGGGCGACGACGCCGAAGCGATCAAACGCGCGATGCAGAACCTCGAAAGCGCATCGCACAAGATCGCCGAGAAGATGTACCAGCAGGCGGGTCCCCAGGCGGCGCCCGGAGGCCCGGCCCCGGAGCAGGAAGAAAAAGAGCACAAAAAAGAAGGCGGAGATGACGTGATCGATGCCGAGTACGACGTGAAGGAATAACAAAACTCACGCGATTGCACAATGCGCGGCGAAATGTGACGACTGGGTTGCAGTTTTGTCACATTTCGCCGCTTTTGTTTTAACTTGTTCATTTCTATGGGCTTAGGGCGTGAGATCGCCGGACTGGCTGCATAGTTATGGTGCTTTGTTCAAAGTCATCAGCTACCCCTTGCCGAAAGAACATGGTAGGATTCATAGTCGTGCTGCTTTTGCTGGTGTTTAAAGGTTGTATTGCTGAGATGGTTGGCATTTTCAAGAATTGCAAGACGCAGTTGCATGGAAGCCGGCATTGGGGTGCTGCAACAGCTCGCGCCGATCAGAGGTCGTTGGCGTGTGGACACCCAGGCCAACTGGCTTCACGTCGAAGGTTATTTGTTTTCGACAGGCAGGCCTCGAAACTGGGAGTCGGTATCGAACTTTAGGCATCTGCCCACTTTTTGGGTCTGGTGTGGTGTATTGCTCGCGTTCTGATTCCGGCATCCGCAATGTCTCATTTTTCTTACATACTGAGGATCCTGCGCCCGCATCGCAAAAGGCTGGTATGGGCACTTCTAGCGATGCTGGGGATCATGCTTGTCGATCTTGGCTCGCCGCTGGTCATCGCGATACTGATTGACCATGTCATCTCGCTTGGAAGATACGAGCTTCTGGTTCCTCTGATGGTGTTCTTTCTGCTGCTTCCGTTCGCCTCCGCGGCGTGTCGCACAGTCAGCGACTATACGATTACTCTTCTTGGTCAGCGGGTGATCTTCGACATCAGGCTTGACCTCTACCGCCACATTCATCAGCTTCACTGCCAGTACATCCAGAACGCCACCACGGGCAAGATAATGGAGCGAATCCGCGGGGATGTTCAGCAGCTTCAGACGGTGCTCACCAGCAACACCCCTCAACTGCTGGTGCAGGTGGTTACGGGCTTCATCATGGTGGTGATAATGCTCACCCTGAGCGTCAAGCTCACGCTGATGATGTTCGCGGGCATCGGGCTTTACCTGGTCAACTACAAGGTGATGGTGCCTAGGATCCGCAAGATACAGCGCCGCTATCGGCGCAAGCTCGACCGCTTGAGCGCTTACTCGCAGGAAAGGCTCGCCGGGACCCTGGTCGTCAAGTCGTTCAACCGCGAGAGGCTCGAATCGCGCAACTTCATAAAGCGCAACTTTCTGGCTGAGCGGGTGTTTCACAGGTTCCGGGCGACCAACCTGACATATACGATTCTTTCGGGCGCGATTACCTGGGGCAACTACGCCATGGTGATAGTGGTTGGAACGCTGCTTGTTATCCGCCAGGAGATCACCTACGGAGCGGTGACGGCGATGGTCGCTTTCAGCTTTCGCCTGCTTTACCCGGCGTCTCTTCTTGCGGAGCTGTCGAACCAGTTGCAGCAGGCATCCGTCAGCCTCGACCGCATCTTCGAGCTTATGAATGCGCCCAAGGACATTCCCGAAGTCGGACAAAAACGTCTTGTGTCCATCAAGGGCGATGTCGTTTTCGATCGCGTGAACTTTCAGTACGAGACGGGCAAGCCAGTGCTCTGCGATCTTAGCCTTGAGGTCAAAGCGGGGCAGACCGTCGCCCTTGTCGGACAGACCGGCTGTGGAAAGACCACACTGGTGAACCTCATTTACCGTTATTATCGTATCGACGACGGCAGGTTGCTGATCGACGGGCACGATATCAACACGCTGGACATTCACTATTACCGGCGCTCGCTGGCGATGGTGCCACAGGAACCCATCATCTTCGACGCGACCCTGGCCGAGAATATCGCTTATGGCAAGCCAGGCGCAAGTCGAGAGCAGATGGAACGCGCCGCAAGGCTCGCGGAGTTGGGACCCGTGCTCGACAGGCTTGAAAAGGGGCTCGACAGCCGACTAGGCGCAGAATACGTGACCCTGTCGGTGGGCGAACGACAGCGATTGTGCATAGCAAGGGCGATTCTGGCCAATCCGGCGATTCTGATTCTGGATGAGGCGACAAGCTCGCTCGATACCCACAGCGAAAAACTGATTCAGGTTGCGATGGAACGCGTCATGGCCAAGCGAACATGCTTCGTGATCGCTCATCGTCTCAGCACAATCGTCAATGCGGATCTGATTGTCGTAATGGACGGCGGCAGGGTGCTTGAAAAGGGAGCCCACTCGGAACTGATGGCGATACCCGACGGCAGATACCGGTACCTGTACAACACGCAGACAGACCACTCGTCAATGGCGAGAACCACCTGATGTCGAAATTCAAAAGTTTCATCGCGATGCTGAACGAACCGCCCCTCAGAGAGCGGTCAAGACAGGTGCGCGCGGGGGCACTGAAGGAACTGTTCAGACGATACTTCATGCCACATTGGCCCAGGATCGCGGTGGTCGTGGCGATAACCATGATCTGCCACCTGACGATCTTCTTTTATGCCTGGACAAGCCGATACATCGCTGACGAGATAGTGCAGATCGATCTCATCAAATATCAGCTTTCGCAGGAGGAATATGTCGACCCATCCTCGGATAACCGTCTGTTTGCCCTGCCCGACGATCGAGCACGCGATTCGTGGACGGCGCAACTCGACGAAAAACCGGGCCTGAGCAACGCACAGAAAATTCACAGGCTCAAGTGGCTGGCGGTGTTGGTGTTCCTGGTCGTCGCGGTTGACAGGTTGCTTGCATACAACATGCACAACCAGATGATCAATGTGGTGCTTCGCGTCAAATACCTTTTGCGACAGAGGCTGTTCTACAAGCTTCAGGCGCTGCCGATGAGCTATCACGACAGGCACTCGACAGGATACCTGATGACCCACCTGTTCTCGGATGTGCAGGTGATACAAAACCACACGTCGCACTTGTTGTTGACGGTTCCGGGCAACATCGTGCAGGTGATAGTGGGCATGCTGATATTGCTCAGTATCGACCCGGGGCTTTCGGTGGTGGTGCTTATCGCTCTGCCGACCTATGCGGCGGTGTACAGATATTTTCATCCCAGGCTCAGGACGCTGCACCGAAACCTGCGCGAGCGTCAGGGGCGCCTCGACGCGCACATGAATAACCGCATCAAGAATTTCTACGTGGTGAAGTCGTTTGTGCGTGAGACGTTCGAGGCAGTCGACCTTACGAGGCGAGTCAGGCCTATCATCCGCAATACGCTTGGCGCCCAGGTGCTCAGCACCTTGTTCGTCGTCACTTGCGGGATAATCAGCGGTGTATGCATGGTCGCGGTGGTGTGGCTGGGCGCTTTGAAGGTTCGCGACGGAAGCATCTCGACGGGTAACCTGCTACTGTTCTATACATCTGCCGGACAAATGTTCAACCCGATATCGAGTCTCAGCCAGGTTGCGGGCATGCTCGCCAGACTCAAGGCGGTGGCGACAAAGGTCATGGGCGTGCTTGATGAACCTTTCGCCCTTATCGAGCCGTTGACGCCCCGTTCTTTGCCTACAGAAGCGCCTTCAATAGAGTTCCGCAATGTCAGCTTCACCCACGGCGGCTGTGATGAGCCCGTGCTTCATGACATCTCGTTCGAGCTGCCGCCAGGGCGCAACCTGTGCGTGATGGGTCCAAGCGGGTCGGGAAAGTCCACGTTGGCCAAGCTCGCCTGCCGAATATATGACCCTACTGGTGGCACGGTGCGAATGAACGGTATCGACATCCGCGAGTTCAAGCTTGTGGAGCTTCGGAAACTTGTTGGGTTCGTACCCCAGGAACCCGTGATATTTGATGGAACAATTGACGAGAATATCCGTTACGGATCCGAAAGCGCGTTCAGGCGCGATATAATCGCCTCTGCCCAATATGCGCACATTCACGAGTTCATAGAACGACTACCGGACAGGTACCAGACGATGACCTCCGAACGAGGCCTGAACCTCTCTGGTGGACAGAAGCAACGCGTTAACCTCGCCAGGGTGCTGCTCTACAGCCCCAAGGTGCTTGTGCTTGACGATTGCACATCTGCACTTGACGCCGAAACCGAGGCCAAATTAATGGAAGGTTTTGAAACCGCGCTCAAGGGCAGGACAGTGATTCTGGTGTCGCAGCGCGTCTCGATTGCGATGCGGTGCGATATGGTCATCATGCTCGATGGCGGACGAATAGCGGAGATAGGCAACCCGAATGAGCTTATCACTGAAGGTGGATTACTGGCCGATCTTTATGAACAGCAGTCCCAGTCGGTTTCACTGGAAGCCGGGTAATGGTTAGGTAATGACTGGAGAAACAATGGTTGCACCTGGTTCTACGGGCTCGCCCCAAGGCAGGCCCCCACGCAAGACTCGTAAGAGATTCTGGACATTCCGCAGGTTTCTTCTTGCCCTGATCGGGTTCGTAGTGTCGCTGGCTGTGCTCGCGACGTTTATCCCGACCACGCGATGGGTTGCGGGCACGGGATACCTGACGACCGACCTGGAAACCGAACTGAGACCCTCGGTGGAGGGCGTTATTCAGGAACGTCTTGTTTCCCAGGGCGACAGCGTCACGATGGGGCAGACACTGATTCAGCTCAGGGACGCCTCACAGCAACTCGCCTATGAACAGGCCATCCAGGAACTCAACGCCAAGCGCAGCAAACTGGAATATGTCCTGAGCCACCAGGACATGTCCGTCAAACGCCGCGAGCAGCAGATACAGCAGCTTGAACTACAGCTCGAACTCGGGAAGGATCGAGTCGAGAGGATGCGACAGGCCCCGCACGGCGCAGTGAGCCCAGTGGAGATAAACCAGGCAGTTCTGGAAGTGGCGCTTATCGAAAGCAAGCTCGTGGAGCTGCTGCTTCCACAGGAAGACGTGATGGCAAAGGAGGCCCAGGTGCTGCGGGATGAAATAAGCGCTGCCAAAAGCAGGGTCGCCCGCCACCAGGACGAGATCCTCTTGCGAAAGATCACATCGCCGCTCAATGGGGTGGTGTTCTTCCATCGCTTCGAGATAGGCGAGGTGGTGAAGCCCGAACACGTGCTTGGACAGGTTTTCGACACCGGCGAGTGGGTGATAAAACTTAAGCTCCCCGAACGCAAGATAACCTATGTACAGCCGGGGCAGACGCTGGAGGTTGAGCTGGCGGCGACGACGGGGTTCATAAGCAGACCCTTGAGCGCGACTATCAGCAGGGTGCTTCCGATTGTCAGCCCACAGGCGACAGGTGATGGCGTTTTCTACGCCGAGGCCACCATCACCGACTTCAACAACCTCGTGCCCCAACCGGGCATGTCGGTAAGGGTTCGAATAAACACCGGGCGCACGAACTGGCTGATGCGCATTGTCGATTGGTGACGCTGACAACAGCGGAGCTATTTTGCAAGCGGGTGTGCCTTATCGTAAACCTGCTTGAGCCTGGTCGTGGTCAGGTGCGTGTAGATCTGCGTGGTTGACAAGCTCGCGTGGCCTAGCAGTTCCTGCACGCTTCGCAGGTCGGCGCCAGCGTTGAGCATGTGCGTGGCGAAGCTGTGACGAAGCGTGTGTGGGCTGATATGAAGTGGAATGCCCGCTTCGAGCATGTATTTGTCCAGATGGCGACGAATGGTGCGGTCGCTGAGGCGCCTGTTGAATCTGTTTATGAACAACGGCCCGCTGTCGCATGGACCAAGCTCGCGGGCTCGTATTTCAAGATATCGGCCTATCGCCTCCATCGCCATCGATCCCAGGGGGGCGAGGCGTTCCTTCTTGCCTTTGCCCTCAATTCGCACCACTTGGTTGAATTCGTCCAGATCCTCGATGTCCAGCGATGTCAGCTCGCTTATTCTCAGGCCCGCCGAGTAGATGGTTTCAAGTATCGCGTGGTCCCGGGCGCCTTGCATCGTGGTTGTGTCCGGTGCCGAAAGCAGGTTATCGATCTGCGACTGGGAAAGGCACTTGGGAAGACGCTTGTCCTGGCGGGGCGTGCGGATGATGCTGATAGGCGATGAATTAAGCCAACCCTTTCGCACAAGGTGTCGATAGAAGTTCCGCAGTGTCGCCAGGCGCCTCGCGATGGTGCACTTCTTGTATTCGTGGCTGCTCATCATCGCAAGGTATCCGCGTATCTCCGTTGGCGACGCGCCGAGCAGCAGCTTCTCAAGCGCCTCTGCTGACAAGTCGTCGATCTCTGGCAGGTCGTCCACCGAGGGCAGGTCGTCACCAGCTTCGCTGGAAGTCACAGCGCGAAGGAATCGAACAAACTGCGTAAGGTCAGCCAGGTAGGAACGGACGGTATGGTGCGAGAAGTTGCGCTGACCAGCCAGGTGGTCGATATAGGAACGGACTATCGTCAACTTGTCTTGAAGCAAAGGACGTCCTCAGCGAGCGTTATCTTGTCGCCTGAAAATCACCGAGCGCGTTTCTCACCAGGTCGTAACTGATGTTGGCGGCGTCAACCCATGTCAGTTGATTCCGGTGGTTTTCGACCATGTCGACTATCTCTTTGACCAGTGATTCCTCGTCACCGGGAGGATAACGAAACACGTATGTCATATCGCCTTTTTGCAGACAAATCTGGGCTTTTTTCACTTTAATTATCTCCGTCGGCACTGGGTTCCGACATTATGTTTATCGGACGTCGCGCCGGGAAAACTGAACGGGATTCACTGTAGGGGCAAAACTCTCTGGGCGGATGTTTCGCCGTCCCGTGAGAAGAAGTCCTGCAGAATGGTCGATGCGGCGAGCGCGTCCTGTCTTGCCCTGCGTTTTTTTCGGGTGAGTTGACCTTTGAGGGCCTCATCTGCGGTGAAGCTGCTCAGCCGCTCGTCCCACAGCCGAACGTCCAGCGATGTGCAAGATGCCAGGTCAGTCGCGAGTTTTCGTGCTTCCAGCGCCTGTGGGCCTTCGGTGTCGTCCATGTTCAAGGGCCAGCCAACGACTATTCCGGTTACCTCGTATTCCCCTGCAAGCTGGATGATTCTCTTTATCGCCTCAACCATTGGATGTGCGGGCACGACTTCTACAGGCCCGCTGACACCGGGGGGATTGGTTCCCGCAGCCACGCCGATTCTCTTTTCGCCCGGATCGATCGCCAACCATCTGCGCGGGGCTGAGGTCATACGTATTTCGCCCCGTACTGCCGGGCGATGAGGCTCACCAGATCCTTGATCCGTTGCGATTCGGACTTGTTGCAAACCAGCGTGGCGTCTTTCGAATGCACTACGATGCAATCGTCCATGCCCAGCACCGCCAGAAGGTGATCATCTTCGCTCACGACGACGCTTCTGAGGCTTTCGAGCAATATCGCGTTGTCGGCCAATACGACGTTGCCGGACTCATCAAGGTCGCTCACATCCTCCAGCGCGGGCCAGGAACCCACGTCCAGCCATTCGCACTTCAGCTCGACCATGAGCACCTCGCGGGCTTTTTCCATTACCGCAAAGTCGATGCTGATCTTCTCTAGAGTGGGATAAATCTTTTGCAAATGGGGATAGATGTCCTGGTTGTTCTTCGCTGCCTCGCCGACTGGGGCGAGCTTCTGGCGGGTGTCGGGAAGGAACTCGTCCAGCGCGTTTGATATAGCGCTGAGCTTCCAGACGAACATTCCGCTGTTCCAGAAATGCTTGCCGCTCTCAACGTATCGCCTTGCGGTCTGGTGATCGGGCTTTTCCTTGAAATCCGTCACCTTGTGCACTGCGTCCTGTATCTGATCGCCACAGTGGATATATCCCAATCCGGTATGCGGCCAGGTGGGGCGGACTCCGAATGTTACCAGCGCGTCGGGGCGCTTCTGTGCCAAATCGAGTGCGGTGTTCACCGCCTCTGCGAAACAGTCCACAGGCCTGATGATGTGATCGGCGCTGAATACGGCGACTTGGGCCTGAGGGTCTTTGGCGCTTATCAATTCAACAGAAAGCGCCACGGCGCTGGCGGTATCTCTACCTTCCGGTTCGCCAATGATGTTCTCGCGTGGAATTCCGCTCAGTACCTCGGCGACCTGGTCGCAATATTGTGCACTGGTGATGACCAAGATATTCTCTTTCTTGAACAACCCATCGAGTCTCTCGACCGCCAGTTCCAAAAGACTCTTCTTGCCTAGAAGCGGAATCAACTGCTTGGGGCGCTTCAGTCTGCTCAAAGGCCAGAGCCTTGTACCCGCGCCCCCGGCCATGATGACTGCGTATCGCATTGTTTCTCCGAATCCTTCTATTTCTGCGCACAACCCAGTTACAACGGATTATATCGGCAAATAACGTGATCTTCATGACAACAATAGCATCACTCCCAGACCAGTGGCGTAGCTTCTTGAACGCTGTGGGTGTAAAGGGTAGTGTGGTATGGGTGCATAAAGAGCCTATCACCATTGTAGCCGGCATAGACGAGGCGGGTTTCGGGCCTGTGCTCGGGCCGTTGCTGGTCTGCGCCAGCGCGTTCTCCGTGCCAAGTTCTGTTGCAACCGACTCGATGTGGAAGAGTCTTGCGGGTACGGTGACCAAAAAGGCCTCGAAGAAGGCGGCCACCATCGCCATTGGCGACAGCAAGAAGCTTTATGGGGGCCTGAAAGACCCCAAAGGCCTCCAACGCCTTG
>CAZWAT010000016.1:23932-25067 GCA_964632015.1 uncultured Planctomycetaceae bacterium
GGGGGAAAATCGGTCTCCAATCTCGATGAGTTCCTCTCGGCAGTGTGTCCGGATGCCATCGATAGCCGCAAAAACTATAAATGGTACGACCAGCAACTGACTCTTCCCTTGCAGGCGGGGGTGAACGATCTGGCGTTGATGTCCAACGCGCTGTCGTCGGCAATGGTAAGGGCGGGCATCTCGCTGGAAATGCTTGAGGCCCAGACGGTTTTTGAAGGAGAGTTCAACAATCTGCTCGCCCGGACAAACAACAAAAGCACCACGTTGTTCGACATCACCTCCCGTCTTCTGCAGCGGATATGGACGAAATTCCCCGGCCGGCACATGATAATAAACGTCGATCGCCAAGGCGGGCGGGCGCGATATCTACCCGTGCTCGAACGGATATTCGACGGGTGCGAATTCAAGATCATCGACGAAACCAAAACCCTCAGCGCCTACGGCGTCAGATGCTCGGATACGTATGCGGAAATTCGCTTCACCGTCGGGGCCGACGACCAGCACCTGCCCGTTGCGCTTGCAAGCATGCTCGCCAAATACCTTCGCGAATTGTGGATGACCCTGTTCAACCAATGGTGGGCGTCCCGAGTCGCCAATCTTGAACCCACAGCCGGATACTACACCGACGGCGGCAGATTTTACAAAATGATCGCACCAACAGCCCAGGCCATGGGAATAGCGCATGATATGATCTACCGAAACAGATAGAAACAGATAGTATACATATAAATATATATCCAGCGTGTTGTATTTGAAGCCAAGCTCGGTGGCGATCTCTTGTACGGTAAGATCGCTGTTGGCGATTAGTTCCATCGCGTGGGTCATTCGTTTGCGATTTCGATATTGCAGTGGCGACAGGCCGTAATGCCACCGACGCCAAGAGCAATGAAATCACGGCCATTCCCGAACTGCTTAAACTGCTTGATATTACAGAGGCCGTAGCGATCGACGCGGCAGGCTGTCAAAAGAAGATCGCCAAGCAGATCATGGATCTGGGCGGCCATTATGTTCTTCAACTCAAAGACAATCAGGGCACATTGCACAGAGAGATGGCAATCCTGTTCGATCAGTGTCTTACTGACGATTGCCCCGCTCAGCCTGTTATATGCTCTGGCCAAGTCAGGGGTGGTTTTGT
>CAZWAT010000017.1:0-24773 GCA_964632015.1 uncultured Planctomycetaceae bacterium
TATGGTGAATACCTTGCCAAGATTTCTGGCAATGTGCCCGACCGAGCGTGCATCCAGCATCCTGTACTCCTTGGGGATTAATGCAGATACTTCTACCACTATACCGCCTTCACCTGTATCGGCTCGAAGCAGGTGCAACTGTAGATGCGCCAGGCCCTGTTTTCGCATATTGTGTGCGAATCGCTCGGTGCGCGATTACTCGTCGTCCCACAGAGTATCTTCGTCATCGTGCCCGGCGAGGAGTGGGGCGTTCTCCTGCGGGTCGCCGAGTCTGCTCTTGTATGGATTGGGCAGAGGAATCGGTGGCGCGGGAATAGGCTCCTCGATGACCGGCTGAGGGTTGGACGATGAGTTTTCCACTTGTGTAGGCTTGTTGTTCCTGTCGTTTATCGAATTGGCCGATGGTTTATCGTCGCTTTGGGTCGAACCTTCCGCAGGCTGGGTGGTGGTTTTCCTGCGATGTCGTTTGCCGCCTCGACGGGTCCGCCGTTTTTTGGGTGCCTCCGCCTGCTCAACTGAGAAGGATTCCCCACCATCCTGGGTGTTTGGTCTGGCGTCGGTGTCGGGCTGATTCTTCCCGGCGTTGGCTGGGGGTTTTGCGTCTTTTTCGTCGCCAGCGGGTGAACTCTTCTGGTCGGTATTCAAGAGCTGTTCGGCCTCGCCGGATTTGGCGGCTGTGATTTTGGATTTTGACCTTCGCCTGCGTCGCTTCTTGGCAGGGGTGGGCGCATCCGCCTTTGCCGGCGTGTCTGGGATGACCTTGGATTGCGGGGCGTTGCCGGTTGCGCGGCGTTTCTGAGCCTGGGCAATCAGTTTGTCGGCAGGCACTGTCAGCGGTGCTTTAGGTTTGTCATTTCCGGACACTTCCTTATCCCAGGCGACCTCGGTGTGGCGGTTGTTGTAACAAACAACGTGGAATTCGTCACCGGCAAGTTTGTCATCGCCGATGACGGTTATGGTTTTCCCGCAGGTTGTTTCGAGGTTGTACAATCTTGATCGTTGCTCATTGAGAAGATGATTGGCAACGTCGGGCGATATGGTGACAGTGATAGTCTCGACATCATCATGGTTGCCGGCGCGGATTATATCCCGCATGACCGCGAGAGCCAGGGATTCGGGCGACTTCACCATGCCCATGCCCTGGCAGTTCGGGCATTTGATGTGGATGCTGTCCTTGAGTGACGGGCGTACTCGTTGGCGGGTCATCTCAACAATGCCGAACGCGGATATCTTGAGAACTTTTGTCTTTGCCCGATCAGGCTTGACAGCCTCTCGCAGGGCCTTTTCCACCGCTCTGCGGTGAGACTCCTCCCTCATGTCGACGAAGTCGATGATAATCACGCCTCCGAGATCCCGTAACCTCAACTGACGTGCAATCTCACGGGCAGCTTCAAGATTGATGTTCAACGCGGTCGCCTCGGCGTCGTTGTGATCGCGGAAGCGCCCTGAGTTTACATCTATCGCCACCAGCGCCTCTGCCTGGTCGATAACCAGCGATCCACCGCTGTTAAGCTCGACTCGACGGGAATAGATCTTCTCGATTTCGCTTTCGAGCCCGTAGTCATGAAACAGGCCCTGCTTGCCGGCGTATACTTCCAAGGTGTGCCTGGTTCGAGGCATGGCGACTTCGAGAAATTCTCTGACCTGGGCAGCGACATCGGCGCTGTCACAGATGATCCTGTTGATATCGCTGTTATACACGTCGCGGATCGTTCGCGCGACAAGGTCGGACTCCTGGTATATTTCAGCCGGAGCGCGTGAAGAGTCAATTCGCTCGCTGACCGTTTTCCACAAGCGGAGCAGGTAGTTGAGATCCCGCTGAAGATCGCGTTTCGAGCGGTCAATTCCGGCAGTGCGCACAATCACGCCCACGTCAGGCGGAAGCGTAATGTCTCCAAGCATCTGCTTGATTTTGTCGCGGGCCTCTTCGTCTTCGATCTTCCGTGAGACCCCCAATTTGCTCATGCCTGGCATCATCACCAGCAGCCTTCCCGGAATCGACAGGTATGTCGTCATGGTCGGGCCTTTGGTCCCTATGCCTTCCTTGGTCATCTGTACGACGATTTCCTGCCCGCGTCGCAGGCATTCCTGGATGGGTGGCCGGTCGCGATGGCCTCGTTTCCGCCCAACCGCCTCGGTACCCTTTGAACCCTTGACGAAAAACTGCGGGTGCACGTCAGAGATGTGCAGAAATCCGTTCTTCGATGCCCCGAAATCGACAAACGCCGCCTGTATCGATGGCTCGACGTTAGTAATTCGCCCCTTATAGATGTTTCCCACGCGTGATGCGTGCGAAACTCTTTCAGTATATAATTCTTCCAATTTACCGTCGGCGACGATCGCAATTCTGCATTCGCGCTCATCGACGGTGTTAATAAGCATTTCTTTTGCCATCAGTTGTCTTCCCGTGTGGGCTGTCCCGCCTGCAATCCCTGTTCGGGGGGCGATGACAGACCGTTGTTCTGTGACACCACAGGAACGGTCTCACTTGATCCGCTCTTTTGCTGGGATGTCTCTGTTTTGTTATCGGATTCGAATTCTATTTCGGTGCGCACCAGCCGGGCCAGGTCGAGCCTGTCATCAAGTCCCAGCAGCGCCAGCAGCTCGCCGGGTCTGGCCCAGGAATCGCCGCGCCGCACCAGTCTGAACATAAGCATTTGACCCTCAAGCCTCACTTCATCAACAAGCGGGCGAAGGTCGATAGATCGATTGCCGAAACTCCGGCCGTGGTCGATGGAGATTTTCCGTTCGATCACCCATTTGTCGGCGCTCATTGTTGCATCGAGCCTGGGTGCTACTTGCGTCGGATCAACCTGTATTTCGTAACTCGCCCTTATCGGCCTGGGTGCTTTTCCCTTAAATGTTTCGGCGAAGGTGAATTTCAGACCAACAGGTGCGTGTGAGTTCATCTTATCCAGCAGGTGGTGGGCGGAAACAGGTTCCTCAAGCGAAACAGTCACCGCGTCGCATCGGGTTGAAATTCCCACTGGCTTGGGCAAGCAGATCGAAAAAATAGGGTGTGGATTATACCCCTGGGAATAGCGCAAAGGCAGCTTGCATCTTTCACAGAGCCTCTCGATTGCCCTGAGGCAGTCATGATGCGAAAGAAACCTGAGATCTCCCAGCACCGAGAAACGTATCATCCACTTTTGCGGCAAACGCTGCACTCCAATTGCTTGAATTTCCAGCTCCTCTGGACGTTATTATTACGTCCTCGGGCCTGTGGCAGTTGCATGCTGTCCACTTTGGGAGCAGAGATTATTGCTCTCAATCAGGCCAGGCCGCGGGCAGAACCTTGCGCGCCTCGGCGTGCAGGAAATTCAGGACTTCCTTGTCCGATTCAAAATTCATTACCCTGCGCGCCACCTGAAGCGACTGTTCCATTGTCACCGACCGGATCATTTTCTTGATTTCCGGTAGCGCCGGTGGCGCGCACGAAAACGTCTTCAAACCCATGCCCAGCAACGGCATGGTGAATAGGGGGTCTGCCGCCATTTCGCCGCAGATGCTCACCGGGACATCATGTCTGAGCCCACATCTGATGATATCCCTCAGCAGGCGAAGAACAGCAGGATTGGCGGCCGAGTATAGCGAGGCAACCTTCTCATTGCCTCGATCAACCGCCAGGGTATATTGAATAAGATCGTTCGTCCCGATGGAGAAGAAATCCACCTCTCGTGCGGCGGCGTCGCACTGCAACGCTGCCGACGGTGTTTCGACCATTATCCCGATGGGCATGTCGTTTCGGTGCTCGACACCTTCTTCTTCCAGATCTTCTATGACGTCGCGGACTATTGCCTTGGCCTGGCGAAGCTCCATGAGGTTGGTAATCAGCGGGAACATCATCGAAGCTTTTGCTCCGACGCTGGCCCGAAGCAATGCGCGAAGCTGGGTCTTGAACATCCCCAGGTTCTGAAGGCAGAACCTGATACTCCTGCAACCGAGCATGGGGTTTCGTTCCGGAACTCTTGCCCGGGACTGAGTGTACTTGTCGGCGCCAAGGTCGAGCGTGCGGATGACGACAGGGCGATCTTGGCAAAGCTCAATCACCTCGGTGTATGCCCGGTAATGATCCTCTTCGGTTGGTTCGACATCGGAGCCAAGATATAGAAATTCGGTTCGGTATAGCCCGATGCCCTGTCCGCCTTTGTCCAGTACCGTCCGCACCTCGTGGGGGAACTCTATATTCCCCAGAAGCGTGATCTCATGCCCGTCCCTGGTGGTGGCAGGTAGATCCCGCAGGGCGTCGAGGCTATGGATGAACTCGACCTGTTGAATGGCGTATTTTTCGTAGTTCGCAAGGGTTTCTTCATCGGGGTCTATGACAACCACCCCGCGGTTGCCGTCAATAACGACCGTGTCTCCCGCGGATGCCTCGGCAGTGACGTCATTAAGTCCCACAACCGCCGGAATTCCCAACGCACGGGCCACGATAGCGGTATGACTGGTCTGCCCCCCGGCGTCTATCGCGAGCCCACGTATGTGGTTGCGGTCCATCCCCGCCGTCTGCGAAGGAGTTAGATCACGCGCCAGGACAATTACATCGCGGGTTAGGTGCGAAAGCGATTCATGCCTCTGCCCCGTGAGATTGCGCAGAACGCGTTTTTCGATGTCATAGATATCCTTGACTCGTTCGGCGAGATACTGAGGCATGCCGAGGAATTCTTTGGCGTATCCTCTCAGTACCGTCGCCACGGCGTATTCGGCTGTGACATGCCCCCCCAGGATGGTATCGGCGAACTTCTGGTGCAGCACCTTGTCTTCAAGCAGACCAAGGTGGAAATCGAAGATGCTTGCAGTCTCCTGCCCGATGCGTTCGACCGTTCTGGCACGAAGGTCGAGAATTTCCCTCTTTGAAACATCCGCTGCCTTGCGGAGTCGTCCGAGCTCGGCCTGCGCATGGTCTACAGGCACATGCCGCATGGGGATATCGAATTCCTCGGTATCCATCACCACGGCAGGGGAGATCGCCACACCGGGGGAAACCCCTATGCCCTTTTTTATCTTCATTTCATGTCTACCGACGCATTTGGTGGAATACTTCACCAAGGCGGGTCTGGTACTTCATTTCGCCTTGTCTGTCGCCAATGTTATTCACGTTCCGACCTCAAGCCAAGTCGATGCCAGTCCCGAGTGAGCATACTGCGCTCTGCGCAACGAGGACGCGTCAGATGCTATATGGAGACGCTTTCGTCAGGCGCTTCCATTTCTCCAAACCCGTCATCGACGAGCTTGACGAGATCGGATACCGCGACGTCCGCGTCTTCTCCGTCCGCGGTGATAATAAGCGTAGTTCCCTGCACTGCGGCAAGCCGCATGACAGACATTATGCTCTTCGCGTCAACAGCGAGCTGACCATTCGATACTTCTATACTGCTGGAATAGCGGTTCGCCAGTTCGACAAACATCATTGCCGGACGAGCGTGCAACCCGTATTTGTTGACTATCTTGGCTTCGCGTTTCTGTGTGGCCAATTCAGGCGTTCCGTTGGATGCTTGGACCTGTGGTCAGTCAGCCCAATTCGTCAGCCTCGTGGATCAGATCGACAATGGCTTCCTTTGTCTGGCTTTGCCTGAGGAATTTGCGGAAAATGTCCCTCTGAACATGCTTAAAGATGGTTTCCATCGCCTGAAGATGCTCGTCCGGATTTTCGGGGCTTGACAAAAGAAGGATGACCGAATACACGGGCTTGGCGTCGAGCGAGGCGAAATCCATACCATCGCTGCTTCTACCAATTGTACCGATGGGCTTCTTGATGCCCTTGAGCTTGGCATGAGGAAGAGCCACTCCCTTGCCGATTCCCGTAGTTGCCTGGGCTTCCCTGGCCAGAATCGCTTTGGTTATGTCTTCAACGCTCTTTTTCGGTATAGCGCCTGCCTCGGCCAGCGATTCAACCAGCTCCGCAACGGCGGCGTCTCTTGTGGTTGCCTTAAGTTCAGGTACAATGGCGTCGCCAACCATGATGTCGGACAGCTTCATACGTCGCTCCTGTTGTATATGTAGGCCCGTCACGCGGGCGAGCCCTGTCGTAAATGGCAAATTGAGGCGATAACCCGCCTCTACTCCTTGCCGCTTTCCATTATCTCGTTATGGGGCAGGCTCTGGCGGTCACGTACCTTGTCTTTGTGACGGCGAACCTGCTCGGAGATCTTGTGAAGCGCCAAGTCGATTGCCGTGTAAAGATCCTCGTGCCTGTCGGACGCCACGAAAGTATTTTTCATCTTAGCGGTCGCTACTATCTCGGCAATTACCTTGTCGGCCTCGTGATTGAGAATCACGTCGATTGACATCAGACCATCGTAAAAACGCTCGAGTTTGCCGACCTTGGATTCCACGAATTGCTTGATAGCATCCGTTACTTCCATGTGACGTGCCTGAACCGTAATATCCACGCGGAACTCCTTCCATGCCGGGCGGTTGTTCAATAGCAGCCCGGGCAGCAATTAAGTCTAGTATTACCCGTATCCCCCGTCAAGTACTTGACACACAACGTTCTTTGGCGTAACAGGGCAATGTTTGAGGTATTTGCCTCATCGACGCCCCAATGCTATTGAGGAACACAATGAAAATCTTCGTGGTAAACTGTGGAAGCAGCTCAATTAAGTATCAATTGTTCGACATGACTGATGAATCCGTCATTGCGAGGGGCGTCATGGAAAGGGTTGGCTCGGACAATGCCTCTCTTTCCCATTCAGTTGATGGTAAAAAGCACCTCAGGCACATAAACGCGCCCGATCACGCAGCGGGCATGGCGGTTATCCTGAATACGCTGGTTGATGAGGAAATCGGCGTTATCAGCGATATTTCGGAGATCAACGGCGTCGGTCATCGTGTTGTTCATGGGGGCGAACAGGTGACCAGATCCTGCCGAATTGACGATGAACTTATCGGGATAATCAAGCAGAACTCCCAGCTCGCGCCGTTGCACAACCCGCCAAACCTCATGGGCATTCAGGCGGCAATGCAGGCGATGCCGGATATCGCCCATATTGCCGTCTTTGACACAGCTTTTCTGTCAACTTTGCCCCCGCGGGCCTATAGATACGCTGTGCCCGAAGACTGGTATAGCAAAAAGCATGTCAGGCGGTACGGTTTTCACGGCACCAGCCACAGATACGTGACCCGAAAGGCCGGTCAACTGCTGAACAAGCCTGTTGACCAGATCAATATCATTACTGCCCACCTGGGGAACGGGTGTTCCATGACGGCTGTACGTAACGGACAGGCTGTGGACCATTCAATGGGCATGACCCCACTGGAGGGTCTGGTAATGGGCACACGTTGCGGGGATATCGATCCGGCGATTCTAATGTACATGATGGGCGGCGGAATGAGCCTTTCCGAACTCGATGCCACCCTGAACAAAAAGTCTGGTTTGCTGGGTGTGAGTACACTGAGCAACGATATGCGGGATCTGCTCGCCGCAGCCGATGAGGGCAACGAAAAGGCGGCGCTGGCGGTAGAAATGTTCGTATACCGCGTGGTTAAATATGTGGGGGCTTATTACGCGGTTCTGCCAGATGTCGATGCCCTGATCCTCACTGGCGGAATAGGCGAAAACTCACTACCCGTAAGAGAAAAAATCTGTCAGTCTCTTTCCAGGTTCGGGGTGACGGTGGACGTTGAAAGAAACGCATCGATCGTGTCTGGAACTGCCGGGCATATCACCGCAGAAGGATCGGCATTTCCGGTATGGGTCATTCCCACCAATGAAGAGCTGATGATCGCCCAGGACACCACCGATTTGCTGAAAGAATAGCCGGCGAATGCCACGCCTCGCGTTGATTTCTGTTTTATGGCGCGTGCGGGATTGGTTCATGTTTGTCGCTTCCGGGGCAGTGGTTAGCAAATATCCGCGGGTTATTGTCGGGATTGTGAAAATTCTTGCTTCGCGGGCCCGGATATGTTCTATTGACGTGGTGTCAAGACGGGAAGTTATCAGCCGCTCACACGAAGGAGCAGATCGATGCGCACGGACGTGAAAATTGGCGTCACAACAGTTCTGGTTGTGAGCGTCGCAGTGCTGCTATACTTCGTCCTCAACTCAGGAAGGCCAGAAGACTCCGAGACTACACAGGACGATATTTCTCCAGCCACTCCGTTTAATCAACCGGTCCAACAGGATCGCCGCCCGCTGATTCCGACGATCAATCCGCCCGCTGCCCAGGTGGAGGTCGATGCCGAGGATGATGTTGTGATCATCAGCAACGATACGGGTGCTGCCGACGAGGAAATCGTCAAATTGCCTCCGCCTCCTCCGGTGCTTGATGTGAACGTTCCTGAACGGCGCGAAATTCCGTCCATTCCGGTTATTGAAGAGCCTGCACGAGAAGTGTCCCCCAGCCCCACGCCACCGGCAATAACGCCAACGTCGAGCGATCCGCAACATGGCGATATTTTCACAGACCGTGATGGGAAGCGGTACTACGTGGTGAAAAAAGGCGACAATGGGCTGTGGGCAGTCGCCGAAATAGTCTATGGAGATGGTAGAAAGTGGCATGTCCTGGCGGGCGCGAACCAGGAAGCCGCCCGCGGGCTTCTCAGGCCTGGTCAGAGAATCTTTTTGCCTGAAATCGAAGACGAACCCGCCGCCTCCATGCCCCCGACTCGGAGGATCGCGGATTCTGTTCCTGAGGGAAGCAGAATATACGTTATCAAGAGCGGTGATCTTGGATATGAGATGATCGCAAGACGCGAGTACGGTGTTCCATCGCTTTGGCCCGCCATAGCACGCGCCAATCCTAATGTCGATTCGAATCGGCTCAGGATCGGCCAGGAAATCATACTTCCATCCATAGAAGAGGCCCGGCGTTTGCTGGGTGTCACGGAATCGCAAACCCCGCCGGCTTCGACATCGACATCATCGCAAGAGGCCCCGTCAACGCCTTCGCCTGCACCGGCTGTACCACAGGCGTGGGACTGACACAAAGGCGACCGTGTCCGGCGCGAGCCTGGGTTGAATTGTCTGCCCCGGTAAGGCTATCATGGCCCCTGCCTGACCAGGCCTGTCGCCTGAAGCGTTGATGGACGAAAGGATGGTCGTGCGGCATACCGGAGGTCAGACATGCCATACCGAACCTTGACGACCGTGTTGTTGATTATGTTCCTTGCCATCGCCGGGTGTGGCGATTCAGGAGATGACAACACCACACCAACCATTGCCACTGTCGAGGCGATGCTTCCGCACCTTCCGCATGTGGCCCAAACCGTAGGCCAGTACGCGGTTCTCGATGGTGGGCTTTACGTGCCCGTCCAGGGTTATGGCCTCATTATTAATCTTGGTACCAATGGTGGTAGAGAGATACCAGACCACCTCAGGGATTACATGACGACGTATCTTGCCAAGCAGGGGGTCGGGGCAGCGACTAAGGGCATGGGCGCGCTGTCACCAATGAGAATGCTTCAGGATCCCGATACCGCGATTGTCCTGATGGGAGGGGCGATGCCTTTCGGCTCGCCCGCCGGTCATCGATTCGATATCAATATTACCGCCTTGCCCAACACACAGGCGCGAAGCCTTCAGGGTGGATATCTGCTTCCTAGTGAGTTGAGGTTTTCATGGATGGGACAGGCAATTCCCGGAGGCCCGACCAAGCCCCTGGCGATGGTGTCCGGTCCCGTATTCGTCAACCCGTTTGTCGACCCCACTGACGAAAAGGACCTTGTCAAATGGCGAGAAGGTCGAATTATCGGTGGCGCAAAGGTCATCAGCAGTCAGACCGTCCGCCTTATGCTGCGCAAGCCTGATTACGCCCGAGCCGATCAGATCCGCAGACGCATAAACGATACGTTTCCAAGCGTCAAGCCTGTTGCCGACGCCAAAAGCAACAGCATAATCGAGATCAACATTCCTCCACAGTGGCGGCATGACTACGAGCATTTTCTTGGATTGGTTACGCACATTTCGCTTGTTTCGGGTTCGCGCTGGGAACGCCACGCTCTGGATGTTCTTGACGCGATGGAGCTGCCCGATGCGTCGCATAATGATCTTTCGCTGATTCTTGAGGCGATGGGCAGGAAGGTAATTCCTATGCTTCGGACTCGCTATGCGTCAAAGAATCCGATGGCAGCCTTCTACGCCGCCAGAGCCGGTGCGAGGCTCAAGGACGACATGAGCGCCGAGGTACTGATTCGCTTCGCCCAGACGTCTTCGTCGCTGCAGGTTCAGGCTATCGAGGAAATCGGTAGAAACTTCCACCTGATTGTGCCTCCCGACATGCTTAAGAATCTGCTTGACGACGAAAGCAGCAGCGTTCGAATTGCCGCATACGAGGCAATGCTCATCAGGGGTGATATTTCCATAGTGCGACGCTGCAAAATTGACGAAGATATCACACTTGACATCGTTAACAGCGAGCATAGCAACATCATTTACGCCACCCAGTCGGGTACCGCGAAGATCGTTCTGTTTGGGAAAGACCTTGAAGTTGCCACCCCGATATTCTTCCGCAGCCTTGGCGAACTGGTAACGATCCAGGCGCGTGAGGAGCAGCCCGAGCTGTCGATCTTCCGCAAGCTGCCCGATGGTCGGTTCAGCGACATCGCCACGTGCGATACGAAAGTCGAGTCTCTCATCAAGGTTTTGGCGTCCCGCCCTGAAGCGAACCCCGATGGTGGTATCCACTTCAACATGGGCCTGACCTATGGGCAGGTGCTGGCGGTTCTGTACCGTATGTGCGAGAACAACGATATTAAGGCGAAATTCGTCTTGCAACCGCCTCCTGATGAAATGAAAATCTATCGTGGCGAGATTATTGAAGGAAGACCCGACGCCCCAGGGATGTGACCGTTGAGGTTTCTGGGTCAGACTCGCCATAGCCCGTCGTAGATCGGCGCACGTAATCGCCGGCCGCACGGATGCAACGACGGGTCGTTAAGGAAGACGCCTCGATGAAATTGAAAAAACTGATCGTATCGGGCTTCAAGAGCTTTGCCGATAAGACCGAATTCGAATTCGATGATGGTATCAGTTGTATTGTCGGACCTAACGGTTGTGGCAAGAGCAACGTCGTCGACGCGTTCAAATGGGTGCTTGGCGAGCAGTCGGCCAAGAGTCTTCGCGGTTCGGAGATGATGGACGTAATCTTCAATGGGTCGTCGGGAAGAAAAGCGTCTGGGCTTGCGGAAGTCACCCTTGTGTTCGACAACTCAAAGGGGTTGCTTCAGCTTTCGAATGCCCCTGATGGTGCGATGAACGGCACGATCACCGTGACGCGCAGGCTTTACCGCAGCGGTCAGAGCGAATACCTCATCAACAAATCTTCCTCACGACTAAAAGACATCCGCGAAATGTTCATGGACACTGGTGTGGGGATCGACGCCTACAGCGTCATTGAACAGGGCAGGGTCGAGTCGTTCCTCCAAGCGTCCCAGGATGATCGTCGGGCGATTTTCGACGAGGCGGCTGGTATCAGCAAGTATAAGGCCCGCAGGAAAGAGGCGATACGTAAGCTCGAACGGGTCGAACAGAACCTTCTGCGAGTGACCGATGTTCTTGGCGAGGTGCAGAAACGCTTGCGTTCCATCAAGTACCAGGCAGGCAAGGCGCGCAGTTATCAATCATACGCCGAGCAGCTCAAGGAACTTCGAGGCCTGTTTTTTCAGGCGCAATACCATACGATGCAGTCCCAGCGGGTTGAACTGCAGACTAAGCTGAACCAGGCTTCCGATCGCCTCTCTGCCGTCAGCACCGGGATCGATCAGCTTGAATCTTCACGAAGCTCAGCCGAGGTCGAGTCGGTCGATCTTGAACGCACCGCAAGGGAGTTACAAGGCAAGATCGCCGAGATCAGCAACCAGATAACCGCCAGGCAGGAGCGTGAGGAACTGCTTTCCGCCCGCGTTAAGGAGCTTGGTGAACAGATCGTGCAGGCGGCGGCGAAGTGCGAACAGCTCGAAGCGAAGGCCCAGGAGTTTGAAGGCGAGTTTGCCCAGCGAACGGCCGAACTGCAAGAGGTTGACGCCCTTGCCGAGGAACTCGCCCAGAAGGTCGAAACACTCCGGGCCGAGCATACCAGCAGGCAGTCGTCGCTGACCGAGCTGAACAACAAGCTTGAGGATGAAAAGGCAGGTACGATCGACATCCTCCGACGGACGTCCCAGCTTCACAACGAGATTCAGTCCTGCAATATCCGTCGAGAAAACCTTCACGGTCAGCAGAGCAGGCTTACGGGCAGATCTGCCCAGATCGAAGAGTCGCTTGAAATGCTGGTGGTCGAGAAGGCTTCGTATGAGCAGAGGCTGGGGGATATCCAGTCAGTGCTGGCCGAGTCGCAGGCGAAGCTCGAAGAAACCCGCGAGGCAAGCAAGAACCTTATCGAGGGCGAACAGCAGGCCCAACGGGATCTATCCGAAGCACGTGAGAAACGCAGCAGCCTCACCGGACGGGCAGAGACCCTCAAGGAAATGCAGGCTCGTCGGGAAGGTGTGGGCGAATCTGTCAAAAAGGTGCTCGAAGCAGCCCAGAAGGGTCGGTTGGAGGGATTACTGGGAATGCTTGGCGATTTCGTCGGAAGCGATGTCGAGCACGCCGCGGTCGTCGAAGCCGCGATGGCAGGAGCCGAGCAGAGCATTATAGTCGAGAAGTACGAATCCCTTAACGCCTCGATGGACGAGATACAAAAGATTCTGGCGGGTCGGGGCAGTATCGATATTCTGTGCCTGGATTGCGTTCAAACAGGCTGGAAACAAGATTTTGACGCATCTGAATGTAAGCATGTCATTGCAAGGGCGATAGACTGGATGAAGTTCGAGCCGTTTATCGCTCCGATGATGTGGCGACTGCTGGGGCACACCTTTGTTGTGTCTGATCTTGCCGGCGCCCTTGCCGCAAGGCCCCAAACCCCCGGGGGCGCGCGGTTTGTCACGCTCAACGGCGAGGTTGTCGAGCCAGACGGACGAGTGAGAATCGGGGCGGGAAAGAAGGCCTCGGGCGTCATAGCAAGGCGAAGCGAGCTTAGCGAGCTTCAGCATCGTCTTGACGAACTTGACAAGCGGATCGAGCAATTCGAATCCCGCTGCCAGACCATGCATACCGAGCGCGAACACCTCGATGGCCTGCAACAGAAGCTGCGGACGGCCGTGTATGAAGCAAGCACCGAACGCGTCGAGTGCGAAAGCAAGCTATCACAGGTCAACGACCAGATGACCAAGCTCCAACGTGAGCAACCCGTCCTCGTGCAGGATCTCAAAAACCTTGCCGAACAGATCGAACAGACCGTCAAGGGCGAGGAACTGGCGAGAGACAAGGCCAAGGAACTCGAAGAACTCAACGTTAAGCGACAGGAAGAAGTGCGGCGACTGGAAGAAGAAATATCCGCGAGTCGCGTTGATATCGAGCAACTCTCGGCAGAGTTGACCGAGGCCAAGGTCGCACAAGCACAGTGTCAACAGAGGCGCCTGTCAATCAAGGATGCCATCAATTCGCTGTCGCGACAGCGAGAGACGATGTTTCGAGACATCGAGGCAAATCGCAACCAGATAGAGCTGGACCGCCAGCGGCGCGCCGAGGCCCAGGAAGGTATCACACAGGCGCAGACCCAGGTCGAAGAGCTTTATGCCCAGAAGCAGACGCTGGACGCCGAGGCCGAGGAGATAGAGGAATCACGCAAGGGCATCACCGAGAAGCTTGAAGAAATCCGTCGGCTGCTGGGGTCAAGGCGGGGTGAGCACGACCAGGCGTCTGAATCGCTAAACGCCGTGCGAGTGGAGCTTGGCGAAGCAGACGTTCGAATTGAAAACCTTATCACCCGTGCCTCGGATGAGATGCAGATGGATCTTGTCGAAAAAAGCGAAACCTACGAGCACGACGAGCAGCGCGACTGGCAGGCTGTTGAGGAGGAAATAAAGGACCTCAAGGGCAAAATCGAACGTCTTGGGAACGTCAACCTCGAAGCCATCGCCGAGCAGGAAGAACTCACCAAGCGAGAGGAATTCCTTAACACACAACTTCAGGACGTGCAGGCATCGCAGAGGCAGCTTGATGAACTGATCAAACGCATCAACAAAGAAAGCAGGGAACTGTTCCTCAAGACCTTCTCGACTGTGCGAAGCAACTTTCAGGAACTCTTCCGCAAGCTCTTTGGTGGTGGAAGGGCGGATATGTTCCTGATCGACGAGGACGACGTTCTAGAGAGTGGTATCGAAATTGTTGCCCGCCCACCGGGCAAAGAACTGCGAAGCATATCACTGCTTAGCGGTGGCGAGAAGACGATGACGGCGCTGGCGCTTCTGTTCAGCATCTTCCGTAGCAGGCCCAGCCCGTTCTGCCTGCTCGACGAGGTTGACGCCGCACTCGACGAGGCAAACAACGAGCGCTTCAACCACCTGGTCGCTGAATTCGTCGACACGAGCCAGTTTCTTGTGATTTCACACTCGAAGCGCACCATGAGCATGGCCAATGTCCTGTATGGTGTCACCATGCAGGAACCTGGGGTTTCCAAGCGAATCAGCGTCAAATTCGAGGACTCCGGAACCAAACTTGATGAGCAACTGGCTCCGGTCGGCGCATGAGACGGGTGAAATACAGTTGTTTCGCCTGTTGAATCAGTGGTGAACTGATACCTGAAGGATTACAATCGGCTCCGGGGCGTCGATGACGCTGCATCAGCGCCGAATTGTGTATCATGCTCGCACACTCGTTTCTGCATACGCCAAGGTGCGAAATTGGCCGATAAGGCCCGCGCATGCCGATACTATGTGATGGTCACTATGTAAAGGAAGTCATCAAAATGGAACTCTACCCATACACGTTCAAGGCGGTGTACAAGAACAAGATATGGGGCGGCAGAAATCTTGAACGCATCATGGGACGAATGCTGCCTGAAGGCGATATCGGCGAAAGCTGGGAGCTTGCCGACCTGACTGAGGGTGTCAGCGTGGTCAACAACGGCCCGCTCAAGGGCAAGACGCTCACCGAACTGGTTGATTCGATGGGAAGCGACCTGCTGGGCGAGGCAGAAGCGATCAATGGCAGATTCCCGCTGCTGGTCAAGATACTCGACGCCAACGACATTCTTTCGTTGCAGGTGCATCCTGACCGCTCGGCGGTTGAAAGAATAGGTCCAACGGCTGCCCTGAAAACAGAATGCTGGTATGTCATCGAAAGCCGCAACGGTTTCATATATAAGGGTCTGAAGGAGGGCGTTACGCGGGAAGATTTTCGCCGGGCGGTGGAATCCGATACCGTCGCCGACTGCGTGGTGAGATATGACGTGCAGACGGGAGATTTTCACTGGCTTCCTGCCGGCACGGTTCACGCGCTGGGAAACGGTGTGATCGTAGGCGAGGTGCAGACACCGTCCGACACTACATATCGTGTGAGTGATTGGGGGCGGGGAAGAGAAATTCACGTGGATATGGCGATGGATTGCATCCACTTCGGGACCGAAGACCTCTCACCACCCGGGGTCGGCGATGATGTGCTGGTATCTTGCGAATTCTTCAGTATTTCGAAGGTCGTCGGCGAACTACCGCGAGTCAAACCCGTGGGCAAGTGCGTCAGTGTCATGCTGCTTCCGGGTCCTGGTCCGCTGGTTATAAAATACGGGGGCAACGAGATGAAGATCTGGCCCGGTCAAACCGTGCTGATTCCTGCGGGTATAAGCGCGAATATCGACCCCGCCGGGCGATGCTCATACCTGCTTACCACCATAGGCAAGGGAGAGCCAGTATGAAGCAGCGAATCCAGAAAGTGCTGGCTGATGCGGGTGTAGCGGGTCGCAGGTCTGTCGAAGAGATGATCTTCGCCGGCAGGATTTCCGTCAACGGCGAGGTGGTGATGTCTGTGCCGTGCTTCGTTGATACCCGATCCGACAAGATCACCATTGACGGTGAGCCTGTACGCATCAAGGCCCCGCCGAGGGTGTATTTCCTCCTCAACAAGCCCAAAAACGTCGCCAGCATCCGTCGTCAGGACATCAAGACGGTTTATGACCTTATTCCGCGTGTCGTGGGGCTGGTGCACTGTGTCGGGCCGCTCAACAGCAGCGACTCCGGCCTGATAATAATGACGACAGATGGCGAACTGGCCCAGTTGTTGACGCATCCAAGTTACGGTATCGAAAAGACTTATCGCATCGAGGTGGAGGGCAAGGTTCAGGGCCCCGCAATCGAAAAGCTTCAGCGGGGAACATACATGGGGCGATACCGCACCGAGGGCGCTCATGTGAGGATTGTCCGCCGAAATCCCCAGCGCAGCGTTATCAAGGTGACGCTTGCAGAGGGTAAGAATCGCGAAATCCGACGGGTGCTCAAACGCGTTGGGCTGAATATCCTTTCGCTCAAGCGCATCGCATTCGGGCCTGTTGACGACTCGAATCTCAAGACTGGGCAGTTCCGCAAACTCTCGTCCGAAGAGGTGACGAAGCTCAGGGCGGCGGTGCGTCGTTAAACCCACCGCCACCCGAAGGCTGCCTCGGTCTATAGCTTGAAATCGGCAAGTTTCAGGGCCATCTTGCCTACTTCCTGGCTGCTTAGCACAAATATTCCTGGCGCCTGGCCGCCGGTGGCGTAGCGGTTTCCGGTAGTGTCGGACCCGCGGGCAGATAGTACCAGCTTGAGCCTTTCTTCCGACGCCAACCTGATCTCAAGTGTCATCCATGGCTGGTGCAGGTCCAGTCTTTTGGCGTCATCGTCGCGATATTCATACGTCATGAACCGCTCGACTTCCAGGTGGGCGACTTCCCTGATGTAGTCATCGACCTTTGTTGTGTTGATCTTCTCGTCAAGGTTCTGAACGTTAACCCATCCTGCGCTTTCGCGTCGAAGTTCGAATCGCTCATCGCCCGCCTCAACGGTCAGGCCAACAATGTCGGACTGCTCCAGCCGCCACACCCTGCGATCGTGAAACTCTCCGCCAAGGGCGTTGTACACATCCTCGCCAACCTCGCCCACCGCAGGGGTCTGGGCATCTGGCAACCAGACATACGCCTTGTTGCCGAGTTTTGCCATTTCCAGCGTACCCACAAGCACCGGCTGTGGAGCGTCATCGGGCAATTCCTCTTCAGCGTCGGTTCCATCCGCCGGGGCGGTGGATGTTGCGGGGGATGGCTTGGGAGTCGCCCAGATGGCAGCCGTCAACCTGTGCGTTGCATCGGCGTAGCGGGTTGGAACGTTCTGACCAAGCGAGATAATGCGTTGTGCTTTGATGTCCTTCAATGTGCGAATGGCATTTTGCACTGCCGGTGCGTGGGCCCGTGCGTGTGCGGGCCTTGCCAGCACCCATTCGCCTGAGTCGTCGAGATGCATTTCAAACTCACCGTCGCGCCTCGAAATTACCAGTCGATCGACCTTCATATCCTCTGGCATGTGAAAGATGTCGGTCTTCCAGTACGTCGCACTTGACGCCCACAGCCCTGCCGCCTGTGACGATTTCACCAATGCTACGGGGCGATCTGAAGCCAACTTCACGTGCGTCAGCCCGTCGGTAGTCGACGCGCCAATGAGTATCTCAACAGGCTCGGCGTCATCACCGCGCAGCAGCTTGACGGTGCACATCGGGGTTTCCAGGCCGGCAATTGCGGGTGGAGCGTCGGCGTCTATCCACCTCTGTGCCTGCAAATCGTTCACCGCGTCTATCAGCTTGCGAACCGCATCGGCATTTGCAGGGCCTTGGTGGGGTTGGTCAATGACCCACTGTTCCGCATCACGACGCAGCACTGCCGGTCCTTCATTCAGAGAAAGCTCAATACCTGTAATGTCCTGTGACTTGACGCGAACAACGCTCATGTCGCGCACGTCGCGCAGCTTCTCTATCATGTCCTGAACAAGCGACGCGTCCAGACAGAACACGGCGTCCAGATCGGCAATGCGAGCAAAAACCTTGTCGTCCGACTGCTCGCCAAAGGCAATGAATACGGGCGTTGGGTCAGCGGGTGGTTGCTTCGCTTCTTTGTCATCTCGCGACGTTGCTTCGGTGTCATCTTGACTTGAATCGTCATTAGTTGCCAGCCACAACTCAAGCAGCAGGCGGGTTCGCTCCTCGTCCAGGCCATACCCTGCCAGGTTGCCGGGGGAGTCGACGAAATCCTCCCCGCGTACGCGTTGCAGGCCCTCAAGTATCTTGTTCAATACTTCGCGCGACGCCCGTGCCGGAACGGGGCTTCGCAGCAACCAGTCATCGCCATCCCGGTCAATGTCGTAAACTCCCCTCAACTCTCTGCCGGACGCCCGCACCCGCACCACGTCGTCAGCGGGTACATCGAGCACTGTGGCATCACGGTAATCGTCGATTCGCCACGCCAGGTCCGTCAGCAGATCTCCGCGCACGAGATAAACCGTGTCGCCGCCTTCGGGACGGACGTATGTCTCGCGACGCTGAGGCAGTCGGGGCAGCCCCACGCGCAGGGTGCGGACGCTTCCATCGTCAAACGTCACCTTCACCGAGCATTTTGGTTTATCCAGGCCGGTCAAGGAATCCTCGATTCGATCAGGGTCATTGTGGTCCCATGATCGCTCGTAGTTAAGCTTGCCGAGCATATCTGCCAGTTTCTGTGCGGTAAAGGCGTCGGCGGGGGCGTTGATGGGTGAAATGATGCGCCAGTTTTCATCCTGTTTTTTCAGCACGATCTCGGCGTTGTCGGTAATCATGATTTCGACCACCGAGCGTTCGCCAGACCATAACGGCAGTGGGCCTGATGGCTCGTACACGTCGGTTCTGTTGAGGTCCAGCTTTCTGACGGTCACGAAGACTGTGCACGCAAGAAGAACACCAACCAGAAATATTGCTGTCTTGGGCTTCATGTCAAACTCCGTTTTATCGTCGGCGAACGTAAAGCAGCAGGCCTCCGCCCGCCAGCACGGCGACAGGAAGGGCTATTACGCATATCGCCCACAACCATTTTCTCTGAAGCGGATCGATAGTCCGCATGGGTTGAATTCGCACAGGCCCGGCGGCGATGTTCTCCTGTCTGCCCGCAAGCCAGTATGCGCTGTTGACAATCACGTCTGCGTTTACCTTGGGCGGATCATAGGTGATCAGACCGCTGTCGGGGCTGATGACGCTTACACGCTCAGCGAGATAATTGTCTGTCAACGCACCAGCCATTGTCAGCACAACGATGCGGGATGGGGGTTGATCGTCTGAATCGTCCCGCGTCGCAGCTACCCCCACGTCAAAGGGGGCAAGTATGTCGCCCAGGGCGATGTTCGCCTCGATGTGCCCGCCGACATTAGAATCGATCTGGCGGGCGATTCGCTCGACATCGGCAATCGCCCATATGCGTGTTTCGCCTGGCGCGACGCCAAGAATGCCTGCGACATTTACGCCCTCGGGAGAAGCCACCTGGCGCACCGGGCAGAGCATCTGCCACAACACCCGTTGTCCTTGCAAGGGGCGGGCTATGGGGTGATTGGTGAACGTGCTGAGGGGCATATGCCTGAATCGTGTCGGGGCGAAGTGGTACCTGTTGGGCGCCTCGCTGGAGGGCTGAACCGGAATCACCAGGCAGTCGGTGCGAACGTCTATGCCCCAGTTCGCCTGCAGGTAATTGTTGTATGCGTACTTGTTCTTCGACATGCCCGCATACCAGTCGAACTGCGTGAGGAATATCGCAGTAGCGCCAGAGTCGATAGCGTCAGTGACTTGCTGGACGTACTGATCGTATTCGTTCTCTGGTGGTGGGGCGTATGGATTCGCCTGCATCGGCGGTGGGGGGGGAAGCACGACCATGATTGCCGAATCAATGTCCGCGGGCTTGTCCTGTGACGCGAGATCCCATTCCTTGACGTTCAGGTTGGCCTGCTCCATCCGGCGTCTCAATTCGTTGAACGCCTGTGGCATGAAGGATGGAACCTCGACGTACCTTCCCATCATCTGGTACTGCATGAGCTGTTGCTCAAGCTGCTCGACAACAGGCGTGCGGGCATGAATGATGTAAACCGTCGCGAAAGGCGGCTGGGTCATCGAAAGTATTTTCGACCCTATGGCGGAATCGCCATTAAAGGCGCGTTCCTCGGTGCCTTCGAGCCCTATGGCGGCGGCCCCGGGCCTGGCTCGCTGGGGCCATACGTCCTCGAAGCCGACTATGCCCATCTTGCCCTCGACCTCGATCAGCACGATGTTGTCAGCCTTGATGCTTTCGGCAAGCTCTTCGTTCTCGATAGGATCAAGATGTTTGTCGGCGATTTCACGCAACGGGCCTACCACGTCCGCAAGATACCCATCCCGCGCCTCGTCCAGAAGTCGGCGGGTTTCAGGGTCGATAGTCGCGAGCTTATTGATTGCCGATCTCGCCGCCTCATTCAGGTCGCCGGTGTCGCGAAGCAGCTTGATGAAAGCGCCTCTCATCTGCTCGATAACCTCGGCCTGGTATTCTTTGGTCGCCGCCTTCATGAGCGATTCGACAGCCGTTTTCTGCCCGTTCAACTCGCTGACAAGGCCAGTGTACACTCGAGTGATTGTGCTTCGCGGATCCTCAACGATCATGCCATCTGCCTGAATGCTTCCCAGTCGCCAAGGCCTGGAGCTGCGAATGATATCCGCGTTGGCGGGTCCGGCAATTTCGTCCAGTCTCGCAGCCGCACGCGCCACCTGCTGGGCTGAATCGTCCACAGCCGTCATGAACCTTTCAAGCACGCCAGTGGGGTCTTCCGGGGTGCTTGCGGGCGGGCCCAGCGAACTGGCAGCCTTACCAATCGCATCGAAAACTGCGTCAAGCTCTTCGTTGGCGTTGTGGCGGTTGGACGCCACCGCGTCGGGTATGCCGTGAAGCTTGCGCATTCCGTCCTCAAGAGCCTCGATACGCGTCACTGCATCGCGAGCGGAACCCTGAACCTGTTCCACCAGGCGTGAATAATCAGGGAACTGCGACATCTCGCGACGCACCGACGAACTTGCCGCTTCGAGCGATTCAATCGCATCCTTGAGGTGTCTCTCGCCGAACGCTGCAAGGCCCCAATTGTCCATGTAGCTTCTGCCGGTGAGTTTCTTCCATTGATCCTGAACCTCTCGAAGCCTCGCCACCGCCGAGTCGCTTACCTTGTCAAATTCCGAAAGCAACGCGAGATGCTCAGGCGAGTGCGAGGCAATCTCGTCCATGAGGCGAGCGATGACCTTCGCACGGTCCGCGTCGCTTGAAGCGTTCACGATCTTGAGGCCCGGGTGTTCCTCGCGCATCTCGGCAAGCAGGTCGAGCACTCGTTGTCGGCGTTCCTGGTCGCCCTCGTCCTGGGCGTACATGACGGTGGCTGTGATCTGGTCGGGGGTGGATCTCAGAATGTTCCTTGTGCGATCCGAAATGCTGTACTGGCCCAGTGCCTGGAAGTCTTTGCGAGCGTAATTGTCGGGATGCTGGGCGATGATGTTGACAACGACAACCACCGTCAAGGCTGCTGCCGTGGTGATAGCGACGTTTGCTCCGTACCTGCGCCTCGCGGTGCTGCTTGTCGCGCGAACGCACAGCATGCACATCACCACCGCGATAGCCGAAGCCGCCCCGAGCACCAACATCGCCGATACCGGCGATTGTGCCCACAAATCAGGCGTTCCGTACACCAGCGACCATATCCACGTCGACACACACGCGCCCGTCACTGCAAGCCAGAAACCCAGCACCCAAAGCAGCGACCACTCACGCAGGCGAAGGAGGTTCCATGATGGAACAATCGCTGCCGTCCACAATGCTATCACCACGACAAGAACCGTGCTCACTGTCGAGTCGAGAGTTTCACTCAGACCAAGCGCGACCCCCGCTGAGGCGGCGAAAATCGCGCAAGCGATCAGCGAAAACACACCCGCCAGTCTTGCCCATAGTACGTTGAACTGCTCGTTTGATGATGTTCGTGTAGTCATTGTTGAAACTCCTACCGCCACCTGCGCGACTCAAGTGCCTTGACGCTCAGGAACAGAAACAGTGCCGAGCCACCCAGGAAGTACACCAGCCCACGCGTGTCGAGCATGCCTTTGGAGAAGTCGCGGAAGTAAGTCATGGCGCCTGTCCGTGAGGCTATCTCGCCGACAGGTCCGGCGACGTATACCGCAATCGGCTGCATCAGCAGCGTCAAAAACGCCAGTATTGCAATCCCGGCAAGGGCGGCGAGTATCTGGTAACGCGTGATTGTCGAGGTGAATATTCCAATTGATGTGAAGAACGCGCCAAGCAGAAGCATTCCCACATACCCCATGATCGCCACGCCCACATCAGGCTGTCCGTACGAGGCGACCAGCACCAAAAAGACCACTGTCGTCGAAAGCAGAATCGTGTAAAAGGACATCACGCCGATGAATTTGCCCAGCACGACCTGCGTATCGCTGATAGGGGTGGTCATGATCTTTTCAATCGTGCCCGAGCGGAACTCCTCGCTCATGAGCCTCATCGTCAGAAGCGGAGCGATAAATACCATGACGTACGCCATCGCCTCGAACAATGCACGAAGCGACGCCTCCTCGCCGGGTCGGAACACCGGCGGAATGTTCAGCAATCCCAGTCCGTGAAAGAAAATCAGGCTCGTCACAGCCAGGTACAGCGCGCCTATCACATAGGCCATCGGCGAGTAGAAGTACGTCGCCATTTCACGATTGGCCAGAACAAGGCTCTTTCTCACGTTGGTGTCTCCTTGCGTCAGTAATCCCCGCTAGGCTACGATTCCACTTCTTCGCCCTGTGGGCTGATGCTCTGCTTGTATGTCATCTGGATAAAGAAATCCTCAAGCGAACCCACCTGTCGCCTCAGCTCGCGGAGCTGCCATCCCTTCTGCGACGAGAGTTTGAAGACCTCCGCCCGCAGGTCCGCCGAACTGGCGCCCTGAATCGCCAGCCTCAACCAGCCACCCTCCACCTCTCGAATATCAGGTGTGACGTCGCGCACGCCCTCGATTGTCTTGAGCTGCGTGATGACCTGTGCCCCTTCACCGTCGGCGGGGGGCTTGATCTCGGCGATAATCGTCGATGGTCCGATGACGCGTCGTCGCAGCTCGTCGGGGGATCCGCTTGCGGCAATTTTCCCGCCCGCAATGAGTATGAGCTGCTGGCATAGCTGCTCGACCTCAGCGAGAATGTGACTTGAAAAGATGATAGTGTGATCCTGACCCAGTTCGCGGATCAGCTCTCGCATCGAGCGTATCTGTGCGGGGTCCAGGCCGATCGTGGGCTCGTCGAGTATCAGCACCGGCGGGTTATGCAAAAGCACCTCCGCCAGGCCCACACGCTGCTTGTATCCTCGCGACAGTTCACCCACCTTGCGGTTCATCATGTTTTCGGGGTGGGACAACCAGCATCTTTTCGCCGCCCTGTCAACCGCCTGTGCCCGCTGCTGCCTTGGGATGTCACGAAGCGAGGCGAAGAACATCAGCAACTCGCGAACGCGCATCTCGGGGTATAGTGGAACCGCCTCGGGCATGTACCCGATTCGGCTTCGAACCTCCATGGACTGGGACAGAACGTCCAGGCCGTCGATCCGCGCCGAGCCGCTGGTGGCGGGTTGATAACATGTGAGAATACGAAGGGTCGTGCTCTTGCCTGCCCCGTTGGGACCAAGGAAGCCGACAATCTGCCCGCGGTCGACGTGAAACGAAATGTCCTTTACCGCCTGCACGCGCCCATACCACTTGGTCAGGTGCTCAACTTCTATCATCGTCGATCCTCTGATGTTGGTTTCATGCTGCTGGCTCTTTACAAGCTGCGTTGGCATTATCCAAACCTTCTATGATAGTTTTCGCCAACAGGAGGGTCAAGCATTCCGCACCCACGACGCACGCCAAATGATCAGATCGCGGGCGATGGAAGATCACCTTTTTTTGTGACCGGGGGTTGACAACAGCAATTATCGTGGTACCTTACATAGAGGATGGCAACGCCTGAGCCGGCAAGCCATCTCCAAGCAATAAGGAAGGGAAATGAGCCGTGAGGGATAAACTGAGTTCCTTGGGTATGTTATTCGTGCTTCTTCTGGTCATCGTCGCAGTTGCGACACCTGCATTGGGTCTCGCTGTCATCAGCCCCGACGCCGCCATCCCTAACCCCGCAGCCTTGATGATTGTCGCCTCCGGAAGCATTATGTTGCTGGTTCATCGGTTCGCGCTTCGATCAAGAAGATAAACCGCTTCTAACGACCTACGAGATGGCGGGTCTGGGTCAGTCCGAACGTTGTCAGAAATCGCTGTGGATCAAGTACGTTTGCACGAATAGATTGACATGCTCGGGCTTCAACGAGCCACTCGCCTTGGTAATCGATATGTGGGGCGGGATTTTCTCAGGGGGCCTGGCACGTCGAAGAAGATCTGACCTTAATTGATCGTGCATGCAATTGACTTTTACGCTCGGGGTGACTATTCTTTTTCTCTACGCTTGGAGTCGGTCAGGCCGTCGCCAAACGCCCAAGCGCCCGTAGCTCAGAAGGATAGAGCGACGGTTTCCTAAACCGTAGGTCACAGGTTCGAATCCTGTCGGGCGTAGTGCTTGCAGCTAAAGACTTACGTGCATGACCTGGTGGTGTCAAAAGTGAAAGAAATACACCTAAAATACACCCGCAAGCCTGTTCGACCCTATCCAGACTACCCTTTGTTCCCCCACGCTAACGGTTATTGGGCGAAGAAGATCGGCGGGCGAACTTCGCCGTGTGCCAACAAAAAGACGGCGAACGTCTGACAGATTTTTTTGCTATAAGTCCCAAGATGTGCTTTTGCCTTAAGTTAATGCGCAAAAAAACCTGCAGAAAGTCAGGTGAGGGCTATTATGGACACCTTGAGAGTAGACAGAATCAAGCTGCGGGAACTTCGTCGCGCTCGCCGTTTGACTGGAAGCGACTTCGCCAAATTGGGTGGAGTCGGCAATAACT
>CAZWAT010000018.1:0-24552 GCA_964632015.1 uncultured Planctomycetaceae bacterium
TGCTTCATATATCCCAGACGATCAAGAAGGCCCGCGGGCTACAGAAGATGACTATTGACCAGGTCGCCACAAAGTCAGGGTTGAGCAAGGGTTTCATTTCCCGCCTGGAGAATTTTCGGGTCATGCCATCGCTCAACGCCCTTAGCAAGATCGCCTCGGCAGTGGGTTTAACCATGGCCGACCTGTTCCAGCCCAGTGTATCGTCACCGCAGATCGTCTTTGGAAAGGTCAATGAGGGAGAAGAGATAGTCCGCGATCAGTCCGATCTATTCGGCTTGAAGTACTTTTCGTTGGCACACGGAAAGCTCGACCGCAAGATGAGTCCGTTCATCGTTGAGTATCACCCCTGCGACAATCTTCGCGAGTTGATGATGCACCCTACCGACGAGTTCTATTTGCTTCTGGAGGGCAAGGTCAACTTCTTCACATTCGACATGACCAATCCCAAGCTGCTGGGAGCGGGCGAAACAGTCTATATGTCAAAGAACATCCCCCACACGGTGCGCCTGGCCGAGGGCGAGAAAGTCGCCAAGGCATTTGTGATTTATCACGAAGAAGGCGAAGAGTAGCCTACTGGCGCAACGAACCAAGCAGTTGCAGCAGATCGGCGACGGATTCAAGAATGATATCCGGCTTGCGGGGGGCCTGGTTGACTTCCTGTTGGCTGGTGACGCCGGAAAGCACAAGGATGGTCTTGAGATTTGTGCGGTATCCCATTTCCATATCCGTGTTGAGGCGGTCCCCCACCATCGCTGCCGACTGGGCAGAGCTTCTTCCAATCGCCAGTGCGGCATCCACCATGGTCTTGTTCGGCTTGCCCAGCACTGTCGGTTCAGCGCCGGTGGCTGCGGTGATCATTCGGGAAATCGCGCCGCAGTCCGGATACGGAAACCCCTCGCTGGGACAAAGTACATCAGGATGCGTTGCAACAAAAGCGGAGCCCGACATGATTAGTCTGCACGCGGTGTATATCTTCTCATAGGTCAAGGTAAGATCAAAGCACAGCACCACCGCGTCGGGGGCATCATCCCTCAGGACAAAGCCCTCCTGTTCGAATTCACGTTTGACCGATGGCATCGCCAGAACATACAGCTTCTTCATGCCCACCCGTTTGAGATACGCCATGGTCGCCATTGTCGAGGTATACACTTCATCAGACCCTGCAGGGAGACCCATCTTCCGCAGTTTGGCATGGTATTCCCAGGAGCTTTTAGATGAGTTGTTCGTCAGCAGCAGGTATCGCTTGCCCTGTCGCTTTATCTCGTCAAGCACAGATGCCGAAGCTTCGAACACCCTGTCCCCACGATAAAGGGTTCCGTCAAGGTCAAACATGAAAAGTTCTATGTTGCTGATAATCCGCCGCATCGAAAGGGCCTCCATAAAGGCAGTTGATCCGCAAGTTTACTAATACAAATACATCTTGTAAATATCATACGGCTTGATTTCGGGAAGACAGAAGGTTCTGATTGCCGGCATGGACACGCAAAGCGTAACGGGAAAGAAGGTCCTTATAGTCTCGGCCCGCGTTGGGGCCGGTCATGGTCAGGTTGCCGACGCCTTGGTTGGTCAGCTCAGGCTCGACGCGCCTGACCTGTGCGTAGAACATCTCGAGGTGCTTGAAATCCTGCCCAAGGCCTTCCGCCTTTACTACCAGAGCGGATACGTTCTGAGCATGACGCGATTTGGCAGGCTTTATGGGCTTGGGTTTGACATTTTCAATCGCCCTGACAGGCCTGGGCGGGCATGGCATGAAAACGCCAGAATCATCGGCGAGCGATTCTGGATGGGGCCTTTTATCGACAGGCTCATAAATGATCAGCCTGACTTGATAGTGAACACTCATTTTCTTACCACTCCCGTCATCGACCATATCCGGCGACAGGGCCTGCTGCACTGCCCGCAGATGGTCACGATTACCGATTATGATCCGCATCGGTGGTGGTATGCCCAAGGCGTCGATCATTGGTTCGTGCCCAGTGATGACGACCGATTCAAGCTCGCCAGGTGGGGCATCGATCCACATCATACTACGGTGACGACCATTCCGGTGCATCCCAAATGGACCGCCCCCATGGACCGCCATCGCATTCTTCGCGACTGGAAGCTGCCCGAGGATCGTCCAATTGTCGTGCTCAGCGGTGGCGCCGAATTCACCTGTGGCCCCATCGAGAAGATCGCCCGGAGAATTCTCGCCAAATGCCCACCATGCCTCCTCATCGTGCTTGCAGGCAGGAACAAAGAGCTTTTAGGCAAGTTGTCCGCATTGCCCGAAACCCTCAAAGGCGATCTTCGCCCGGTTTCCTTCACAGACCGCGTTCAGGAACTCATATTCGTCGCATCACTTATGATTACGAAACCTGGAGGCGTGACAACGGCCGAATGCTGCGCGGTTGGCACACCCATGGCCCTGCTCAAACCGGTCCCCGGTCAGGAGGTTGGAAATGCCCGATATTTCTCGCGTAAAGGTGCCGCCGTGGTCGCCAATGGCAACGGAGATGTCGCAAACATCGCCTGCGAATTGCTTCACGACAGCGAAAAACTCGAGCAGATGTCGCGCGCCGCGGAGAGTCTGCACCTGCCCGGCACACAGATGGCTGCGAGGACCATCCTCAAACGCCTTGCAACCCTTGATTGACGCCGCGACGGGCGCTATTGCTCAAGCGAGTGAACCAGTTCGAAGTCTTGCTCGAAAGAAGGCTGCTCGCTGGTGCCACTGAACAACTTCACGGTGTACTTGCCCTCTCCGACGCCCGCCTGGGCAATCTCGGCGGGTACGAACTCGAATACATGTCCCATGCTTGGTATCTGGCGGGACCAGGTGATCTGCTCCTCGGCGATGTACGCGCGGGAATCTTTCGAGCTGATCGCGATTCTGAAGGTATTACGATCACACTCCGGCGGTAGCGCCAGAACAATTTTCATCGCCGGTTCGCTGATCTCGAATTTTTTGCGTTTGTCCCACTTGCCTTCAAAATACTCGCCCGCGGGAATAAGCGTTTCGTCGGGCTTGACCTTGATTTTCTTCTTCACAATCGCGAAGTGCTCTACCAGTTGGGCGACGACTTTGGATCTTGCCACAGCAAGGCAGCCATGCGCTGAATCGCTGGGCGGAGAACCTTCGGCATACTGTTGCCAGCTCGCCGGCTGGGGGGTTGCGTAGATTGTAGAACCATCGGGCGTCAGCAGCGCAGCCGTCGCAGCTACATGCGCATCATGTCGGGTCACGGTAAAGCGTCGATACTGACCTGTGGCGACATTCTTCTTGAGCCTGCTGTCGTATACCATTACAGGCTCCTGTCGCTGCTCGTTGCGCGTGGTGGTTCCATAGGTGGTGACGGAACCGCTGATTATCGCCTGGACGTTCATCGAATCGATGCTTCGCACCTGTGCAGCCATTGCAACTTCATCGCTTCCAAAGGCAATTTGCAGATCCTGCATGGAGGCAAGCTGCTGGACGTCAGCAGGGCTGAATACCTGGTAGGTTGCGTTCGCCCTGAGCGAATTCGCCAGTTCTTCGGCGATCGCTTCACCTCCCTTTTCACCCCTGAATGGCACGACCGCTACCGACTTGAGATCAGGCGTCCAGAAAGGAGGATACTGATGTATGGTCAGTTCCTTGCCACAACCCGACAGCATCGCCAACAGAATCCCGGACAACGACAGGATTTTCACAAATACCTTCATGAAACGGCTCCTTGCTTTTGGCGATAATATAACCGCCCGCCTCATTTTGACAAAACCAACATGATGCAAAAAATCAGGGAAAAGCCGTTATTGTTTCGAGTGTTCCCCTGCCCAGCCTTAGCGACACACAGCCATGCTTTGAAGTCACAAGCACATCCTCCTGAACCAGTGGCGGATTTTCACCGTTCATCTGTCGAGGCCAGTTCACATTCCCCTGCCTGCTGCAAAGCAGAATCCTTGGTGACAATCGCTCTATCCACTGTGCCAGCGCCGGTGTGAGCGAACCATGATGAGGCACAACCAGCGCGTCCGCGCGGGTCATTTCACGCTTTAGCAGTTGGGTCTGCGCAATGAATGAGATGTCGCCGGGCAGAATCAAACATTTCTCGTCGCATCGCACCCGCAGTACCAGAGAGTCCTCGTTGGCGTCGTCCGTTTCAAAATCCTCGTCCGGCCAGAGCACTTCAACCACTGTTCTATCGTCCAACCTGACGACATCTCCCGCGCCAAGATAGACAAGCTCAACCTGGTGGCGATGCAGAAGATCAGCAAACCCCTCAGCGGCGGCATCGAGAGGCATCTTTCCCTCAAAAGTGAAGTGGCGGGGAAGATATACGCGTTTGATGTATCCCCGAGCGACCATCTCGGCCAGTCCGTTGTAGTGGTCGCTGTGCGCATGAGAGATGAACGCCACCTTGGGCGTCGGCAGGCGTCTATTGCGAAGGAACGGTTCCATGCAGGTGCGCCACACGTCTATTCCGCTTCTGGAACCGGCGTCGAAAACATAGGTCTTTCCATCTGGAGTATGCATCACGCCGCATTGCCCATGCCCCACGGCCAGAAGGTGGAATTCGGCAACATCAGGATGCGCCGCATCGGTTTGCGAATACACTGTCAACACAACAAGACATATCGCAAGCACCCCGGCGAGAACTCGTCCATACGGCAGGCGATGGCGAAGCATGATCGCGGCCCCGAACACATAGCACAGAATCACCCACAAAAAACCCAGTGGACGCACCTGAATGCTCAGGGCGGGCAGGTAATCGAGCAACCCGACACAATCGGCAAGAAGCTGTGCAATCCGCAGGGAAATGTCGCCCAGGGTTCGCGACAGGTTTGGAACTATCCACGCCGTCGCAAGAGAAATGTACGCGGGTAGAAGCACCGCAGCCACCAGCGGTGCAAGCAGAATTGTAAGTATCACGCCATACGGGCTGAACAGGCCGAAGTGATATGCGCAGAGGGGAAAGGAGGTTATATACGCAGCCAATCCCACCGATGTGGCGCTCATCAACCCATCTGCCAACCAGCGTTCGAGGCGTCTTTTGCGGCTATGGGGTTGGGCATGCACCACAAGCCCTCTGCGTTTGATAAAGTGTCCAAAGAGGCGATTGTGCAGCGGTTCGGTGAGCATGATAATCCCCAGGACAATGCTGAAACTCAACTGAAAGCCCGGACGAAACAGCGACAGAGGGTCTATCGCCAGCAGCAGCATAGCCGCAGCCGACAACGCGTTGAGCTTGCTGTAAGATCGCCCACCGATCACCGAAAGACATATCGCCGACGCCATGATCGACGCTCTCAGCAGCGGTGCGTTTGGTTCGGCGGTCAGCAGGTACGCCGCAAGAACCATCAGAACCACGGCTGCACAATAACGGGGATCAGGCACAAATATCCTGCACAAGCCATAGATGAAGGCCAGGAATATCGCCAGGTGCGTACCGGAAATGCTCAGGTAATGCGCTATTCCCGCACGCGCCATGGTCTCGTTAAGTCGGCGTAATCCAGGCCCTCTGGTACCGACCACCAGAGCGCTGAGCAATTGACCGACCTGTTCGTCTGGGCCAGGCGAATCAAGATGCTCGATTGCTGACGATTGCATTCGCCACGTCAGCAGACGATACCAGCTATCGTCAGCGGTGGAGATCTTTTGGGCAGCGTCCGATTCCGCGCTCATCCACACATACAGTCGCCGGTACCGGGCGGAAAGAGACCTGTCGGCCTGACCCGGATTGAGCGGTTTTCGCCACCTGCCCATCCACCCGGCAATTCGCAGGCGATTACCAGGCTCGATGGTCGGGTCAACTCCATGCAGCGTCACCGACACCGTGCCCGAAACCGGAATTACCTTTCTGTAAGCATGAATTGCCTGGGCATCGAGGATGAACGTCATTCGAGGCGGACGGGGATAGGCGAACGCCTCCTGTGCCCCTGCTTTCAGAACATGCGGAACAGACACAACCACACCCTCGACCGTCGCCAACTGTCGGCTCTCGCCCGTGTAGGTCATGATGTGGTTGTCAGGCACCGAATAGAAAGCGGTTCTGGAGTACAAGGCCGAACAGCATGCAATCGCCAGAAGCACGCAATACCGAGGGAGCGGCTCGAGCCGAGTGCTTCGTGACAGGCACGCAGCCAGAACCAGCGACGCCAGCACAAGCACCGACCACAACACCCAGGACGCATAAACGTAACGCCCCAGCACAATACCCCCTATCATGGCGCAAGCGGCAACAACCAGTGGAGCCGGTATTGTTCGAGATCTCGCGGTCATCGGGCGATATTCTGCTCGAAACCACCGCATATGTCGAGTACAAGATGACTGGGGTGGACGAGGTATGTTTTAGGCGAAATGGGCTTCTTTCTTGACCCGGGTGGGCAATTATGCACAATCTTCTGATTCCGCACGAGCGTAAGAACGTGCACTATGAATTCTTCGAAAGGAACAAGAATGAGACTTATACCTTTGATTGGTCTGGTAGCAATTCTCTGTGCACCCGCGACACTGGTTGCGCAGGATGATACAACCCCGCAGCAGCAGCCTGAACTGGCCCCCGTGCAAACCGAAAACGACACCGCCGCACCTGTCGAAGCCCCTCAGGCCGAGCAGGAACAGGAAGAGCCTGCTGTGCCACAGCCGCCACATAGCTCGCAGTATATAGTGTTCATCATGCTTGGGGCTCTCGTTCTACTGTTCATCTTCTCCAGCCGGGCGAAGAAGAAGCAGCAGGCACAGCGTCAGCAGATGATCTCGGCCCTGAAGAAGGGCGATAAGGTCACCACCATTGGTGGAATTATCGGAACCGTCATCGAGACAAGAGATGGCGAAGTGGTGGTCAAGGTCGACGAGCAGAACAATATCAGAATGAGGTTCGTACCGTCGGCGATACATCACACCGGTGAACCTGGTCTGACCGAAGACAAGAAATAACAGAAGTTCAACTCACCGTTCGGAGCGCCGGGCAAGAACACGCTCGGCGCTCCGAAGTTTATTCGCAACTCACTCGCCCGCCTTATACATCTCCGCCAGCCATCGTTGCGCCATCGAGGCGAGATTCCCCTCTACGACAGCCTGCCTGATAGCGGACATGAACCGGGCAAAGAACCGCAGGTTGTGAATAGTCACCAGCGTCGGGCCAAGCATTTCGCCGGCCATGAACAGGTGCCTTAACGTGCCCCTGCTGAAGTTTCGGCAGGTGTAGCAGTCGCAGGTATCTTCAAGCGGCTTGGGGTCCTGGGTATGGCAGGAGTTTCTGAGCCTCAACCTGCCCGAGAAAGTAAACGCCTGCGCATTGCGGGCGTTACGAGTGGGCATGACGCAGTCGAACATGTCTACGCCGCGCATGACCGCGGCGAGTATGTCACGGGGTTCGCCAACACCCATCAGGTATCTGGGCTTATGTGCGGGGAACTGGTCATGCACACGATCCAGAACAGCGCTCATCGCCTCGTGCCCCTCGCCCACGGAGAGCCCGCCTATGGCGTATCCGGGCAGGTCGAGCTTTACTATCTCGGCGGCGCTGCGTTCTCGCAGATCGGTGAACACCCCGCCCTGCTGAATGGCGAAAAGCGCCTGGGGCAATCCCATGTTCGAGCGTCTATCGAGTGAGTCCCACCTGTCCTTGCATACCCTGGCCCATGCGATGCTTCGCTCAACCGCCTGATGCACATGGTCGTGGGTGGCGTCGGCGGGGGCACATTCATCGAGTTGCATCATGACATCGGCCCCAAGCAATGCCTGCGCCTCAACGGCGGACTGTGGGCTCAGTTCGATTTGCGACCCATCCACGTGGGACTGAAAGACCACCCCATTGTCATCGAGCCGCCGAAGATGCGCCAGCGAGAACACCTGGTACCCTCCGCTGTCTGTAAGCATAGGCCCGTTCCAGCCCATCATGCTGTGCAGGCCTCCGAGGGTTGCAACCGTCCGGGCACCGGGGCGAACCAGCAGATGATACGTGTTGGAAAGCACCATCCGGGCGCCGCACATCTTGAGGTGGTCAGGGGTGACGCCCTTGACGCTGGCGGCCGTGCCCACAGGCATGAAGACCGGAGTCTCGACATCGCCATGAGGAGTGGTGAGAATCCCCACGCGAGCCTTGGAATCTGTGTGTGATACGGTAAATTTGAACATACGCAGAAGATATACGTTGCCAACACGACATTGGCAACACCAGTGTGGTAATACTCTTGCATATCGGCGGACTATTGTTTGAGATACTTGCAATAAATTGTGAAAAGGAACACCATGATTGACATAAAGGCATTGCGAGCGGACCCCGAGAAGTACATCACTGCCGCCAGGCTCAAGCGGATGGATGTTGACATTCAGGCCCTTCTGGACGTGGATGCACAACTCCTGGAAGCCTCTAGAGAACTCCAGGACATACGAACCGCCCAGAACGCCGCCGGGAAGGATATTGCCCGCCTCAAGGGAGACGATAAACAACAGGCAATCGAACGCATGTCCCAACTCAAGGCAAGGGCAAAAGAGCTTAACGACAAGGTCTCGGAGCTTGAGCCCGTATTCAACGAGTTGATGCTGCTCGTTCCCCAGCCCCCCGCCGACGACGTACCGCAAGGCGCTGACGACTCCGAAAACGTCCAACTGAGGGTTGAGGGAGAACCGCCCAGGTTCGACTTTGAACCCAAAGACCACATCCAGTTGGGCGAATCGCTTAATATCATCGACGTTCCGCGCGGCGTAAAAATAGCTGGATCAAGAAATTACGTTCTCAAGGGCGCAGGCGCCATGCTTCATTACGCCATTCTTCGCCTTGCGGTCGACCAGATGATCGCCAAGGGCTACACGCTGCTTAACGTGCCCGTTCTGGTCAACGAATCCGTCATGTACGGCACGGGATACTTTCCCACAGGAAAAGACCAGGCATATCTCGCCGAACGCGATTCGATGAGTCTTGTGGGAACCGCAGAGGTGCCACTCACCGCCTATCACAGCGATGAAATTCTTGAAGAGGATCAGCTTCCGCTGAAGTATATCGCGATGTCCACCTGCTTCCGGCGAGAGGCGGGTGCAGCCGGTAAAGACACCTACGGCCTGTATCGAATTCATGTTTTCGACAAGGTCGAACAGGTGATCGTGGGACCCAACGACGAAAACAGATCCATCGAGCTTCACCAGGAGATTTTGCGTAACTCCGAGGATGTCCTCAAGGCCCTCGAGTTGCCCTACCGCGTGGTGAATGTCTGCACTGGCGATCTTGGACAAGGACAGGTTCAGAAGTTCGACATCGAGACCTGGATGCCCAGCCGGAACAGCTATGGCGAGACGCATTCGGCGAGCAGGTTCTATGAATTTCAGGCCCGCAGGCTGAACCTGAGGTACAGGGGACCCGACGGCAAGCTGCGCTATTGCCATACCCTCAACAACACCGTCATCGCCAGCCCCAGGATTCTCATCCCGGTGCTTGAGATGTATCAGAACGCCGACGGAACAATCACCGTCCCCAAGGCACTGAGACCTTACATGAACGGAATGGAGACCATTCGCTAGTCATCCGACAATTCATCAGAGCCTACAATGATTTGCCGCTTCCTGTCGGCATCAATCAACAGAGGTTATTGATGAATTCGCAAACTGAACTGGCTCAACAGCATCCGTTATTATGCGAGGTCGCGTGGGAAGTCTGTCAGCAGGTGGGCGGAATCTACACCGTCATCCGCTCCAAGGTACCCGCGATGCTGGATCACTGGAGCGGAAGATATCTGCTCATCGGCCCGTACAATCCCGAGTCCGCCTCGGCCGAGTTCGAGGAACTCGACCTTTCCGGGCCATTTGCCCCGGCGATAGACGCCTTGAGAAACCAGGGCGTGGGGGCTCATTATGGTAGGTGGCTTATTCCGGGTCGCCCGTGCGTGCTTCTTCTGGACTTCAACTCCATCCGCCACCAGCTTGATTATGTCCGATACATTCTGTGGGAAAACCACTGCATCTCATGCCGCGAGGGTAATTGGCTTCTTGACGATGTGCTGCTTTTCGGACACCTGGTCGAGAGGTTCTTTCGGGCCTTGTGCGAGTTACGCGCGCCGGAATGCCCACTGGTTGGACATTTTCACGAGTGGATGGGAGCAGGTGCAATTCCAGAGATCCGCCGAGCCCGACTGCCGTTGACCATCGTCTTCACCACGCATGCGACATCGCTGGGGCGATACCTGGCGATGAACGATCCGTGGTTTTATGATCATGTGCCATTCGTAGACTGGCTCAAGGACGCCCGCCGGTTCAACGTCGAGGCCCAGGTCAGGCTCGAACGATCGGCTGCTCACGGGGCACACGTTTTCTCCACCGTCAGCGAGATCACCGCATACGAGTGCAGGTCGATTATTGGCAGAGACCCCGACGTGCTGCTGCCGAATGGGTTGAACATCGAACGATTCGTGGCGATGCACGAGTTTCAGAATCTTCACAGCATCAACAAGGAGAAGATTCACCAGTTCGTTATCGGGCACTTTTTCGCCAATCACTGCTTTGACCTGGATCGCACACTATATTTCTTCACTTCAGGAAGATACGAGTTTCGCAACAAGGGATTCGATCTGACGATCAATGCCATGGCGAGGCTTAACTCGCGGCTGAAGAACGAAGGCGCCGACATTACGATTGTCTTCTTCATCACCAGCAAACGGCCTTTCAGGTCTATGAACCCCGAGGCACTCCAGAGCCGCGGCGTCATGGAGGAAATACGAAAAAGCGTCCGTCAGGTGCGAGATCAGGTAGATCAGCGACTTTTCATGTCAACCGTCATGAACACCCCGCATAAGCTGGACGAACTGGTTGACGACGACCTGAGATTGAACCTGCGCCGGTTGAGACAGTCATGGCGGCTGACACGTTACCCCGTAGTGGTGACGCACGATCTTGTCGATGACTCCAATGACGAGGTCCTTAACATGATCAGGCAATATGACCTGGTAAACAAGCCCGAGGACCGCGTCAAGGTGGTGTACTATCCCGATTTCATCAACGCCGCCAGCCCCCTTCTACCAATGGACTATGACCAGTTCGCCCGAGCCTGCCACCTTGGCGTCTTTCCCAGCTACTACGAGCCTTGGGGATATACCCCAGAAGAATGTCTCGCGCTGGGGACGCCCGCCATAACCAGCGATCTGAGCGGGTTCGGCGCGTACGCACTCCACAACATGCCCACGCCTGCCGAGCAGGGACTGTACATCATTCCAAGACGGTATGTCTCATACCAAGAAAGTCTGCGGGAGCTGACGGATGTGCTGTACGACTACACCCAACTCGATCGGCGACAACGCATCATGCTGCGAAACAAGGTTGAAGCATCCGCGGGACAGTTCTCATGGTCCATCTTGATCACCAACTACCTTCATGCGTATGAGGAGGCCAGACACAGAGTCGCCTCTGGTCATATCGCAGCCTGAAAGGGTCATGTCATGCGAGTGCAAGACTATGAAAGATTCATCGGGGCAGAGGCGGTAGATCGCATTCTCGCCAAGGCCCAGAAGCTTTCTGACAAGCACATAGTGAACATATCCTCCACCTATTATGGAGGCGGCGTCGCCAGCAAACTTTCCAGTCTGACGCTGCTGATGAACGAAGCGGGCCTGAAAACAGGGTGGCGGATCATTCAGGGAAACCCCGACTTCTTCCACGTCACCAAGAGCATGCACAACGCGCTTCAGGGAGCGACCGTCCACCTGGATGACAAGCAAAAGAGACTCTTCGAGCAGGTGAACTATGAAAACTCGATGCGCAAGCACCTGCACCACGACATCATTATCATTCACGACCCCCAGCCGCTGTCGCTGATACAGCACTATCCCCACAATGTCCCATGGATATGGCGGTGTCATATAGACCTTACAAGCCCCAATCCGCAGGTATGGCAATATCTCAAAAAGTTCATCGAACGTTTTGACGCCGTCGTGGTAAGTATTCCGCAGTACGCACAAAGCATTCGCCCGACACAGTTTTTTCACATGCCCGCAACCGATCCCTTCAGCCTGATCAACAAAGACCTCAGCTCCGGAGAGATTGACGAGGCGCTTGAAGAGTATGACATTCCAACCGATCTTCCCATCATCACGCAGGTATCCAGGTTCGACAAATGGAAGGATCCACAGGGCGTTATCGACGCCTGGAAGATGGTGCGAAAGGAAGTTGACTGCACGCTCGTTTTGCTTGGAAGCGCCGCCACTGATGATCCAGAAGGCGAAGCCGTCTACCAGTCACTGATGGATCAACAGGAAGAACGCCTGCTCATAATCAACCGTGAAGACAGCATGCTGGTCAACGCCGTTCAGCGAAAAGCGGCGGTAGTCATTCAGAAATCCATACGCGAGGGGTTCGGCCTGACCGTCACCGAGGCCATGTGGAAGGGAACCCCGGTTGTCGGGGGAAACGTCGGGGGAATTAGATATCAGATCATCGATGGCGTTAACGGCTTTCTTGTTACATCTGTCGAAGAGACAGCCGAACGAACCCTTCAGTTGCTCAAGGACGATAATCTGCAACGACAGATGGGGTTGCAGGCCCGCGAAACCGTAAAGCAGAAATTCCTGATGACCAGGTTGATGGAGCAGTATCTCGACCTGTTCGCCTCGTTCAAGATTCGCGTGGACATTGACGAAGACCGAACGCTGGAAAAGGCGATGCTGGAATAGGTGCCCATCCCCTCGCCAATCTGACGACAGACCCATCAAGGCGAAATCTCGGTGCTATGATAATCATGTGGCCTGCAAGGGGTGCAGGCCGGATAAGGGGTGAGAACAATGTCAAAGACCAAGTCCTTGTTCACCAGAAGTGAACTCAGTGAATTCAAACAACTGCTGCTTGAGAGAAGACAGGAGATACTCAACGACCTGCGAGATCTGGAAAACTCGGTGGAAGACCCGTCAGCGCCCGGCGAGCAGAACCAGGGAATGTCAACGCTACCGACACATCCCGCCGATCTTGCCTCGGACGCCTATGAACAGGAGCTTGACCTGGCCCTGGTGGGACGAGCCAGAGACAGGTTGAACGATATTGACCAGGCGCTCGAGAGAATTTCAAACGGAACATACGGCATGTGCATGGCCCAACAGGGAGAACCAATAGAGAAGAAACGCCTGCTTGCAAAACCCTGGGCCAAGTACTGCAGGAAACATGCGGAAATGATTCGGGAAACCTGATGCATCCGTCAAGGTCGTTTGTGTCGTCATGCAAGACCACCCCACCGACACCAGCAAAAACCGTTGAAAACCTCTTTCAAACACTCGAATTGAATGTGCCGAGTTGAATATGATTTGAACTGCATGAAAGAACCGGCCGCGAGCATTACCACTCAACAACGCTCGCGGCCGACAGCTTCCATCACCAACGCCTATTCCCCGATCAACGACTGAACAACGTCAACCGCGCTGGCGGCGTCGGATGCGTATCCATCAGCCCCGATGTCGTCTGCATAGTTCTGTGTCACCGGAGCACCACCAATGATGATCTTTGCCGTTACATTTGCCGCCTTCAATGCCTTGATCACCTCAGCCATCTGGGGCATGGTAGTGGTCAACAACGCGCTCATCGCGCAGACCTGGGCGCCATTCTCTTTGCATGCCTCGACAAACTTTTCGGCGGAGGCATCGATGCCTATATCCACAACCTTCAGACCGCCACCTGTCAGCATCATTCCCACCAGGTTCTTGCCTATATCGTGCAGGTCGCCCTTTACGGTACCAAGTACAACAACCCCGCGGGGCTCGATGCCAGCCTTGGTAAGAGCAGGCTGAAGAATATCCAACCCGGCGTGCATCGCACGAGCGGCAATGAGCACCTCAGGCACATAAACCTCGTTCGCCCTGAAGCGATTGCCAACCACCATCATTCCGGCGATCAACCCATCCTCAAGCACCTTCGACGGCGCTACGCCTTGTTCAAGTGCCTGTGTCGTCAGTTGAGAAACCTTCTGCCTGTCGCCATGAATCAATGCTTCCGACAACGAATCCATTAACGCTACCATGTGCTTCTCCTCTCGCCACGCGATGGACTACCTGTCCTTATCGGAGGCAAACCCTATTAAACACAGGCACAACGATACCGCCGCTACCCCTTAAGGGTCTTGCACTCAAGGTGCAAGTCTTTGGTAATTTGGTGCTGTTTAAGAGGTCTGTGGGGGCGTCCCCTTCAGTTGCTTGCTGAAGACTGGCCCTGATGGATAAGTCGATACCTGCCCGGCGTCACGCTGTAATAACGCTTGAAAATCTTGGTAAAGTAGCTCTGGTCAGCGAATCCGCAGTCTATCGCTACCGACGCCAGTGGGTCGCTCGTTCGCACCAGCAGTTGAGCCGCCTTGTCCATTCTCATCTGGTTGAGCATGTCAGTGCAGGTTCTACCCATCCGCTGCTTGAATATCCTTGAGAAATGATATGGCGAAAGATGGGCTGCCTTCGCTATTTCATCCCTGCCGATGTCCCTTGTTATGTTCTTGCGCATGAACTCGAGGGCCTCGCTCACCGGAAGCATGGTGGATCTTCCAGCAAGGTTTCCGATAAGGTCCATGACGTGATCCAGTACCCGGTGCAACCACGGCGCGAGGTCTTCTTCAGAATCAATCCGCGAAAGTTGCTGAAGACTTAAAAAGTTTGTGCCCAGAAGCTCCTCTGGTTGCCCGCCCGCCTCGACAGCGGTTCTGCACATCGACACAACCAGCTCCATGAAGAATGCCTTGATCAGGTTCAATGACTCCCCTGCCCTGTGCAGCATGACCACCAGCATCGAGTCTGTTATTCTTCGGGCGGCGTGGCGATCATCTCGACGAATTGCCGCCAGCAACTCCGGTTCAAGGCGCAGATACATCTCGCGAATGTCGTCATGTGGAGTGACCTTGAATTCATGTATCGCCTGGGCCTTTTCCTGCTCGCGGAGGTATTCGAGGCGTCTTGCTTCAAGGTAGGCGGCGTTGGTGAGGTTCTCGGCTTCGACCAGTAATCTGAGATCGGTGCATGCCCCACGCAGATCAAGCACCCCGCGTGAATTGTGGTCTGGAAATACAACGTGTTCGGGCACTACCGCCACCAGCCCCCCGAACGTGGTGGAGTTATGCATTATCGGCGCAGCCCACATCAGAAGTTCATCCGCGGAAGATTCGACTGTCGGATCCCCCCACCTCAGCGCTGCATCGATGGCACGTTTGCGATTGGCATCAGCAGAGAAATTCCAGACCCTCGCCGCCGCCGGTCTCCAGGAGATGCGCCCCTGGATGTCCACCGAGCATACATGTATTCCCCATCGCCTCCAGTAGTTCGCCTCTATTCGCCTGAAGGCGGGCGTCAGCTCTGAGATTTGCGATTTACCGGGCACAGCTATCCTCGATGTCCTCGAAGCGCTTATCTTACATTCATCCGCAGGGTCAGGCAAAGGCTCTACAGCTTCGTGCCGCAGGTCTTGCTTCAATTCAGCACAGGAATTCCTTATCATAAGGTCATGGGCACAAAGCTATTGGTAATTTCCGTCGCTGCCCTTGACAAAGACCTGAACTGCAATGGCATCAGGTTCAAGCCGATGGACAGCATCCTCCCCGCCGTCACATGTTCTGTGCAGGCATCGTTCAGAACTGGTCTTATGCCCTCAGAACATGGGATGATCTCCAACGGGGTCTTCTCCAGGCCGCTACGAAAGGCTATGTTCTGGGAACAATCCTCCGCCCTTGTCAGCGGAAGGAGGATCTGGCAAGGCCCGCATGAAAGAGGTGCAAAGGTCGCAATTCTGTTCTGGCAGCAGAGTCTGGGCGAACAGGCGGACATGATCATCTCGCCCGCGCCAATCCACAAACACCATGGCGGAATGATACAGGATTGCTACAGCCAGCCCCGTCACCTGTATCCATACCTTAAGAACAAACTGGGCGCGTTCAAGCTGCGGAATTACTGGGGTCCCATGGCTGGGCCTGGAGGCGGAAGATGGATCGCCAAAGCAACCGCTGAGATCTTGCGTAACGGTGATTTTGCCCCCGACATCTGCCTGACATATCTGCCCATGCTGGATTACCCGCTTCAGCGACATGACCCGACCGGAGACAAAGCCAACTCGGCTCGCTTGGAATTCGCCCGAGATATTGAAGAACTCACAGCCGCGGCACAGGAGGCAGGTTATTCAGTGCTGATATATGGGGATTACAGCATTGAACCAGTGACATCGGCTGTTCGTCCCAACTTCGCGCTGGCGCGGGCGGGTTTGATGAAGACACGTAACGTCCAGGGAATGCTATATCCGGATATCTTCTCTTCTCGTGCCTTCGCAATGGTTGACCACCAGGTCGCGCATGTTTATGTGGCTGACCACAAGGATATTCCGCAGGTCGTCGAGGTTCTCGCTGACCTTGAGGGCGTCGAAGACGTCCTGCCTCCAGACAGGCACAAGGAGGTTCATCTAAACCACCCCAACAGTGGAGAGGTGATAGTCACCGCCCGTAGCGGCTGGTGGTTTGCGTACTCATGGTGGGCTCACCCCAAAGAAGCGCCCGATTACGCCAGGCACATAGATATTCACAACAAGCCTGGATATGACCCTTGTGAACTGTTCTGGGGCTGGCCGCCCGGATCAGTCAGCCTCGATTCCTCCCGGATTCGCGGCTCACACGGAAGGGTTGGGCCTGCCCATCGCCCGGTATACGGGGCCGACTTCGACCTTGACGCAAAGATAGACAATGTTGTCGACCTCGCCAAGGCGGTTGAGCATTGGTTGGAGGTGCATTATCGGCAGTAACAGGATCAAAGAGGTATTTCCCGCATACACGCAGAGAATCAGTGTTCCGTTCGAATATCCGGTTCATTTCGTAAACGAATGTTTTCGGGCTGACAATTCTCTGCTTGCAGATGTGTTCAACCGTCTGGGCGAGAACAAGCGTCATCGCGTTGCTGTGTTTATTGACTCGGGTCTGTGCGCCAAACAGAGTCAAATAATCCCCCAGTTGCGGGAGTATTTCCATTCGCACCCTACCCAATTGGAGCTTGCGGGCGCGCCGGAGCTGGTTCCTGGCGGCAAATCCGCCAAGTCCGGCTGGGGGCCTGTGCGAGATGTCATGTGGATGATGGGCAATCTCCATCTTGATCGCCAAAGCTTCGTGCTTGGGATCGGCGGGGGAAGCGCGCTGGACATGCTGGGTTTCGCTTCAGCGATTGTTCATCGCGGAGTGAGATTCGTCAGAATGCCCACCACAACGCTGTCGCAGGCAGATGCGGGCATTGGCGTCAAAAACGGGATGGATGAACACGGAATGAAGAATTTCGTGGGTACCTTCGCGCCACCATGGGCGGTGATAAACGATTTTTCTTTCTTGTCGAGCCTCGACGAGGATGACTGGATCGCCGGCATCGCAGAAGCGTGGAAAGTGGCCATTATCAAAGACAAGGCGTTCTTCGACTGGTTGAGTGAGCATGCATCTGCCCTGCGTGCGAGAGATCTTCCTTCGATGGAGCAGGCAGTTTATAAAACAGCTACTCTTCACCTGGATCATATCGCTGGCGGCGGTGATCCATTCGAGTTCGGTTCGGCAAGACCTCTGGACTTCGGGCATTGGGCGGGGCACAAGCTCGAAACAATGTCCGAATACTCTCTGAATCACGGTCAGGCGGTGTCGATCGGCATAGCGGTTGATTCCTGTTGCGCTTTTCGGGCGGGGCTGATCGACGAAACGCAGTTGAACAGCATTATTGCAGGGCTTTTTAGCACCGGACTGCCCACATGGTCGCAACTGCTCGAACAAACAGACGCCAGCGACACCTTGAGCATACTTGCAGGCCTGGAAGAGTTCCGTGAACACCTCGGCGGACGCCTGACAGTGACCTTGCCCGATGGCATCGGCAGCAGGGTTGAAGTGCACAATATCGAAGAAAGCTGGATACGGTGGGCCATAGACCATCTAAGACCACCGGAGAATTCCCAATGAGGCTTGGCACGAATCCGCCAACACACCTGACCTACTGCCTGAACATCCATCCGGGGGAAACGTGGGATGAACATCTCAAGGCAATCATGCACAAGACCCTTGCGGTTTGCTCTGCCGTGAAGCCCGACGGCCCCTTTGGACTTGGGTTGCGACTCGGGAATAACTCCGCCGACGAGTTGCTCACCGCAAACGCTCTTGACCTGTTTGCCGATATGTGCAAGTCTGAGAATTTGTACGTGTTTACAATCAACGGCTTTCCGTATGGGCAGTTTCATGGCACATCAGTCAAACAAGACGTGTATCGCCCGGACTGGCGTGAGGATGCCCGATATGAATACACGATGAAATTGGCGACGATATTGGCTCGCCTGCTTCCCGATGGCGTCACGGGCAGCATATCCACCGTGCCGGGGTCATACAAACGGTGGATTCGCAATGATGGTGACATTCTCTCCATGGTGGATCGACTAGCCAGGTCGGCAGCCCAGCTTGCGGCGATCAGACGCCAGAGCGGCAAGGATATCTGTCTTGCCCTTGAGGGCGAACCCGATTGCTTCATCGAAACGACAGCCGAGGCCTGTGAATTTCTAGGTGATTATCTGCTACGTCATGGAACGCCGATTGTAAAGGACATCATCGGTTGCGACAGCAAAGAGGCCAGCAAGATACTGAGACATCATATATGCACTTGCTTGGATACTGCTCACGCAGCGGTACAGTTTGAAGACCCTGCCGAATGTCTTCGACAGTACGCTCGCCAGGGCGTGCGGGTGGGCAAGATTCAGCTATCGGCAGCGCTGGAGGCCAAAGCCACGGAACAGGCGCGACAGCGCCTAGCGGAATTCGCCGACAGTGTATATCTTCACCAGGTCAAGGCCCGACGCAGCGACGGACACATAACCTCATTCATGGATCTGCCAGATGCCCTGCGTTCACCCGTGGATGACCAGGAGATATGGAGGGTCCACTTCCACGTGCCGCTGTTTTTCAAATCCTGGAGCGGGCTGTCATCAACATCCGGCGATATTCTTGGTGGTTTCATGCAGGCAGCGGCCCAACAGTGTTCGCACCTTGAAATTGAAACTTATACTTACGAAGTTATTCCCGAAGACTTGCGGGACGGGGATGTTGTTGCGAGCATCGCAAAAGAATATAAGTGGGTTGGGCAAGTTGCCAGGACTACATCGCAACGCCATTTGCTTGAACCAAGGGGGCTGAATAATGTGTAGTAGTGATAACTCGTATTAAGACAGGATCCTGATGTGACCGATTCTTCCGCAACATCCGATTACAGCGGTAGCCCGCTTTTTGTGAATACCGATGGCATGCTGAGAAGACTCTGCGATGAGCTTCGACGTCATGGCCGGTTTGGCTTCGACACCGAGTTTATCCGCGAACGCAGCTATATTCCGCAGTTGTGCCTCGTGCAGGTAGCTACAGATGAGATGGTGGCGCTGATAGACTGTCTGGCCGTCAACATGAGCCCCTTCGAAACAGTTCTTCTTGATCCGGATGTGCAGAAGATTGTTCATGCCGGCGGCCAGGATTTCGAGATATGTTTTTTGAATCTCGAAGGCGTCCCATCAAACATCTTCGACGTGCAGATTGCAGCCGGGCTTGTGGGCATGCAGTATCCGCTCCCCTATGCAAAGCTGGTCAAGCAGATGCTGGATGTGGATGTTCCCAAGGAACACACGTTTACGGACTGGTCCATCAGGCCTCTAAGCAACGCTCAGATCAATTACGCCGCTGGCGATGTGGTGCATCTTCACGCCCTGCATAAAGAGCTTTCCAACCAGCTCGAACAGATGGGTCGAATGGACTGGATGAAGCAGGAGATGCTCTCTTACCAGGATCCGCGTAACTACGACAATGATCCCCGACGTGCCTATACGCGAGTGAGAGGCGCGCAGAAGCTTTCGCAGGCTCAACTGGCGATTCTCAGAGAGTTGGCGGCATGGCGAGAACAGGCAGCCCGGCGGGCGGATTGCCCACCACGCACATTCCTGAAAGACGAAGCGATGATCGGCGTGGTCAGATCGTGCCCCAACAACTTGGACTCCCTTGCCTCAGTGCGGTTCTTTCCTAAACCCATAGCCAAGACCTGCGGAGCCGAGATCCTGGGAATAATCAAGAAGGGCAAGTCTCTCAAGCCTTCCTTCTGGCCTGACCGGCTGGCACATGACGTCGATGCGAAAGAGAAGCAACTGGTTGACCGCCTGCTGGCTGCGGGACATGACCTATGCCAAAAGCAGCAGCTTGCACATGAACTGCTCGGAAGCCGACGCCACTACACAGAGCTGGCAAAGGCAGATCTCAAGCAACCCGACTTGAGCAGTCTGAAGATAATGTCCGGCTGGCGCGGAATGTTCGCTGGCAAAACGCTTTTGTCGGAACTGACAAGGACCGCGGTGGGCTGATCGCAGACGAAGCGAATTACTTCTTCAGCAGCTTTTTGGCCTCGCCAACAAGATAGAACGACCCGCAAATGCAGATTAGATCTTCCCTGCTGACAGCACTGTAAGCTATTCGCATCGCCTCGGTGAAGTTCTCGCATACCTGTGCAACGCGCCCGCATTGTTCCTCAAATGCCTGGGCAAGCTCGTGAGGATCGGCAGCCCTGGAATTCTGCGAGCGGGTGAAAATCACCTTGTCCGCTCCGCTGGCGATCTGCTCCATCATGCCGGGAACATCTTTGTCGGCGGCGCATCCGAAGACCATAACCATCGAGTCATACGGAATGTGCTGACCTATCGCACGCATCAGGGCATGAACAGACGCCGCATTATGAGCACCGTCCAACAGAATTCGCGGATCGCTGGAGACCATCTCCATCCTGCCCGGAATCTTGATGTTCGCCAGAGCCTTCACCGCCTCTTCATCGCTAACATCGAGCCCGGCAAGCTTGAGCTGATCCAACATCGCCAATGCAAGCCCAAGATTCAATGCCTGGTGCTCGCCAAGCATGGGCACCGAAAGATGCTCAAAGCGGCTTCTTGGCGTAGTCAGGCATATACGCGTGTGACAACCTTGCTGACGCGACGACTCGACCCGATAACTGAACTCGATGTCGTCACCGGTAAACATCAGGTTGGCGTCGACATTTTTGGCAGCGCTACGAAGCACCCTCTTGGCTTCGGGCGGTTGAGCCACCGAAATGACTGGCACATGGGGCTTAAAGATACCTGCCTTTTCGGCAGCGATCTGGTTGATTGTCTTTCCCAACTGGTGCATGTGGTCCATCGAGATGCTTGTCAACCCACACACCGCGGGGGTGATGATATTAGTGCTGTCAAGCCGGCCTCCAAGACCGGTCTCAATGACAGCTATATCCACCTCTTCACGAGCAAAGTGCAAAAACGCAATTGCCGTAAAGATTTCGAAGAAGGTGGGCTTATCCTTGCTCATCTTTTCGACGTGGGGCTCCACCTCACAGATAAGCCTCGTCAGGGCCGCCTGGGTTATCATCTCACCGTTGACGACTATACGTTCCCTGACATCACAAATATGAGGAGAGGTATAAAGCCCAACCTTCAGACCGCTGGCACGAAGCATCTCGGCAAGCATGGTCGCCGTCGATCCCTTGCCCTTGGTACCGGCGATGTGGGCGGTCACTATCTTCTTGTGAGGATCGCCTAACTTCTTTGCCAACAAGCTCATACGATCAAGACTGAATGTATCCCTGTTGTACCGGACCCTGAGCATCTGCTCATAGTCGGTCTGTGCAAAAAGATACTTCAGAGCCCCTTCGTAGGTCCTGGTGGTTTTCTTTTTTAATGGCGCCTTGCGGGGCGCCTTAGTGCATGTCGCTGTAGCCATAATAGACCAAGACTATATACCGTTTTCGTACCGCTGTCAAGAAGCTGGGGTGTTATCACCGCAAATTAGCTCTCGTTCACCCGGCTGGGGACAGGGCAGACGACAATAGTCGCTTATTCCCACAAACAGTTGCTTCACAAACACTTACATTAGATACATCGTAAACGGGACAGCTTATTGTATTTTGATCCATTAATGGCATAATTACTTGTTCACACGCCAATACCCTATCTGGCACGGAAGTTGCAACACCTCCGTCTTGATCCCCGGCCATAATCGTGATTCAATGCATGCGTTTTCATGGAGAAAGACATGGCTTATCTTCTGGGCATCGATATAGGTACCTCGGGAACCAAATCCATCGTTATTGACACCGAAGGAAAGGTTCTGGCGACAGCGACCTGTGAGCATGACATCGTCTCCCCTCGCGCCGGATGGAGCGAGCAGGATCCGCGCGACTGGTGGGAATCTACCGTCAACTCCGTCCGCAAGGCGATTAGAAGATCCAAGATCCGTCCTACACAGGTGGTTGGCATCGGCTTATCCGGGCAAATGCACGGGTTAGTGATCACCGATGGCAAGGGCAAGTGCCTGCGACGAAGCATCATATGGAACGACCAGCGATCTGCCGATCAGGCCCGCGAAATTGAACAATCCGTGGGAGGACCCGGCAGACTGATCAAGCTTGTCGGAAACCGGGCCATGACGAGCTTCACCCTCACAAAGCTTCTGTGGGTACGACAACACGAGCCGAACATCTATGACAGAATCAAGCATATGCTTCTACCGAAGGACTACGTGCGCCTCAGGCTTACTGGCGAATATGTCGGCGATGTGTCAGACATGTCCGGTACGTTGATGCTCGATCAGCGAAGAAGAAAATGGTCGAGCGAGATAATTTCCCGGTTTCAAATAGACAAGGACATGCTGCCTCCTGTTGTGGAATCTCACGAAATTGCCGGAACACTCACCGCACAGGCCGCGACTGCACTGGGAGTCGCAAAGGGCACGCCGGTTGTCGCAGGCGGAGGCGATCAACCGGTAGGCGCGGTAGGCAATGGCGTGGTGTCAGGGGGAACGCTGTCGGCAACTATGGGAACCAGCGGTGTCGTGTACGTACATTCCAAGGATTATATTACCGACCCCCAGGCGAAAGTGCAGACATTCTGCTCTTGCGTCGCAGGCGAATATTGCATGTTCGGGTGCATTCTGGCGGCCGGGGGAAGCCTGCAATGGTATCGCAACGTTCTTGGTGATTGCGAGGTCATCGAAGCTCGCAAGAAGAAGGTAGACTCATACGATCTTATTGTCGACAAGGCCTCTGCCGCGGCGCCGGGTTGCGAGGGCGTTTTCTGGTTGCCCTATCTCACCGGGGAGCGAACGCCTCACGCGGATCCGCTTGCGCGGGCCTGCTGGATAGGCATCCATAGCAGAACAACGCGCGGGGATCTGGTTCGAAGCGTGATGGAAGGAGCGACTTTCGCCATGAATGACGCTGTTGAGGCATTTGTTGAACGCGGCGTAAAGGTGCGACAGATTCGCCTTAGTGGCGGTGGGGCTCGTAGCGAATTCTGGCGTCAGTTGCAGACTGACATCTACGGATCACAATGCGTCACAATCAACGCCGACCAGGGTCCCGCTTACGGTGCAGCGTTATTGGCGGCCGTGGGGACGGGCATATTCAAAGACATCCGCCAGGCGTGCTCGCAGGCGATATCCATCACCAGAACCATAAAACCGCGCCCGTCAGCGCGACGGCTGTATGCGAAATATTACAGGCAGTACAAGCGTCTTTACCCGGCCTTGAAGGAAGAATTTCACAACATAGCCCAACTCTAGATCTCAAGGGGCCATTGCCTTGCGCGGGCAATATGGTAAATTAGAGAAGGACGGCGTGCTTTGAGGGAGCGTCCCGAACCAAGATGAGGATGCATTATGGTCGTCGTGGAGCCCAGCGCACTTGATTCGCACGTGTTGGTGCTCAATAAGCACTACGCGGCAATACGGGTCATCTCGGCCCGAAGGGCCTTCTGCATGCTCTTTAAAGAGATCGCAGAGATCGTAACCTGCGAAGACAGTCAGTACACCTCGTATGACTTCCAATCCTGGCAGCAGGTCAGCCAGCAGCGAGCACATTATCAGCGAGATCACCACGACTGGATCAAGTGCGTGCGATTCGAGCTGATTGTGCCAAAGATCATCCGCCTTCTGTTCACAGATCGCATGCCGAGAATGGCCGTCAAATTCAATAGAAGAAATATCTTCGCTCGTGATAGAAATCGCTGCCAGTATTGCGGAAAGAAGTTTTCGACCTCCGAATTGAGTCTCGATCATGTCGTGCCCCGCAGTCAGGGTGGAGAGGCAAGCTGGACAAACATCGTTTGTTCCTGCATCCGCTGCAACGTCAAAAAGGGCGGACGAACACCCGCGCAGGCGGGGATGAAGCTGGTCGCCGAGCCTGTCAAACCCAAACGCCCCCCCACCATAGCGCTGCGACTCACCAGCGAGAAATACGCCTCGTGGAAACAGTTCCTGAACATGGCGTACTGGAACGTAGAACTGAAGGACTGAGCCCCTATCGCCCCGCTTCCCGCGCCGGTGAATCTTCCTGGGGACGGGATACCCGCAAACGCAGCATGCGTCTGTGCCGCCATGTCGAATAGACAAGCGCCCCCACGTACCCCACCGCCGTCAAAACGATTATTGTCGCGCCCGATGGCAGATCGGGGGCAAAGCTTATCGCCAACCCGCCAATGGTTGTGACCATGCTTACCGCAACCGCGAGCAGCATTATGGACCACAACCTTCGCGCAAACTGCGAGGCAATCGCAGCCGGTAAGGCAAGCAAGGCTATTAC